>CAZGPT010000207.1:0-2280 GCA_964527015.1 uncultured Mycobacterium sp. | reverse complement strand
CGTCGGGGTGAACAACACCGGCATCTTCTCCAGACCGCTGACGAAGTTCGCCGGCCGCAGCGGTAGCGCGGAGTCGTCGGCCAGACGCAGATCCGGCATCCGCGTCAGGATCTTGCGCAGCATCGTATTGAGTTCCAGTCGGGCCAGTTGATTGCCCAGACAGAAGTGCGTGCCGAATCCGAATGCGAGGTGGCTGTTGGGATTCCGGTCGATCCGGAAATTCTCCGGGTCGCCGAATGTCGATTCGTCGAAGTTGGCCGACTCGAACAACAGCAGCATCTTCTCGCCCTGCCGCAGCTCTGTTCCGTGAAATTCGGTGTCCCGCATCGCCGTCCGCGCCATATTCTTCACCGGTGAGGTCCAGCGCAACATCTCCTCGACGGCTCCGGGCAGATGCGCGACATCCGCCACCAGCTGATTCCATTGATGGGGATGCCGCAGCAGCTGCTCGGTGCCGCCGGAGAGCGTGTGACGGGTGGTCTCGTCCCCGCCGATGAGTATCAGCAGCGTCTCGAAGACGATTTCGTCATCAGATAACCGCTGGCCGTCGACCTCGGCATTCACCAGTATCGAGAAAAGGTCACCGGTGGGTTCGGCCCGTCGTTTGGCAGTGGTCTCCATCGCGAAGGCCGAATAGCCGGCGAAGGCCTCCATCACCGCCTGCAGCGCCGTTTCATCGGCCGCCGAACTCAGCCCGCAGACCAGGTCATCCGACCACTTCAGCAGGGTTGCCCGGTCGGCTGGGACGACCCCGAGCATGTCTCCGATGACGGCCATCGGCAGCGGGGCGGCGATATCGCGGACGAAGTCACATTCGCCGCGTTCGCATACCGCGTCGATGAGCGTGTCACACAACGTCTCGATACCGGCGGTCTTGTCCGTCACCTGCTTGCGGGTGAACCCGGCGTTGACCAGCTTGCGCCGCAGCAGGTGTTCGGGGTCGTCCATATCGATCATGTACGGCATGGCGGGATTGTCGGGACGGATTCCGCCGGTGTTGGAGAACACCTCGGGGTCGCGTTCAGCGTCAAGTACGGCCTGATAGGTGGCGGCTGCCGCCAGCCCGTTGCGGTCCCGAAACACCGGCTCGTTGGCCCGCATCCAACGGTACGCCGCGCGGGCCTTCCCGTCGGCGAAGAAGTTCCCGTCAGCCAGGTCGATATCGGGTTTTCCGGTCATCGGCTACGCCTCCACATCCCTGTCACTGCCGACTACAGTGACATCATGTCCGCTGTTCAGCACACCGTCGCGGGAACCGTTCTGACCATGCCGGTGCGGGTCCGCAAAGCCGACGTGCACACGGCGATGTTCTCGGTGCCTGCCGAGTCCGCCCAGCGTCTCATCGACTACAGCGGCCTGGAGGTGTGCAGATTCCGGCCCGGACGGGCCGTGGTCACGCTGATGCTGGCCCGTTATCTCGACGGTGATCTGGGCCGATACAACGAATTCGGCACCTGCGTCATGGTCAATCCGCCGGGTTCGCACGCCCACGGTCTGCGGGCCCTCGGCGAGGCTGCGGCCTTCATTCATCACCTGCCGGTCGATCAGTCGTTCACCCTGGAAGCCGGTCGAACCATCTGGGGATTTCCGAAGATCATGGCGGACTTCACCGTTCGGGACCACAAGCAGTTCGGTTTCGACGTCTCCGAAGGTGGGTCGCTGATCGCGAGCATGGACTTCCGCCGCGGGGCGCCGATCCCGACGTATCGTTCTCGCCCGCAGGTGCTCAAGACATACACCCACTCCGATGGGACCACCCGCGAGGTTCCGTGGGAGATGCGGAACTCCGATGTGCGGTTCCGCCCCGGCGGGGCGACACTGCGCCTCGGCGAGCATCCCTACGCGAAAGAACTCGCGTCGTTGGGGTTGCCCAAGCGTCCGATGGTGTCCGGTTCGGTCGGCAATGTCGATATGACGTTCGGTGACGCTCACGTACTGCGTTGAACGCGCCAGCCTCACCGGGCCAATCTAGAACGTGTTCTAACTACCTGGCAAGCAGTTGTCACATCAGCGCGGCGACTTCGCGGATCTGCTCCGCACTGCGCGCACCGATGACCATCATCGTCACCCCGGCCGCCTCCCAGGCCCCGATCTGCTTACGGACGTAGTCGACATCGCCGACGATCGCGGCGTCGTCGACGAGTTCATCGGGGATTAACGCCGCCGCCTCGTCCTTGCGGCCGGCGCGGAACAGCGCGGTGACATCGTCGACCACCTGGGAGTAACCCATCCGCCGGTAGACCTCGGCGTGGAAGTTGGTGTCCTCCGAACCCATCCCGC
>CAZGPT010000206.1:2957-4482 GCA_964527015.1 uncultured Mycobacterium sp. | reverse complement strand
ACTGCTTGGCCTGCACCGCGATCCAACTGGGGCCACCCTCGGCGTGCAGCCTGGCCGCATCGGTCAGCATCTGATCCCAGGTGGCCGGTGGCGGTGACACCAGATCCGGCCGGTACCAGAGCATCTGGGTGTTGGTGGTTACCGGGGCGGCATACATTTTGCCCTGCCACGTGGCGGTCTCGACCGGACCGGACAGGGTGTCGGTGGTGGCGTCGGCCTCAGCCAGCCCGGCCGGATCGTCGGACAACGGCAGCGCCCAGCCCGCCTCGGCGAACTCCGCGGTCCACACCACGTCCAGGGCCATGATGTCCAGCGTGCGGTCGTTGCCGGTGATCCGCCGGGCTAGTTGCAGTCGCTGGTCATCGGCGCCCTTGGGCAGGCTGAACTGCTGGATCCGGAACTTCCCGCCGAGTTGTTCGTTGCAGCGGTTGGCCACCGCGGTGAAGGTCGCGGTCTCACTGGCCGGGGTGTAAAAGCTGACCACCCCGTCGTCAGCACCGGCCCCGCAGGCCGAGACCACCGAGGCGGCAGTCAGGGCGGCCAGGCCGATCACAGCCGCCCGCCGGACCTGCCCGCCCTTGATCGTCACCGCGCTCCACCTTCCGGAGCTTCCGGACCTTCCGCGCTCCGCCACCGGGCTACTGTAGTCCTGCGACCAGCGGCTATATGGTCAAGCGTGACAGCATGTCCCGGGCTCGCTCGGCATTCTGCGGGTCACACAACACGTCATACCGGCCCGCCACCAGTTGCATGGTCGAACTGAAATCCCTGGTGCCCTTGGACATCGCGTAGGGAATCGACGAGGTGATCAGACCGAACACGACACCGGCGATGACGCCGACGAGCAGCGAATGCGCCGGATTGGGACTGAAGAACCCGAGCACCAAGCCGATGAACACCCCCAGCCAGGCGCCGGTGAGCACGCCGCCGCCGAGAACCTTCGGCCAGTTCAGCCGCCCGGTGACACGCTCCACCTGCATCAGGTCGACGCCGACGATGGTCACCTGCTGAACCGGGAACTGGTTGTCGGACAGATAGTCGACGGCTTTCTGCGCCTCGGCGTAGGTGGGGTAGGAGCCAACGGGCCAGCCTTTCGGCGGCGTCGGTAGTCCCGTCGCACCCCTGCGCGCCGGGCCGGCAGGACCACCGGGCACCCCACCGGGATTTCGCGCGGGTGGAAATGGACTGGTCATGGTCGCAATATTCCCCTCTGTTGATCGGCTCTGACAACCGGCTTCGTCATCCAGACAAGCCACCGACGTGTCGGTGGTTCTTAGGCTAGGTTGATCAGCATGACAGCTGCCGGCGGTGACCCTGGGGAAAAGCCGCAGAACCAAGGGCAGCAGCCACCACTGGGCGGATATGAAGTTCCGCCGATTGAGCATTCTCCCGCCTACGGATCTGAGACCTATCCGGCGCCGAATTATGGCGAGTACCCCCCGCCGGGGGCGTTCCCGCCGCCCGCCCCGCCCCTCCCGCCCGGACCGCCCGGGCAGAACTTCCCGCCGGCCCCGGGTTATCCGCC
>CAZGPT010000206.1:0-2857 GCA_964527015.1 uncultured Mycobacterium sp. | reverse complement strand
CGCCGGAGTACGGGGCCCCCTATCCGGGCGGCTACTACTACCAGCCGGGATATCCACCACCGCCGCCGGACCGCACCAACAGGCTCGCGATCGGTTCGATCATCGCCTCGGTGTTCGGTTTGTTATGCGGGATCGGCTCCATCGTCGGGATCGTGTTGGGCGCGCTGGCACTCAACCAGATCAAGCGTTCCCGGGAGGGCGGCTACGGTCTGGCCGTAGCCGGCATCGTCATCGGGGTGGCATCGCTGGTGATCAGCATTGTCTGGATGACCTACGCTTGGAACTGAAGCTGCGCGGAACTGACGCCGCCCGGAACTGAATTCCAGCCGCTAGATGGGCGGTACGAACGGCGCCGCCTGCGGGGTCATCGCGGCTGCCCACCCTTTGGCCGCCACCACCAGTGCCATCTTTCGGCTGGCCTCGTCGATCATCTCCTCGTCCAGCATCGCCGCACCACGCGCACCACCGGCCGACGACGTGTGCCACTCATAGGCTTGCAGAACCCGTACGGCATGGTCGAATTCATCCTGGGTGGGCGAGAAGACCTCGTTACCGGCCGTGATCTGGTCAGGATGCAGCACCCACTTGCCGTCGTAGCCCAGCGCCGCCGAGCGGCCGGCCACCCGGCGGAAGGCCTCGATATCGCGCACCCTGAGATAAGGCCCGTCGATCGCGGCCACCCCGTTGGTGCGGGCGGCGACCAGAATGGTCATCAAGACGTGGTGGTAGGCGTCACCGACGTCATAGGCCGGGGGTTGCTCACCGACGACCTGGGTGCGCATGTTGAGACTGGCCATCAGGTCGGCCGGCCCGAGCACCAGGGCCTGGACCCGCGGGGCACCGGCGATCGCGGCGATATTGCTCAGTCCTCGGGCATCCTCGATCTGAGCGTCGATCCCGATGCGGCCCAGCGGCAGACCGTGGCTGCGCTCCAGTTGGGTCAGCAACAAATCCAACGCGTGCACATGGTTGGCATCAGAGACCTTGGGCAGCACGATGACGTCCAGGTGGGCGCCGGCGGCCGACACCACGTCAATGACATCGACGTGGGTCCACGGCGTCGTCCAGTCGTTGACCCGGATGCCGCGCAGCTGGCCCGACCAGCCCGGGGCGGCCAGTGCCGCGCCCACCGTCGTCCGGGCCGCCGGCTTGGCATCGATTGCGACGGAATCCTCGAGGTCGAGGAACACCTGGTCAGCCGCCAGACTCTTGGCCTTCTCGATCATCTTCGGATTGCTGCCCGGAACCGATAGGCAGGTTCGACGGGGCCGATACCGGAAGTCCACCCGCTGACTCCTACCCCTCGTACGTGCGCTTTGTACGCTCTGTAGTCATGGCGTCGGTGAACAGGGTATACGCGGCGCGACTGGCGGGAATGGTCGTGCTGGGACCCGATGGCGAATCCCTGGGCCGGGTGCGCGACCTGGTCATCAGCATCAGCATCGTTCGCCGGCAGCCCAGGGTGCTGGGCCTGGTCGTCGAATTGCCGACCCGCCGAAGGATTTTCGTTCCGATTCTCCGGGTGACCGCCATCGAGCCGAGTGCGGTGACGCTGACCACCGGCAACGTCTCTCTGAGCCGGTTCGCCCAGCGCCCCGGCGAGGTGATGGTGCTGGGTCAGGTGCTGGACACCCGGGTCCGGGTCAATGACCCCGAACAGGAGCAGCTGGCCGGGCTGGACGTGGTGGTCGTCGACCTGGGTATCGAGCAGACCCGTACCCGCGACTGGCTGGTAACCCGGGTTGCGGTCCGAAACCAGCGACGCCTCGGCCGCCGCGCGGCAGTAGTGGTTGTGGAGTGGCAGAACGTTGCCGGCCTCACCCCGTCGGGTCTGGCGATGCCGGGCCAGGGGGTGGCCCAGTTGCTGCATCAGTTCGAGGGGCGCAGACCGATCGAGGTGGCCGACGCGCTGCGCGACCTGCCGTCCAAGCGGCGCATCGAGGTCATCAACGCCCTCGATGACGAGAGACTGGCCGACATCCTGCAGGAACTCTCCGCCGACGACCAGACCGAATTGCTGGGTCAACTGGACACCGAGCGCGCCGCCGACGTGCTCGAGGCGATGGAGCCCGACGATGCCGCCGACCTTCTCGGTGTGCTGAACCCGACCGAGGCCGAGAAGCTCCTCCGCCGGATGGACCCGGAGGACTCGGAGTCGGTGCGGCGACTGCTCAGCCACTCCCCCGACACCGCAGGTGGCCTGATGACCTCAGATCCGGTGGTGCTGGCCCCGGACACCACGGTGGCCGAGGCGCTGGCCCGGGTTCGCGATCCCGACCTGACGCCGGCCCTGGCATCGCTGGTCTTCGTGGTGCGTCCGCCGACGGCCACCCCGACAGGTCGCTATCTGGGCTGCGTACATCTGCAGGCGCTGCTGCGGGAGCCCCCGGCGCATCTGGTCAGCGGGATAGTCGACAATGACCTGCCCAGCCTCAACCCGGACTCCGCGCTGGGTGGGGTGACACGCTACTTCGCGGCCTACAACCTGGTCTGCGGCCCGGTCGTCGACGATGAAGGCCATCTACTGGGAGCGGTGTCCGTGGACGATGTGCTCGACCACCTGCTCCCACCGGACTGGCGGGAGAGCTTCGAAGACGCCGGCCCCAACGTGCTGTCCGGGAAGCCGACATGAGCGATCCCCGCCAGCGCCTGGACACCCCGCTGAGCTCCCGGCGGCCGTCGCTGCACTTCGACCCGGAGGCGGTCGGTCAGTTCAGCGAGTCCATCGCCCGGTTCCTGGGCACCGGCCGCTATCTGCTCTGGCAGACCATCCTCGTCATCGTCTGGATCACCCTGAACCTGTTCGCGGTGAGCCTTCGCTGGGATCCCTACCCGTTCATCCTGCTGAACCTGGCCT
>CAZGPT010000205.1:0-4498 GCA_964527015.1 uncultured Mycobacterium sp. | reverse complement strand
GCATCCAAGCTCGAAGATCGGTTGCGCAGCCTCGGCTACACCCTCGACGCGGTGACGGGGGCGTACCGCCACGACCAGCGTTCGGCGGTGTTCGTGGGGGACCTCATCGACCGCGGCCCCGAACAGCTTCGGGTTCTGCAGATCGTCAAGGCCATGGTCGAGAGCGGCTCGGCGCAAATGGTTTTGGGCAATCACGAGTTCAACGCCATCGCCTACGGCACCGAGCATCCCGAGCGGCCGGGGGAGTTCCTGCGCGCGCACAACGAGAAGAACAACCGGCAGCATGCCGCGTTCCTCGCCCAGCTGACCGCCGGGCAGCAGCGGCACTATCTCGAGTGGTTCATGACGTTGCCACTGTGGCTCGACCTCGGTGGTGTGCGGGTGGTCCACGCCTGCTGGCACGAACCGTCGATGACGGTGGTGCGGTCGGTATGCGGATCCGAACGGCTCTCGAGCACCGAGCACCTGGTGGCGGCCTCCACCTCGGGCAGCGAACTGTATGAAGCTGTGGAGATCCTGCTCAAGGGGCCCGAGGTCAGTCTCGTGGACTACGGCGCACCTGCTTACGTGGACAAGGACGGGCACCCGCGGAGCAAAGCGCGGGTCCGCTGGTGGCACCCGCGGGGCGGTCACACTGGCGGACCTCGCGGAGGTCCGGGCTTTCCGGACCGCCGACGGCAATCCCTATCCGCGGCTGCCGGACATCGCGGTCGATGAACGTGACCGCTCGTTCGTCTACAACGCCACCGTCCCGGTGATCTACGGCCACTACTGGCGTCAGAACACCCCGGTGCACCTCGAGGATTGGACCGACTACACCGCGTGCGTCGACTTCAGCGCCGGCAAGGACGGCACCCTGGTGGCCTACCGGTGGGACAACCAGCCCACCATCACCTTCGAGAACTACGTCCCGCACGGCGCGGACGTCGTCGCACCCGCCCCGGCGCGGTGACTCCGGTGCCACCGGGCCGCGATCCCGGGCGGTGGCCTGTCGTGCACTGCCGATCCCCGGAATGGTCCGCCGGTAGCGTGGGCTCAACGACAACCGACGGGAAGCGGGAGCCATGAATGCCGGCCGAAAGGTCATCGACTTTCTCTACAACCAACAGCTTCAGGTCGATGACGAGTGGTCGGTCAGAACGCCCGATGGGTTCACCTGGTGGGCCGCCGGCAACGCCCAGACCGTCGAGATCGTCGGCGAGCAGAGCGCGCCGGACGGGATGACCGGCTACCTGGTCGCCGTACGAACCGAATTGATGGCGGATGTGGAGTTGACCGATACGACGCTGGCCGAACTCAATGACGGGCCGATGAGGTTCGCCTCGATGGCCGGCCCGGTCTATGACCCCGACACCGCGACGCTGAGCCTGTGCTCGCTGGCCCGGGTGCACGACGAGATCGCCTCCTGGATGGGAATTCTGCTCAGCGCCGCGGCGGTTCTGCAGCTCAGCGAGGCGCGGATCTTCGGCCCGCAACTGGCGGAGCTCTTCGGTGCGCGTGTTGCCCTCAGCGGTCACCCGGATCGCGGCGAGCGGATCGACCCAGACGAGATGGCCTTCGCCGCGGGGGTTTTCGCCAACCAGGGTGCCGAACCGTTACCGTTGCAGGAGGCCGACTTCGCTCAGGTCGTCACTCAGTACATGCAGCAACGGCCGTCAGTCGGGGCCACCAGCGGGGGGCTGGGATTGACCGTTGAGTTCCCCTATGGAGATCGGTCCTCGTTGTGTCAGTTCCTCGGCACACAACCGCACCCGATCTACGGCAACGGGTTGCTGATCGTGCAGCGCTTCCCGCACCGGGCGGCCACCGACGCCGACGGTATCCGGCTGGCGCTGGATCTCAACCGTGCGGACCTGACCGAGAACCCGTCCGGTTACGGCTTGGGCAGCTATGTGTACGTCGACGGCATTATCTGTTTCAACGGTTTCATCCCCAATGCGCTCTTGCACGAGGGACTGCTGCCCAGCCTGTACTTCTCCTGCGCGGTCCGGGCGGCGGCGATGTCGGCGCGGCTTCTCGGCATCGACTGGGACGACGATGACGCCCGCTAGCTCCAGATCGCCCGGCGATGGTGGGACGGCACGTGAACCCGTCGCGGTACCGTGGCCCATGCCGAGCGGCCTATGAGAAGTCTTGGATCCGAACAGTCCCTCCAGCTGTTCCCGCCGGCGACGTGGTCCGGGACCGATATGACGCCAACCGCGCCGGCCGACTACCCCGGCATGCGGCCCACCGGGTCGTGGCAGCTGGAACCCGACGGTGAATTGCGCGGCCTGCAGACCGACGGCCAGGGCTGGAGTGACCGTGAGACCGGCGCGGCTGTCGATCTCGCTGACCGCCATCTGGTGCTGGCCTACGGTTCCAATCCCGATGTCGACAAGTTACTGAGCCAACCCGATTTCTTCGACGGGCAGAGCGTCATCGCCCTGCGGGCGGCGGTCATCGGGTGGGCTGCGGTCTGGTGTGACGCGCGTCGGCATCGTGACGGCTCGGTGATCGCCACCCTGATGCGACTGCCCGGCCGGGTCGAGGTCCATCCGGTGCTGGCCCTGACCGGCCATCAGCTGGCGACCATGGACGAGTGGGAAGGGCATCCGCATTCGTATTACCGCGCAACGCATTCCGGTGTCGTTGTACTGGAGAACGATCAGTCCCTGGAGGCGGTGGACGTCTACTACGGCACGTCCGAGAAGCGCCCGGTGCTGATCGTGGAGGGCCAGGCGCTGTTGTGCACCGAGATCCCGCATGCCGTCGTTGATTCGATGGTGGCGCGACCAGCAGGGTGGTGACGAACTGCTCCTCGGCCTCGGTGAGGGCCGAGTTGATCGTCTTCTGATCGGCGACGTTACTGCTTGCCCATCGCGAGGTTCACCCGGTCCTCGGCGGAGATCAGGTGGTCGTGGCTGTCGGCACCGATGTCGATCTGCACCCACTCGATGGTGCCGGTGAACCGGTTTCCGGTGGGTCCGTAGTCTGGGGAGGCCGGTGACCCGGTGTCCGACCCGACGTCGCAGGCCTCGTCGGCGGAGAAGGCCATCGGGACCGTGGCGTCCACCCGGCCGCTTCCGACGGCCTTCCCGTCGTAGAACAGGGTGACGTCGCCGCCCTTGGCCAGCCCGCCGCCGTCGCAGGAGAACTCCATCCGGACCTGGCGCGGGCCCGCCGGCAGGGCTGTCTCGGCGGTCGCGACGAAGTACTGGATGCCGAAGAAGTTGTAGCAGTACTTGAGCCTGCCGTCGTGCACGTACAGCGACCAGCCGCCGGCCTGGCCGCCCTGGGTGACGATCACGCCGTCCGCGCCGCCGTCGGGAACCACGACATTCGCGGTCACCGAATGGGACTTGTTCTTGATGTTGACCACGCAGTGCTCGCTGACCCGCATGCCGTCGAAGAGCAGTTGGCTGTTGCCGCGGATGAGCTGGGGTCGCCCGGCGATGTCGGGATTGATCCGTTCGAAGCCGCGGTCGTCGAGTGGGACCACGTTGTACTTGACCGCCTCGATGAGCCAGAGGCGTTGCAGTTCGGCGAGTTTCTGCGGCTCGTCGGCGGCACGGTCATGGGCCTGGGTCCAGTCCTGGGGCCCGTAGAGCTCCCACACGTCGTCGTCGAACGGGACCGGCGCGTCCGCTTTCCAGGGCGTCCGGTGTTTGGTGACCGCGGTCCAGCCGTTGTGGTAGATCCCGCGATTGCCCATCATTTCGAAGTACTGGACGAGGTGGGACTCCGGTTCGTCACCGTCGCGCAGGGTGGCCATCATGCTCACGCCCTCCAGCGGCGCCTGCTGAATTCCGTTGACCGACAACGGCGCCGGGATGCCCGCGGCCTCCAGGATCGTCGGCACCACGTCGATGACGTGGTGGAACTGATCGCGTGTCGTGCCCGGGTCGGTCAACCCGTTCGGCCAGTGCACCACGGTGCCGTTGCGGGTGCCGCCCCAGTGCGAGGCGACCTGCTTGGTCCACTGGTAGGGAGCGCACAGCGCATGAGCCCAGCCGGCAGCATAGTGGTTGTAGCCGTCCGGGGTGCCGAAGTCGTCGATCTTCGAGAGCAGGAACTCGGTGGTCTCGATGCCGGGCATGCCGTTGAGGGTGCACATCTCGTTGAAGCAGCCGTTGAGTGTGCCTTCCGCCGACGCGCCGTTGTCGCCGATGATGTAGTAGATCAGCGTGTCGTCCAGGACGCCGAGATCGGTGATGGCGTCGATCAGGCGGCCGATTTCGTGGTCGGTCTGCTCCAGGAAACCGGCGTAGATCTCCATCTGCCGGGCCAGCACCGGCTTGAGTTCATCCGGCATGTCATCCCAGGCGGGGATCTCGTCGTGGCGGCGTGTCAGATCGGCGTCGGTGGGGATCACCCCGAGGTCCTTCTGGCGGGCCAGCATCCTTTCGCGCAATACGTCCCAGCCGTCGTCGAACTGTCCGCGGTACTTGTCCGACCACTCGGCCGGCACGTGGTGCGGGGCGTGGGTGGCACCGGGGGCGTAGTACATGAAGAAGGG
>CAZGPT010000204.1:0-4513 GCA_964527015.1 uncultured Mycobacterium sp. | reverse complement strand
ATCGTCTCCGACGCGGAATTCGATGCGCTCTTCAACGAACTCGTCGCCCTGGAGCAGCGTTTTCCCGAACTGCGGGTGCCGGATTCGCCCACTCAACTGGTCGGCGGCGCGGGATTCGCCACCGAGTTCACCGCGGCCGAACATCTCCAACGGATGCTCAGTCTCGACGACGTCTTCGACACCGACGAGTTGGCCGCATGGTCGGTCCGGGTGGAGAACGAACTCGGGCCGGACCCGAAGTATCTTTGCGAGCTCAAGATCGACGGCGTCGCCATCGCACTGGTCTACCGCAACGGCCGACTCGATCGGGCCGCCACCCGCGGCGACGGCCGGGTCGGCGAGGATGTCACCCTCAATGCCCGCACTATCGTCGACATTCCTGAGACCCTCACCGGCACAGGTGATTACCCTGTACCGGCGGTCCTCGAGGTGCGCGGCGAGGTGTTCTTCATGGTCGCCGACTTCAACAATCTCAATGCCAGCCTGGTGGCCGAGGGCAAGCCGCCCTTCGCCAACCCCCGCAACAGCGCCGCCGGATCGCTGCGGCAGAAAAACCCGGGCGTCACGGCGCGCCGGCCGCTGCGGATGATCTGTCACGGGCTGGGTCATATCGAGGGCTTCCGGCCGACCACCCTGCACCAGGCCTATATCGCACTGAAGACCTGGGGGCTGCCGGTGTCCGAGCACACCAGCCGGGTCGCAGGTCTGGGTGCCGTGGCCGAGCGCATCGGCTTCTGGGGCGATCGGCGTCACCAGATCGAACACGAGATCGACGGCATCGTGGTCAAGGTGGACGACTTCGCCCAGCAGCGGCGACTTGGGGCTACCTCGCGGGCACCGCGCTGGGCGGTGGCCTACAAATATCCTCCCGAGGAGGCCCAGACCAGGCTGCGCGATATCCGGGTCAACGTCGGTCGTACCGGTCGGGTGACCCCGTTCGCCTTCATGGATCCGGTGCGGATCGCCGGTTCGACCGTCAGCCTGGCGACCCTGCACAACGCCTCGGAGGTCAAGCGCAAGGGTGTGCTGATCGGCGATACCGTCATGATCCGCAAGGCCGGGGATGTGATCCCCGAGGTGCTCGGCCCGATCGTCGACCTGCGGGACGGAACCGAACGCGAGTTCGTCATGCCCACCCACTGCCCGGAGTGCGCCACCCTGCTCGCACCGGCCAAGGACGGCGATATCGATATCCGGTGCCCGAATTCCCGAACCTGTCCCGCCCAGTTGCGGGAGCGGGTGTTTCACCTCGCCGGTCGCGGCGCGTTCGATATTGAGGGCCTGGGTTACGAAGCGGCAACGGCGTTGCTGCAGGCGAATATCATCACCGACGAGGGCGACCTGTTCGGCCTGACCGCCGAGGACCTGAGCGGGGCGGAGTTCTTCCGCACCAAGGACGGCGCGCTGTCGGCCAACGCCGGCCGGTTACTGACCAATCTGCGGCAGGCCAAGGACCGGCCGCTGTGGCGCATCCTGGTGGCGTTGTCCATCCGCCACGTCGGGCCCACCGCGGCGCGGGCGCTGGCGACGGCCTTCGGGGATCTGGGGTCGATCATGGCGGCCGGCGATGAGCAGTTGGCCGATGTCGACGGTGTCGGACCCACCATCGCCGCGGCGCTGCGGGAGTGGTTCGAAGTGGACTGGCACCGCGCGATCGTCGAGAAGTGGCGTGCCGCCGGGGTGCGGATGGCCGACGACCCCGACCCGGGTATCGAGCCCACGTTGGCGGGCCTGAACATCGTGGTCACCGGCTCGCTGGTCGGATTCTCCCGCGACGAGGCCAAGGAGGCCATCCTCATCCGCGGCGGTAAGGCGGCCGGCTCGGTGTCGAAGAAGACATCCTTCGTGGTCGCCGGCGATTCCCCGGGGTCCAAATACGATAGGGCCGTCGATCTGGGTGTACCGATCCTCGACGAGGAGGGTTTCCGGGCGCTGCTCCAGGCCGGTCCGCCGGAAGCCGGAGGCGCCTCAGCGCAGCCGGAGGCGCCTTAGCGCAGCAGCGTGGCGACGATGCCGGCGAGATAGCCGAGCCGGGCCACTTCCGAAGCCCGGAACTGCGGACCTCCGGGGCGGCCGAGCACCATCGCGATGTGCGGATTGCCGAGCGGCGCTGCGGCCAGGGTGGTATCCATGTCCCGCCACAGCTGCGGCACCCAGCCCGCTGCGGTGTCCAGCGCCGCCGGCCGGTCGATCGGCATCCAGGGGGTGGCCGCCGCCTGGGTTTCCGGGGCGCCGGGGCTGCCGGTTATCCGGCGCGAACCAGTGTCCGTGTGCTCGACCACCGTGCACCAGCCCACCCGGAGAACCCGTGGGGTTTCGTCGACCAGCATCTGGAGTTTGGCCTGCCGGGGCCCCGCAGCGGCGACGTGGTCGATGAGCTCGAGTTCACGATGCGCCTCCAGCATCCCGGTATGCGGACGGATGGTTTCCACGCGTACCCCGTTGAGTCCCTCGGCGGCGGTGATCAGCGCATCCGGCATGGCCCCGGCGGGCAGTTCGACCACCAGGTCGTCGACCACCCAGTTCGACTCCGCTCCCGTCCCGCGTTCAACGACGTCCAGTGACAGGATATCCGCCCCGACCGTGCCGAGCGCGACAGCCAACGAGCCCAGGCTGCCTGGGCGGTCCTCAAGCTGCAACCGCAGCAGATACGAACTCACCGGCCCACCTTCCCACATCCGGGCCGGGGGCTCGTGGCGGCGGATTCGGCCCGGTTTACTGCGCGGCGACTGACACCTCGACCATCTTGGCGACGGTTTAGGCTTCCACGGTGTCCATCAACTCCCGCGAGTCCACCATCTCCCGCGACGAGGTTGCACGGCTGGCCAAGCTGGCCCGCCTCGCCCTGAGCGATCAAGAACTGATGAGCTTCGCCGGCCAGCTTGACGCGATCCTCGGCTACGTAGGCCAGATCCAGGCCGTCGACGTCACCGGCGTCGCACCCACCGGCGGTCCGCTCAGGGAGGCTCAGAGAGAGGTCAACGTCACCCGAGCAGATGTCGTCTCACCCGGCCTTAGCCAGCAGCAGGCGCTGGCCGAGGCTCCGTCGGTCGATGACGGGCGGTTTGCCGTACCGCAGATCCTGGGGGAGGTCCAGTGAGCGGGCAGGCCGAGTTGATCCGCCTCGACGCCGCCATCCTGGGCGGCAGGATCGCCGCCGGCGAGATCTCCTCGGTGCAGCTCACCCAGGCTTGCCTGGACCAGATCGCCGCCACCGACGGCCGCTATCACGCATTCCTGCACGTCGCCGCGGATCAGGCACTGGCCGCCGCCGCCGAGGTCGACGCGACGGTGGCTGCCGGTGACGAACTGCCCTCGCCGCTGGCCGGGGTGCCGCTGGCGCTCAAGGACGTCTTCACCAGCACCGGCATGCCGACCACCTGTGGATCGAAGATCCTCGACGGCTGGATCTCGCCGTATGACGCGACGGTCACCGCGCGGATCCGTGCCGCCGGGATGCCGATTCTCGGCAAGACCAATATGGACGAGTTCGCCATGGGCTCTTCGACGGAGAACTCGGCCTACGGCCCGACCCGCAACCCGTGGGACACCGACCGGGTTCCCGGTGGGTCCGGGGGCGGTAGCGCCGCGGCACTGGCGGCCTTTCAGGCCCCGCTGGCAATCGGTTCCGACACCGGCGGTTCCATCCGGCAGCCGGCGGCACTGACCGCTACCGTCGGCGTCAAGCCCACCTACGGCACCGTCTCGCGCTACGGACTGGTGGCCTGTGCCTCATCGCTGGATCAGGGCGGGCCGTGTGCGCGTACGGTGCGCGACACCGCGCTGCTGCACGCGGTGATCGCCGGCTACGACCCGCACGACTCCACCTCGCTCAACGTGCCGGTCCCGGACGTTACCGCCGCCGCGGCGACGGGTGCTTCCGGTGACCTTGCCGGGGTGCGGATCGGCGTGGTCAAACAGTTGCGCAGCGGCGAGGGGTATCAGCCCGGGGTGCTGGCCTCGTTCAACGATGCCGTCGCCCAGTTGGAGGCACTCGGGGCCCAGATCAGCGAGGTGGACTGCCCGAATCTGGACCACTCGCTATCGGCCTACTACCTGATCCTGCCCTCCGAGGTCTCCAGCAACCTCGCCCGGTTCGACGCCATGCGGTACGGCATGCGGGTGGGCGATGATGGCAGCCACAGCGCCGAGGAGGTGATGGCGCTGACCCGGGCCGCTGGTTTCGGCCCGGAAGTCAAGCGGCGCATCATGATCGGCACCTACGCGCTGTCGGCCGGCTACTACGATGCCTATTACAACCAGGCGCAGAAGGTTCGCACCCTGATCGCCGCCGACCTGGAGAAGGCCTACCAGAGCGTCGATGTGCTGGTGTCGCCGGCGACCCCGACCACCGCGTTCCGGCTCGGTGAGAAGGTCGACGACCCGCTGGCGATGTACCTGTTCGACCTGTGCACGCTGCCACTGAACCTCGCCGGGCACTGCGGGATGTCAGTGCCCTCGGGGCTGTCGCCGGATGACAACCTGCCGGTCGGCCTGCAGATCATGGCCCCGG
>CAZGPT010000203.1:0-4532 GCA_964527015.1 uncultured Mycobacterium sp. | reverse complement strand
GTCCGTATCTCCTACGACGTCAGCACCACCCGCCTGCACGCTAAGGCCTGGATATTTCACCGCCGCAGCGGTTTCTCCACCGCCTACGTTGGCTCCTCGAACCTCACTCACTCTGCCCAAGTCACCGGTCTGGAATGGAACGTTCGGGCATCGGCAGCTCGCAACCCCGATATCCTCGCCAAGTTCGAGGCTGTCTTCGAAAGCTACTGGCAAAGCGTCGACTTCGTGCCCTTTGACGCCGACCAGTTCGAGGCAGAGAGCCGCCGAGCAGGGCGCATCGACACCGGGCCGACCGTGATCCTCAGCCCCATCGAGCTTCGACTCGAACCCTTCCAGGAACGGCTGCTGGAAAAGATCGCACTCTCGCGCGGGCGCGGCCACCACCGCAATCTTCTCGTCTCGGCCACCGGTACCGGGAAGACCGTCATGGCCGCCGTCGACTACGCGCGGCTAAGCCAGACGCTGCCGCGAGCGCGACTGCTGTTCGTGGCCCACCGCAAGGAGATCCTCGATCAGAGCCTGGCCACCTTCCGGCACGCCATCCGGGACGCGTCCTTCGGCGAGAAGTGGATCGGCGGGGCCCGCCCGCAACACTTCGAGCACGTCTTCGCTTCGGTCCAGAGCCTTGATGCCGCCAACCTCGAGGACCTCGCGCCAGACCACTTCGACGTCGTCATCGTCGACGAGTTCCACCACGCGGCCGCCCCGTCCTACCGCAAGCTGCTCGACCACGTCCAACCCCGCGAACTGGTGGGACTCACCGCGACACCCGAGCGCAGCGACGACCTGTCGATCTTGCATTGGTTCGACAACCGCATCGCCGCCGAACTCCGGCTCTGGGACGCCATCGATCAACAACGCCTGTGCCCCTTTATGTATTTCGGAATCCACGACGGACTCGACTTGACCGACATCCCCTGGCGCCGAGGCCAGGGGTATGACATCCACGCGCTGAGCAACCTCTACACCAGCACCGACGCCTGGGCCCGCAAGGTCGTCCAAGAGGTCTCCCGCCTCGCCGACAGCCCGTCGACCATGCGGGCACTCGGCTTCTGCGTCAGCATCGAGCACGCCAAATTCATGGCAGCGCACTTCACCAACCACGGTCTGCCCTCTGTGGCGATCTGGGGCGACAGTCCGCAGGCAGACCGCGAAGCCGCACTGCGAGACCTGGCGGCTGGAAAGGTGCGCGTCGTCTTCTCCGTCGACCTCTTCAACGAAGGCGTCGACGTGCCGACGGTCGACACACTGCTGATGTTGCGCCCAACCGAAAGCCCCACGCTGTTTTTGCAGCAACTCGGACGCGGGCTGCGGCGCTCCAAGGGCAAGAGTTTCTGCACCGTGCTGGATTTCGTCGGCACTCACCGCAAAGAGTTCCGCTTCGACCGCCGCTACCGGGCGCTCCTCGGTGGAACCCGGCGCGACATCGAGCATGCGGTGCAGCAGGGCTTCCCGTTCCTGCCGGCCGGCTGCTACATGAAGCTCGACGAGAAGTCCTCCCAGATCGTGCTGCGCAGTTTGCGCGACGCGATCCCATCGCGCTGGCCTGCACGGGTCGAAGAACTGCGGGTCGTGCACGCCAAGTATCCGGACGTGACGCTCTCTCAGTACCTCGAGGAGTCCGGGCTCGACCTGCCTGATGTGTACGACGGTAGCCGGGGCTGGTCGGATCTGTGCCAGGCCGCGGGTGTGCCGGTCGCGCCGGAAGGCCCGTCCGAGGTGCCGCTCCGAAAGGCGATCGGCCGTCTCCTGCATGTGGACGACGACGAACGCATCGCGGCCTACCGCCGCCTCATGTCATCGGCTGCTGCGCCCACCGTGACCGCCATGCCGGAGCGGGAACGGCGCCTGGTCCGGATGCTCGTGGTCAGCCTCACCGACCAGGTGCTCACCCGGACGCAGTCGTTACAGGATGGCGTCGACCTGCTGTGGTCACACCCCCAGGTTCGAGCAGAACTCGCTCAGGTGCTGGTAGAGCTCGACGAGCGGGTGGACCACCTGCACGGAGCCTTGCCGATGCATCCCGATGTGCCGCTGCAGATCCACGCCCGCTACACCCGCCTGGAAATCCTGGCCGCTTTCGGCGTTGGGGAACACGCCAGGACACCGGATTGGCGAGAAGGTGTGCGTGAGGTCAGAGACGAGCGCGCCGACGTCATGGTGTTCACGCTCGATAAGAGCAGCGGTGCATTCTCCCCAACCACCCGCTACCGCGACTACGCGATCAGCCCGAAGCTCATCCACTGGGAGAGCCAGTCGACCACCCGGGCCGATAGCGACACCGGCCTGCGCTACCGCAACCACGCGATGAACGGCCACTCCATCATGCTGTTCTGCCGGCTCAACGACTCCGACCGCTCCTTCTGGTTCCTTGGACCTGCCACCTACCGCAGCCACGTAGGGGAGAAGCCGATGGCCATCACCTGGGAATTGGACACACCGCTGCCGGGGGATCTATATCAGATGTTCGCCGCGGCGGTGGCCTGACGGTTCGCGCCCGCCCCCTCTGACCGCTGGAACTCTGCGGCGAAGGCCTCAGCGACTCCACCTGCGCGCTGGCGGTATTCCGCCGCCGATAGCCCGCTGTCGCCCTTGACATAGCGGGAGGCCAGCCGTGCCAGCGCATCGGCACCTTCGTTCAGCGGCTCGCCCTGGTGGCTGGGGGTCCATCGGATGTCGAGACGAGACTTGTTGAGGCGCAGCCGGCGCTGAGCGACCACCAAACCAGCTGGCTTTCCCTCCGCGCGCTCGGTTCGGTAGCCCTCGGGCATCACCTCCTGGCCGGCCATCCACTTGCGTGCCATTGACACCGCATAGCTGTTGTCACAGAAGATGGTCAGGTGGCGGCCGTTGAGCCTGAGCACGGCGTCGTCGATTGCGCGCAATTCCGCGACCATGGACGCTCTGCGGCCGATGACCCTCTTTGAGTCGACCCGACCATTCAAGCCGTACTGGCCGTCGGAGGCCAGCCAGCCGGAACCACTGAACTTTCCGCGCACCGAGCCGTCCGCTGCGACGGTCAGCGCCGGTAGCGTGATCCGGTCGGCGTCCGTCGGCGTCGTCTGCTCGGGCTCCGGTGGGAGGCCTGCGGTGGCTGTCGCCATCAGTTCGCCGTCGCGGGGCCCGGGCCCCTGCACGGTGCAGCGCGGTAGGGCTGCGAGCACCTCGTCTTGACGAAGCCACAGCAGACTTCCCCGCGGCAGGTCCACCAGGAACCGAATCCGATCCAGAGGGTCGACCTCCACACGGATCCGTACGAAGACGTCGAGCAGAGCGGCGTCGGCCGTCGCCGCCCGCAGGGTGCCCGACCAGGTCAGCGCGGCGTCGTCACCATCCACGGCATGGAACGTGAAGAGGCCGCCGTCTTCGACCCCGACGGCGACCGCGATGCGCCTGATCGGCCGAACCTGCGCCCAGCGATCATGAGCAGTAACAGCGGGCTCAGTCAGTACTGATGTCATCGTTATTCCTCCCCGGATTAGCCCAGCGAGACTACGACTGGCCTCTGACAAATTCGCTCGGCCGCTCATCACTACCCTGAACCCGTGAGCACCCCCTGGTCCCCGAAACGGCTCGGCAACCTGACCGGCCGGCGCGTCATGGTCACCGGGGCCACCAACGGTGTCGGACTGGGCACCGCGACGGCACTGGCCAAAGCCGGCGCGCAGGTGATCCTGGCGGTGCGCAACATCGAGCTGGGCCGGCAGCGTGCCGCCGAGATCGGTGGGGCGACCTCGGTGGTCAAACTGGACCTCGCCGACCTGGCGTCGGTGCGCGCCTTCCCCGATCTGATCGACGGCGACGTCGACATCCTGATCAACAACGCCGGTGTGGTGACCCAGCACCGCGCCGAGACCGCCGACGGGTTCGAGATGACGCTGGGCACCAACATGCTCGGCCCGTTCGCGTTGACCAACCTGATGCTGGGCCGGGTGCGCTCGACGATCATCACCGTCGGCTCCGAGGCGCACCGCTCGGCGACCTGGCGGCCCCACGACATGCACCTGCGCCAGCATCGGTGGACGCCTATGGGCGCCTACGCCCGCTCGAAGCTGGCGGTGATGCTGTGGGGCCTGGAACTGGACCGCCGGCTGCGGGCGGCCGGATCCCCGATCACCTCCCAGCTCACCCATCCCGGGTGGGTGGCCTCGAACCTCTCGGCGGTCTCCGACACCCCGCTGATGTCGCTGGCGCACAGAGCGATCAAGGGTGCCGCCGACCGGCTGGCCAACAGCATCGACGAGGGCGCGGCACCCACCCTGTACTGCATCAGCGAGCCGATCCCGCCCGGCAGCTACGTCGGCGTCAGCGGCAGGTTCGGCTTACGCGGGGATCCGGTTCTCATCGGCCGATCAGCCCTGGCGTGCGACTACGCCGCCGCCGCCGAGCTGGTCGCCTTCGCCGAAGCCGAGACTGGAACCACGCTGGCGGTATAGCCGGTCGCCGACGCCCGGCGCACGCCCCGGTGGCGGCTCGCCGGGCCTCCGCGTTCAGCACCGCCAGGTAATAACCGCGCCAGGCCTGGATCCGCG
>CAZGPT010000202.1:0-4541 GCA_964527015.1 uncultured Mycobacterium sp. | reverse complement strand
GGCTCGGGGGCGTCCGGCCGCCCGCCGGGCTCGAGTTCGTCCATCGGGAAACTCATGACGTCGGTCGGGCCGGGCAGGTCCATCCAGCGCATATGTAAGTCGGCCATCGCTCCCAGATCGAGCAGCACCATGGACAGCTCGGCAGCAGGATTCACATCCATCTTGGCCAGGACGAAACGAGCGACGCTGATCAGTTCCTCTTCGGACACGTCCAAACCGGACTCGTTGGACACCTCGATGCTCATCACATCCCCTAACGCCGCGGCGACCGGCGCCGGGGCCGGTTGAGGGCCGGTTGCTCGGCAGCTCTGGCATAGGCGTCCACGATCTCCGAAACCAGTCGATGCCGCACCACGTCGGCGCTGGTGAGCTCGCAGAAGTGAATATCGTCGATCCCGTCCAGGATATCCACCGCAGCCCGTAATCCAGATCGCGCGCCACCGGGCAGGTCGACCTGCGTGATATCACCGGTGACAACGACTTTCGAATTGAATCCCAACCTGGTCAGGAACATCTTCATTTGCTCGGCGGTGGTGTTCTGAGCTTCGTCCAAAATGATGAACGCGTCGTTCAGGGTTCGCCCCCGCATATACGCCAGCGGTGCCACCTCGATCACGCCCGCACTCATCAACTTGGGGATGGCCTCGGCGTCCATCATGTCGTGCAGCGCATCGTAGAGCGGACGCAGGTACGGGTCGATCTTCTCGCTGAGTGTTCCGGGTAGAAAACCGAGGCGCTCGCCGGCCTCAACCGCCGGCCGGGTAAGGATGATCCGGGTGACCTGCTTGGTTTGCAGCGCCTGCACGGCTTTGGCCATGGCCAGGTAGGTCTTTCCGGTACCGGCCGGGCCGATGCCGAACACCACGGTATTGGCGTCGATCGCGTCAACATAGCGCTTCTGGTTGAGTGTTTTCGGACGGATGGTTTTACCGCGCCGAGACAGGATGTCCAGGGTCAGCACCTCCGCCGGCGAGGTGTTGTCGCGGCCGGTCACCATGCCGACGCTGCGCCGTACCGAGTCGGGCGAGAGCGCCTGGCCGCCAGCCAGAATGGCGATCAGTTCGGAGATCACCCGCTCGGCGAGTGCGACATCGGCCGGCGAACCGGAGATGGTGACGATGTTTCCGCGCACATGAAGTTCGGCCGACATGCAGGCTTCCAGGGCGAGCAGGTTGTCATCGGCGGAACCCAACAGACCCACGATGAGGTCGGGCGGAACCGTCATATTGCTTCGTACCGGGGCGGCGGCACTGGTCTGGCGGGGCGTCACGTGGTATTCGATGCCTTAGCTTTCTCGGGCGCATCGGTCGGCGCTCTCTGTTGGAATCCTACCGATCAGCCGGTTTACGGCATCGACCACCTCGGGGTTAGCACGCCGAGAGCCCCCAGCGTGACCGCGGCTGCGGTGGAGGTCCGAAGTACGGTCGGCCCCAGCCGCACCGGCACCCCGCCCGCCCGGCTCAGCGCGGCGAGTTCCGGGTCGCTGATCCCGCCCTCAGGTCCGACGACCAGCACGATCGACTCGGTCTCGGCGGTCGGCAGGCCCGCCAGGTGGCGGTCGGCCGACTCGTGCAGCACCAAGGCGAGGGAGCCGGCACCGACACGGCGGCCGAGATACCCGCACAAATCCGCAGTTGACAGCGGACCCTCGACCGCCGGTATCCACGCCCGGCGCGCTTGCCGGGCGGCCGACCTGGCGACCGCACGCCAGCGGCGTAGCCCCTTGTCCGCACGATCGCCCTCCCACCTCGCAACACAACGGTCGGCCTGCCAGGCGACGAATCCGTCTGCCCCTGCCTCGGTGGCGAGTTCGACAGCCAACTCGGATCGCTCGGACTTCGGAATGGCCTGCACCACCGTGACCGGAGGCTGCATCGGCGGGGTGGTCCTGCGGGCCAGTACCCGCGCGGCCAGAGTCCGCTTGCCGGCCGACTCGACGACACAATCGGCGATGGTGCCGGTCCCATCGGCGAGCATCAGCCGTTCACCGGGCCGACACCTGCGCACCGTCGCGGCGTGGAATCCCTCATCCCCTTCCACCAAGGCGCACTGGCCGACTTCGGGTATGGCCTCGGCGTAGAAGAGCGTGGCGACCATGGCGCGGGCGGCGGGCCGGGGCTCAGCGGCCGGTGAAGGTTTCCCGCAGACGGCTGAACAGGCCGCCGCTGCCGGCCTCCGCGGCGGCGCCGCGGGTCGATTTCACCGTCGCCTGTTGGCCGCCGGCGGTCTTGATCTCGGTCAACAGCTCACGGGTGCGGGCATCTAGTTTGGTCGGGATGACGACCTCGATATGAGCGTGCAGGTCGCCGCGCGTCTCCGAGCGCAGTCGCGGCATTCCACGGCCGCGCAGGGTGGTCACCGCGCTGGGCTGGGTACCGGGTGCAATGGTGATCTCGAGAGCGTCGTCGAGGATTCCCTCGACGCTGACCGTGGTTCCCAGGGCCGCGTCGGCCACCGGCACCGAAATGGTGAAGTGTAGGTCGTCCCCGTCGCGAACGAAGATATCGTGCTGCTGCTCGTGCACTTCGACGTAAAGATCACCCGCCGGGCCGCCCCCGGGTCCCACCTCGCCCTGGGATGCGAGTCGCACCCGCATCCCGTCTGCGACGCCGGCCGGGATTTTGACGCTGACCTCCCGCCGCGACCGCACCCGGCCATCGCCACCGCAGCCGCCGCACGGGTTCGGGATAACTTCGCCGACACCTCCGCAGGTGGGACAAGGCCGCGCGGTCATCACCTGCCCGAGTAGCGAGCGCTGCACGGTTTGGATCTCGCCGCGGCCCCCGCAGATGTCGCATACGGCCGTGGTGGTGTCAGCGTGGGTGCCTCTGCCCTGACACATATCGCACAGCACCGCGGTGTCGACGGTGACCTGCCTGGTGACCCCGGTGGCACACTCGCCCAGCGTCATCCGGATGCGCAGCAGGGAGTCCGAACCGGGACGCACCCGCCCGACCGGTCCGCGAGCCCCGCCTCCCCCGCCGAAGAACGCCTCGAACACATCGCCCAGTCCACCGAACCCGGCGAATCCGTTACCGCCGCCCGCCGATTCCAGCGGGTCACCGCCGAGATCGACGATGCGTCGCTTCTCCGGGTCCGAGAGCACCTCGTAGGCGACGCTGATCTCCTTGAAGCGCTGCTGGGCCTGCTCGTCGGGGTTGACGTCGGGATGCAGCTCGCGCGCCAGTTTGCGGTAGGCACGCTTGATTTCCGCATCGCCGGCGTTCTGGCCCAAACCGAGTATCCCGTAATAGTCGCGCGCCACACCTGACCTCTTTCCAAATTCCTCTGGGTGCCTCTGGGCGCCCCTGGATCCCCCTGCCGTAACTGGCTGTCAGCCGGCGCGGTGACCGAGGACCTCGCCGATGTACAAAGCAACCGCCGCCACATTGGCCATAGTCCCGGGATAGTCCATCCGGGTGGGACCCACCACACCCATGCCGCCGTAGACAGTTCCCGCGTTACCGTAGGTGGTCGTCACCACCGACGTACCGGCCATCTGTTCGGCTTCGGTCTCATGGCCGATGCGCACCGTAACCTTACCGGCGTCCTGCTGGGCCGCCAGCAGGCGCAGAACCACCACCTGTTCCTCGAGAGCCTCGAGAACCGATCGCAACGATCCGCCGAAGTCGGCGGTATTGCGGGTCAGGTTGGCGGTACCGCCCATCAACAGTCGTTCTTCGGTGTGTTCGACCAGCGATTCCAGCAGTACCGTCGCCGATCGGCCGACTGCGTTACCGAGGTTGCCGCGCTGGCCGGATCCGGTGGTGAGCCCGGTGGCGAGGTCCGCGACCGCTGCCGAGGCGGCCGGCAGTCGTTTACCCTCCAGCGCCTGGCTGAGCAGGTCGCGAAGCTGGACCACCTGGTCATCGTCGATGGTGTCACCGAGTTCGACAATGCGCTGGTCCACCCGGCCCGAGTCGGTGATGACCACCATGAGCAGCCGGGCGGGGGTCAGTGCGACCACCTCGAGGTGCCGGACGGTCGATGCCGACAGCGTCGGATACTGCACGACCGCGACCTGCCGGGTCAACTGCGCCAGCAGTCGCACCGCGCGGCGCAGCACGTCATCGAGATCGACGCCGGATTCCAGAAAGGACAGGATCGCCCGACGCTCCGGGGTCGACAGCGGTTTAACGCCGTCGATGCGATCGACGAACTCGCGGTAACCCCTCTCGGTGGGTACTCGGCCGGAACTGGTGTGCGGCTGGGCGATATATCCCTCAGCTTCAAGTACCGCCATATCGTTACGAACCGTGGCACTGGACACCCCGAGACCGTGCCGCTCGACAAGGGCCTTTGAACCGATGGGCTCGCGGGTCGCGACGAAGTCCGCGACGATGGCCTGAAGGACCTCGAAACGACGATCGTCGGCAGTCCCCACTACGCACACCTCCCTAGCCTTTGACCAGCCCTCGACCCGCCTTCACTATTTGCCCAGTTTACGGGTCTCAGCGGGTTTGTTAGCAGCCTAGCCGGGCGAGTGCTACTGCCGGGAACGGCGTGCCGTTCCGCCACATGCTTGATGCCCGAGTCCTTGC
>CAZGPT010000201.1:0-4590 GCA_964527015.1 uncultured Mycobacterium sp. | reverse complement strand
CAGCGCCGCCTGCTGCCCTATGTGGCGCAGTCCTACGCTCTGCAGTTCGCGCAGAACCAGTTGGTGGCCACCTTGCACGATCAGGAGACCGCCGAGATCCGCGATATGGAGGCCCAACGCGAGTTGGAGGCGCACGCGGCGGGCCTGAAGGTGGTCAGCACCTGGCATGCCAGCGCGGCCATCCAGGAGGCCCGGGAGGCCTGCGGCGGGGCTGGCTACCTCGCGGAGAACCGGTTGGTGGAACTGCGTGCCGACAGCGACGTGTTCACCACCTTCGAGGGCGACAATCACGTCCTGTTGCAGCTGGTCGCCAAACACCTGCTGACCGGCTACAACGATGACATCAAGGGGATGAGCCCGGTCGAATGGGTGAAGTTCGCCGCCAATTACGCCGGCGGTCGGGTGGCCAGGAGGACCGCGGGTCAGCAAATCATGCAGATCATCCTCGACAACCGCCAGGACAACGACGAAGAGGGCAGCCTGTTCAACCGGGGCACCCAGGCCAAGATGTTCGAGGACCGCGAGGAGTACCTGCTGTCATCGCTGGCCCGGCGGCTCCAGCGCAGAGCGAAGACGATGTCGGCGTTCGACGCCTTCAATTCGGTGCAGGACCACGTCATGCACCTCGCGCGCGCACATATCGACCGCACCGTCCTGGAATCGTTCATCGCCGGTATCGACGGCTGCGAGGATCCGGAAGCCCGCAAGATTCTCGAGATGGTCTGCGACCTCTACGCGCTGGGGGTGATCGAAGCCGACAAGGCGTTCTTCCTCGAGCACCGTTTGTTGTCGACCGAACGGGCCAGGGCGGTGAACGCCGGGATCAACGAACGCTGCCGAAACCTGCGCCCGCACGCGGAGACCCTGGTCGACGCCTTCGGAATCCCGGAGCAACTGCGGTACGCGCAGATGCTGCATCCCGAGCTCATCTCGGTGACTGATCGGTGAATATCGCCGAGGACGTCATCGACTGGCTGGCCACCGACCAACTCGGCGTCGACGAACAGTGGTCCTACCGGCTGCCGACCGGATTCACCTGGTGGGCCGGTCAGTACGCGCAAACGGTCGAGATCGTCGGGGAGGAAACCGGCCCCAGGGGCGAAACGGGATACCTGGTCTGTGTGCGGACCGAGTTACTGCGCGAGGTGGACCTGACCGAGGCTGCGCTTCGCGAAATCAACGCGTTACCGATGCGGTGCGCCTCGTTGGCCGGGCCGGTGTACGACTGCGAGGCACGGCGACTGGACCTGTGGTCGTTGGTCCGGGTGACCGATGACAACGGGGACTGGATCCGGTATCTGCTCGCGGCGGCCGCGGTGATCCAGCTTGCCGAGGCGGCTGCAGAGGCACCGGTGCTGGCCTCAGCAGTCGGGGCGCTGACGGCAACCAGTACCCACCCCGAGAGTGGTGAGCGAACCGTCCCCGATCAGATGGCCTCTGCTGCAGGCATTTTCGCCTCCCGTGGCGATGCGCTCTGCGCCTGGACCGAATCGGAGTTCCGGACATTTGCCGACCGGCACATGGGCGAGCTGCCCTCCCCCGCCGTCGTCGGGGCCCGTGGCGCCACCATCGAGTTTCCGTTCGGTGACCGCACCTCACAGTGCCGGATGCTCGCAGACCAGCAGCACCCGCTCTACGGCAACGGGCTGCTGATCCTGCAGAGCTTCCCCGTGCAGACCACCTCAGAGGCGGACGGGGTACGACTCGCACTCTCGCTGAACGCCGCCGATCTCGCCCACCGGGTCACCGGGTACGGGTTCGGCAGCTACGTGTGGGCCGACGGCACTCTGCACTTCACCGCATTCGTGCCCAATGCGCTGCACAAGCCCGGTCTGCTGGCCAACCTATACTTCTCCTGCGCCGCCCGCGCGCAGGCCATCGGGGCCAGATTCGCCGAGGGCCAGTGGGATGGCGACGCCTATGCCCTCGACCCCGCCGTCCTTGCCCGTCGGCGTCAACAGCGCCAGGCGACCGCCCCGGTCCTCGAACGTCCGCCACGGGGCTGCCCGATGGCTCGCTCCAACACGAGAGGTAACTGACTTTGTCCAAACCCATCGAACTGCGGGAAGCCGCGGTCGCGGTCACCGGAGCAGCCCGGGGAATCGGCTTCGCGACTGCCCGCGCGTTCATGGCCGCGGGGGCGCGGGTGTTCATCGGTGATCTCGACGCTGAGCTCGCCAAGTCCGCTGCGGAGGAACTCGGCTGCACCGGCGCGGGGGTCGACGTGCGGTCGCGGGAGTCGCTGAGCGCGTTCCTGAGCGGGATCGAGCCACCGCTGCGGGTTCTGGTGAACAATGCCGGGATCATGCCCGCCGGGCGCTTCGCGGAGGAGAACGACGCCGTGACCGACGCGATCGTGGACGTCAATCTCCATGGCGTGCTGCGCGCGACGAAAATGGTGCTGCCCGGCATGCTCGAGCGCGGCAGCGGCCACATCGTCAACGTGGCGTCCTACCTCGGCGAAATACCGGCCGCCGGGCTGGCCACCTACTGCGCCACCAAACATGCGGTCGTCGGGTTCAGTGAGGCGCTGCGCGACGAACTTGCCGACACCGGGGTGACCGTGACGACGGTGCTGCCGTCGGCGGTACGCACCGATCTGGTGTCCGGGGTGAAACTCGGCGGGATGCTGCCCACCGTCGACCCCGAGGACATCGCCAAGGCAATCGTCGCGACATGCCAGAACCGGCCGGCGGTGGTCGCTGTGCCGGGTTGGATGCGCAGCTACGAGGCTGTGGCCGCCCTGGTTCCCGACAAGATGGTCGGGGCCATTCGCGGCCGGCTCACCCGCGATCGGGTGCTGCGCAGCCTGGACACCTCGGCGCGGGCGGACTACGACGAGCGGGTACGTCGGGATGCCGAATCAGGTCTCTGACCGTGTTAGCGGGTCACCGCGGCCCGGCGGACCGCGTCTGAAGGCTTTTCAGAGCCTGCCCGCGACGAACGCGGCCGCCTGACTCGTCATTCCCGGGACGTAGCCCTTGTGCGCGGCGAAAACGTCGCCGTTGGAGCAGACTGGATCACCCGGCTCGCAGAGGTCGATCGTGACCGGTCCCCAGACCGGGCTGCTGGTCAGCGGCAGGCCGATCTTGGCCGACGGATTGCCGAACACGGCGATGGCGGCGACATGTTGGGGTGCGTTGGGCGGCAGGGGCGCATTGAACCCCAGCCCGGGGAAGGGCACCGCGGCAATGACATCGATGACCGCCGCGCCCTGGGAGTAGCCGCCGAGAACCAGTCGGGTATTCGGGCAGTTCGCCATCATGTATTGAATGTGGCCGCTGGCGTCGTTGGCACCCGTGCCGGCGGCGAGGAAGTCGTAGGTAGCCGGGTAGACGACGCCGTAGGCCCCGACCGACCGGCCACCGACCTGACCTCGGAGCGAGTCGATGAAAGCCTGACCGACCCGGCCGACACCCGGCGGCTCGTCTGTGCCGCGGGCGAAGACCACCTCGATCGCTGGGCAGCCGGTGGCCCGTGCGGCCTGAATACCGAACCCTGAACCGGTGAGAGCGGGCGCGATCGAGAGCACGCCGGCCATCAGCACAACGGCCGCAGCCGAGAACAGCCGGCGGGCACGCCGCGGACCGCAATTTCGTCGTAGGAGGCGGGAGAGTCCACTGCGGCTAATCACACCGCGATGTTAGCCGGTTGACAGCTGCCACGTCCGGCTCACCGGATGGGCTTCGCGGCGTTGCTGACCAACGTGCACTCCTGCCTGCCTTGCCGCGCAAACTCATCCACGCCGGGTCCACACCGCTTCGCTTCGCAGTCGGCCGACTTCCAAACACTCCGAATCTCGACGGGGCAGAAGAACGGCCGGGCGGCCCGTCCGCATCAGGCGGTCGGAATGAGTTCAGCCGCGCCGAACGACACGTTGAAGCGGTTACACCAGATGCTGACACTGGTGAGACCGTCAATATCAACCTCGGCGGGTACCGGGTAATTGGCGCTGCCGCGGTTTCCCTTCAAGGGTCCAAGATCCACCCAGCGGCCCTTGTCGAAGACGAAAGCGCCGCCGAGACCGGGCGTCACCGGCGCGTCGGTCAGCCACACCTTCAGGTCCGGCCCATCGCTGGTGTTGAGGTCCTCGACGCGGACCACCAGCGAATCGTCGGGCAGTCGAAGTAGTTGCACCACGCCACTGGTCGTGTGTTCCTGGCTCACCAGATCACCCTGCGAGACCACCGCGGGGAAAGAGGTGCGGGTCGCCTCGCCCTTCTCACTCTCCTCGCCCTTCGCCCTGGGCGACGCCTGCCCGGCGGCGACGGTGGGCGGCGCCTCGTCGACTGTCGTGTTGGTAAACAACTTCCAAGGCTGAAACCAGAACGCGCCCACGCCAAGCGCGAGGACAAGAACCGCCAATCCCATGATGACGATGGGGCGGCGAAGAAAACGGCGGCGGTGTCCCGAGTACTCAGCCACCGATCGATTGTAAGGTAGCCGCACACCCATCTCAGCGATTCCGGCGACTCCCGGCGCGGGCACAACCGGGGCTTACAGCGGGTTCCACAGCCTTAACGGCCCAAGCCGGTGTGGTGGTCCCGGCTGGGATCGAACCAGCGACCTTCCGCGTGTGAAGCGGACGCT
>CAZGPT010000200.1:0-4637 GCA_964527015.1 uncultured Mycobacterium sp. | reverse complement strand
CCGTGACGAACAGCGGGGCCGCGTACGTCATGTCCTTGTCTTTGCACTCGTCGACCGGCGCCTTGACCTCGTCGAAGCGCGGGTCGGCGAAGCTCAGCGACATCGAGCCGGAGAAGTCCTCGATCGGCGACAGCTCGTCGAGCACCTCTTCGAGGCCGCCCTTGGGGTCGACGTCTCCCCGCGCCTCGGCCATGGCACGCCAGCGCGGGTCGCCGATGAGCCAGTCGAACGAGTCGATCTGGACGTCGAGCAACCCGGGCACCTCAAGCGGCTCCCGCAGCTTGGCGAAGGAGATTCGGTTTGGCGCCCCCGGCACGGGGTTAGAAGAAGCGGTTGTCGTTTTGCTCTGGCTCGAGACTGCCAAGATGCATCCTTCCGGCACCTCACGCGGACTTCCGGAAACCGGCCAGTGCCGGTGCCTTTGCCGCTCATCTGCTTAGGTTCGCTCTGGCGAACACCTTTCCCGATCCACTTCCGCGCAACATCCGGACAAGGCCTACTGAGCTGGATAAATACTCAGAACAAGGCCGTGGCGTCGCGGTGCGGGTTGAGGGAGGGCAGGAGGAAGCCAGCGCAACGTCCGACCATACCGCAGATCGGACGCGTACTCAACCGGCGTGCATTGAGCGGGGCCACGCTGGCTGGCGACTGACGACCCGGCGATACATGCTGCCCACCAGGTTGACTGGTCAGCGCCGTTGCGTCAAGGCTTTCCGCGGTGTTTGGCGGCGATTTTCAGTTTTCTCCCCGGGCATCCTCAGACGGTGACGGTGGTGGGGAACTGCGCGGTCGGGGTGATATTGCCGGACACCCCGAGCTGCTGGGCCCGGGCCACCAGATCGTCGTACTCGGCCCCGGGGATCACCTGGTCACGGGTGAGGATGAAGCCGGAGCGCCCGCTGGAGTCGCTGACGATGGCCCAGCTGTAGTCCGGCGCGTAGTCCAGGATCCAGTAGTTGCCCGGCTCTTCGCTGCTCGGCTCACCGAAGAAGAACCCCACGTTGAGGCGGGTATTGGCGGCGTTCACCGGGACCGCCGACCCGGTGATGTTCGATGCCGGGCCGTTGGGGCCGAAGTAGTTGCCGGAGTTCTCCACCTTGATCGAGCCGTCGTCGTTGAGGCTGTACACGGCTTTGGTGTTGACCAGGCCGATGGAGAAGAACTGTTTGACACTGCCCTGCTCGAACCAGGTGCCCAGGTAGTTCTCGGTGGGCGGCAGGTCCGGGTCGACCGTCACCGGCGGCGGCGCAGGCAGCGTGGTGGCGCCGGCCTCACCCATCGAGATCGGCTGGTTGCCGACGTAGGTGCCGTCGTTCGGGTTGCCGTAGATGCCGTAGAGCGGGTTGGTGGGCCCGTTGCCGCTGTAGAGGTCGTTGACCCAGCCGGTGGCGAAGGTGCGCACCGCGGCCTTGCCCCCGGGCGGGGACGGCCGGACGATCAGATCGCTGCCCAGTTCGCCGAGCCACCCGAACAGCGAGTTGCCGCCGATGACGTCGGTGTGTGATCCGTTGTCGATCTGCACGCCGAAGAACTGATCCGGATACTCGGTCAGCATCGCCTCGGTGGCCACCCCCCAGGCGTTCCACTGCTGCGGCGGCGCGGCGATCTGGTAATCCGGGATCCCGGCGCCGATCAGGGTCTGCAGTTGTTCGTTGAAAACCGGGGGACGCGACACACCGTCGAACATCACCACACCGAGCAGGTCGCCGGAGGAGCCGTTGTCGACGGTGCCCGCTCCGGCCGCCGTGGCGAACCGGCCACCCGCGGAATGCCCGGTGAGGATGAACTCCTGCGGCAGCATCCCCAGGTAGCCGGCCTCGTTGGCGCTGACGTTCAGGGCGGCGCGGTCGCCGACGAACATCTGCGCGGCGGCCTCGCCGGTGAACGCCGGATCGAACCAGAAGATGTTCGGCGCCACCACGATGCTGTTGGTCTCCTGCGCCAATGCCTGCGCCATATCGGCGTACCAGGCGTTGAAGCCCAGGAAGCCGTGCTGCAGCCAGATGACGCCGTTGGCCTGCACCGAGCCGTCGGCCTGGGTCGGGAAGTACCAGTCGGCGGGGGCGTTGTACCCGTTGTCCCCGGAGGGGATGAGCAATGCCGACGACCCGGTCCGCACCCCGGTCACCCCGTTGGACAGTGGCGGTTTCACATAGCCGGTGACGCCGTTCACCCCGGTATTGACCACTGGGGTCGGGGTCAGACCGAACAGCGAACCGACGGCGTCGATCACGTCTTTGAGGACGGTGTCCAGCGGCGAGAGGTTATTGGCGAAGGGCGTGGGCAGGCTCACCGCGGCGGCGTCGCCCATGATGATCTGCCCGTTGGCTGCCGAGTAGAGACCGTATTGGGCGGTCTGCGGGGTTTCACCGGCGAAGAGGTCGTTGATCCAGCCGGTGCTCAGGTTGTACACGGCGGCGGTGTTACCGGCCGGGGAGAACCTGGTCACCAACTCCGCGACGAAGTCGACGATCGGGTTGGAGCCGAGCATCGAGTCGACGTGGGAGCCGTTCACCAGGACCGCCCCGTTGAATACGCCCGGGCGGGCGGCCAGCAACTGGTTGGTGGTGGCGCCGAAGGCATTCCAGGCCTGCGCGGGGGCGGCGATCTGGTAGACCGGGATGTCGGCGGTGTCCAGCACCCCCAACTGGTCGGTGAAGGTGCCGTCGAAGGTGCCGTTGGAGACACCGTCGAACATCACCACGCCCGCCAGGTCGGCGTCCTGGAGTTCGCTGCCCGCCCCGATGTAGTCGGCGGCCGTCGCGGTCGCGAAGCCGCCGCCGGCGGAATGCCCGGCCAGGACGAACAGGCCCTGGAGTTCGCTGACGTCGCCGGCGTAGCCGGCCGCCAGCGCACTGTCGGTCAGCGCTGTGCGGTTGGGGTCGAGGAAGGCTTCGGCGGCGGCCTCCTGGGAGGTGTCGCAGGTGAGGCAACCGCCGGAGAAGGTCAACGGGATGGACGACAGCGTGGGCGCCACCACGATGCTGTTGGTCCGCTGCGCAAGTTCGGTGGCCAGCGCCGAGTAGAAGGTGTTGGTGGCGCCGAATCCGTGCTGCAGCCAGATGACGCCCTGGGCGTCGACGGTGCCGTCGACCTGGGTCGGGAAGTACCAGTCGGCGGCGACGCTCTGGCCGATGAACGCACCCGGGATGTCCAACCTCGAGTGGCCGACCTGCACGCCGCTGACTCCGTTGGAGAAGCCGGGCAGCAGGGGGTCGGCGCCGAGCATGGTGGTGACCTGCGCGGCGACCCCTTCGGCCACTCTGTCAGCGGCTTCCTCGACCGGGTCCGGCGGGGCGGCCGCCGCCGCAGGGGCGCCGATCACCGCGGCCGACGCCGCGCTCTGTCGCTGACCGGTGAACGCCGCCAACGCCGGGGCCGCCACGGCCAGGCCGCCGGCCGGCTGCCAGCCCAGATTGGCCAGCACGGTGGACAGCAGGGTGGGTGCCGGGGCGGTGGCCGGCGCGGGGGCGGCGTAGGCGACCGCAACGGCCGGGGCGGCCTGCGCGGCGGCGACCTGCACCAGCGCCGGGGGGGTCGCCGAGGCCGGGGCGACGTCGATATCGATCCCGGGGTTCGCGGTGGGAACCGGGGCGGCCGGGGCGTCCTGGGCTGCCTGGGCGGCCTGCGCGGCCTGCGCGGCCTGCGCGCTGCCGATGCTCTGCGACGCGGCGGGGACCGCGGCCGCGGGGGAAGCGGCATTCGGGTCCGTCTTCGCCGGCGCGGGATTGGTGGGGATGGCCTCGGAGGGTGTCCGCCCGGGTCGGGTGGCGAGGCGGCCGGCACGGGTGGCCGCCTCCCTGCCCGTCGCCGCGGTGCCGGCTGCGGGACCGGCGGCGGCCCGCGCCCTGGTAGCGGCCCGACGCGGGTTCGCTGCCGGACTGGAGGCTTCGGAACCGGAAGCCGACGCAGACGCGGCCTCGCCGGAACTGGCCTCGTTGTTAGCGCCGGCCTCACCGGAGTCGGCGCCCGCCACCGCAGTCCCGGACATCAGCGCCGAACCCAGCCCGAACAGAACGGCGCTGGTACCCAGCAAAACCCGTCGATCACTCATTTACGTACTGCCTCCACGCGTCAACCCAGCTTCACCGTTTGGGCAAACGCTACCGCGAACCACGCCAACCGGCCCGGCAATCAGCAAAACGCCGGCGGCCGCGTCGTAGGGCGGTGCTTCAGCTGAATCAGCGGCCCGAACCAGCCGCCCGAATCAGCCGGCCCGAATCAGCCGGGCAGGGTCTGCGTCGACACTGCGCTGGTGGCCTCGAGGTCGTCGAGGATGACCTCCTGCGCCTTGGGCGGCAGGGTGTGCAGGATCTCCCGGACCCGCGCCTGCCGACGGCCGACGGCCATCCGCTCCGGCATCCCCGGCGTCGTGGTGAGCTGCGGGGGCACACCCTCGATCTCTTCCAGTCCGCCGTCGCCCTGGCCGGCTTCCATGGCGGCCGCCTCAGCTGCGGCGGTGGCCTGGTCCTTCTCTTCGGACATGCCGATCGGGCCGATGCGCCGGCCGTTGAGGAACTGTTTGACGGCGGGCTCTTCGCTGGTCAGCAACACCTCACGCGGGCCGAACATGACCAGGTGTTTGCGGTAGAGCATGCCGATGTTGTCCGGCACGGTGCGCACGATGTTGATGTTGT
>CAZGPT010000199.1:0-4651 GCA_964527015.1 uncultured Mycobacterium sp. | reverse complement strand
GTGATGATCTCGCTGGGCGGCGCCGCCGGTACCAGCCTCGCCCAGGCCTACGTCGCCCGCAGCCTGGACGCAGCCACCCTCGCCGACGCCTACGGCGAGGTGGTCGACACCTACCAGATCAGCCACCTCGACTTCGATATCGAGGGCTCGGCCGTCGCCGACATCCCGGCGATCGACCTGCACAGCCAGGCCCTGGCCATCCTCGGCCAATCCCGGCCGGACCTCGAAGTCTGGTACACCCTGCCGGTGCTGCCCAGCGGTCTGACAGCCGATGGTCTCAACGTCGTGGAATCTGCACTGCAGGCCGGGGTCAACCTTGCCGGCGTGAACGTCATGGCTATGGACTACGGCGAATCGGCCGCACCGACCAGCGGACCCAATGCCCAAACCATGGGCACCTACGCCATCCAATCCGCGGAGTCGACCCACACCCAGCTGTCCCAGCTCTACAGCGACTACGGCCGCAGCTACGACTGGAGCCAGTTGGGCGTCACCCCGATGATCGGCGTCAACGATGTCCTCACCGAGGTGTTCACGCCCGCCGACGCCCAAGCCCTCGAGGACTTCGCCAGGGTGAACGGCCTGGGCATGCTCTCGATGTGGTCGGTCTCCCGCGATACCCCGGGCTCTCTCGGCCAGGCCACCCCGATCGCCTCCGGTCTCAGCGAGGCCGCCGGCAGCTTCAGCCGCATCTTCAACGACTACGGCACGGTCAACGTCGTCGATTACACCGCCCCCACTCCGGCTCCCGGTGGCGGAACACCGGACGGTGGCACTCTCACCCCGGGCGGCACCACCACCACCATCTCGTGGAAGTGGGCCACCGACACCGTGCTCGATTTCGACCCGGCCGCCGACCAGCTGGACTTCGGCTGGTTCCAGCCGACCAACTTCGACATCGCCGAGACCGACGGGTCCACCCAGATCGCCATCGTCGGCAACAACCAGACCTACACCCTCGACGGTGTCGGCCTGAACCAGATCAGCACCGCCAACATCATCGCCCTGGACCAGAACACGCTGACCAAATGGCAGAACGCCATCGGCGCAACCGGACCAGTCACCACACCACCCGTCACGACCCCCCCGGTCACCACACCACCGGTCACCCCACCACCGGTCACCACGCCACCGGTCACCGACCCGCCCGTCACCACGCCACCGGTCACCGACCCGCCCGTCACCAACCCGCCGGTAACGACACCCCCGGTGACCAACCCCGGTGGCGGAACACCGGACGGTGGCACTCTCACCCCCGGCGGCACCACCACCACCATCTCGTGGAAGTGGGCCACCGACACCGTGCTCGATTTCGACCCGGCCGCCGACCAGCTGGACTTCGGCTGGTTCCAGCCGACCAACTTCGACATCGCCGAGACCGACGGGTCCACCCAGATCGCCATCGTCGGCAACAACCAGACCTACACCCTCGACGGTGTCGGCCTGAACCAGATCAGCACCGCCAACATCATCGCCCTGGACCAGAACACGCTGACCAAATGGCAGAACGCCATCGGCGCAACCGGACCAGTCACCACACCACCGGTCACCACACCGGTCACCCCACCACCGGTCACCACACCACCGGTCACGACCCCGCCCGTCACCAACCCGCCGGTCACCACGCCGCCCGTCACCACACCACCGGTCACGACCCCACCGGTCACCACGCCGCCCGTCACCACACCACCGGTCACCACGCCGGGCGCGGGCGACCTGGCGATCGCGCAGCATGACGGGGTGCTCGCGGCATACTTCCCGGAATGGGGTATTTACGACCGCGACTTCCAGGTGGCCGACATCCCGGCCGATCAGCTGACCCACGTCATCTATTCGTTCCTCAACGTGAAGAGCAATGGTGAAGTGGCCCTCTACGACAGCTACGCCGCGGTGGACAAACGATTCGGCGCTGCGGACTCGGTCTCCGGTGAAGCGGATCTCTGGTACTACCCGCCGGGAGATCCACGCGCGGAGCAGACGGTGTGGGGCAACTTCAACCAGATCGCCCAACTGAAGGAACAGTATCCGCACCTGCGGACGACCATCGCCATCGGCGGCTGGACGCTGTCGGGCAATTTCAGCACCGTCGCGTCCACCGCCGCAGGCCGGGAGACGATGACCGACTCGATCGTCTCCTTCCTCGACACCTACCAGATGTTCGACGGCGTCGACTTCGACTGGGAGTACCCCGGCGGCGGCGGCCTGGCGAGCAACTCGGTCAGCCCGGACGACGGCGAGAATTACGCCGCGCTTCTCGCGGAACTTCGGCAGAAGCTGGACGTCCTGGGCGAACAGAACGGCCGCACCTACGAGATCTCGGTGGCGGCCCCCGGCGGCTACGACAAGATCGCCAACTTCAACGCGGCCGGCCTGGCGCCCAGTGTCGACCACTTCAACCTGATGTCCTACGACTTCCACGGCACCTGGGAAGACACCACCGGTCATCAATCGGCCGTCACGGGCGATCCCAACGGCTACGACATGGCAACCGCGGTGTCGCTCTACCTCGCCGCGGGTGTCGACCCCGGCAAACTTGTGCTCGGAGCGCCGCTCTACACCCGCGGCTGGAGCGGTGTGGCCGACGGCGGCGACGGCGGTTACTCCGAGAGCGCCGGCGGGGCGGCGCCGGGCACCTTCGAGGCTGGCGTGTACGACTACAAGGACCTGCTGGCTCAGGTGCAGGATCCGAACAGCGGCTGGCAGCTGTACTGGGATGACACCGCGCAGGCCGCCTATGTCTACAACCCGGTCGAGAAGCTGTTCAGCTCGATCGAGACGCCCACCTCGATCGCGCAGAAAGCGCAGTGGGCCGAAGATCTGGGCCTGGGCGGAATGATGTTCTGGGACATCAGCAATGACGCCACCGGCTCGGCGGAGAGCTTGATCACCGCGGCCTACCGGTCATCGGTGCTGGACCAGGACATGGCAAGCATCCGTGCTGACTCCAGCCTGACCGGCGAACGGATCATCGGTGGCGATGGAGCGATCACCGCTCTGCCCGTGAATACCGGCGGCTCGGTCACGATCCAGCTCTGAGCGGATCGCGTTTTACCCGCGGCGACCGGATATCTCAGCCGCCGTGGGTGAAACGCCCGTTCATCATCGTCATGTCCACCGGCACGGCTGCGATCTGATGCCGCCCAACGTCGAATAGGTTCTCCCGCAAAACCACCAGGTCGGCCCGCTTGCCGGGCTTGATCGAACCGACCAGATGGTCCAGTCGCAACTGCCGGGCCGCCCCCAGAGTGGCCGCATGCAGCGCCTGATCGAGTTCCAGCCGCTGATCGGCAGGTTCCAGAACGGCGACGTCCGGCCGTCCGACGGGCTGACGGGTCACGGCAGTCTCGATCGCGTCGAGCGGCTTGTATGTGGAGAACCAGCCCGCCGCGGGCCAGTCACTGCCGAATGCGATCGTGGCGCCGGCATCCAGCAGGGCGCGGGGCCGGTAGATCGTTGCGGTCCGCTGCGGGCCGCAACGCTGGACGGTCGTCACCGTGATACTCGGATCCCTCGCCATCCAGTTGGCCGAGAACTGCCCGATGACGCCCAACATGCCGAAACGGGGAAGGTCGGCATCGTCGACCAGTTCCAGGTGGGCGATGGTGTGCCGGCGGTCCCGCACCGGATTGACCGCGATTGCCGCCTCGATTGCGTCCAGCGCGATCCGTGCGGTTCGATCCCCGAGTGCATGAACATGCACATCGAGCCCGACTGCGTCGGCCGCGGCGATCAGCCGGTGCCACTGCTCCTCAGAGAACGGGGACTGGCCGCACGAATCGGGCAGGTCGGTATAGGGCTGTAACAGATAGGCGGTGTGCCCCTCGATCGTTCCGTCGCCGAGGATTTTCATCACCCCGCCACTGACGAGTTCGGTTCCCAGCCGGTCGCCCAGCCGCAGCACCGCGTCCACCTCATCGTCGATCGGCGGCTCTTTGACCAGGTGGGACACCACCACCCGGAAGGGCAGTTCGCCACGGTCCTCCAAGTCGGTGTAAATGCCCGCCAATCCGTCGGGATCACCCTCGGCGGGGGGCATACCTGCCTCGAACATCGCAGTGATGCCGGCCGCCGCCGCCTTCGGCGCCCAGTCGGCGAACAAGCCGGCCAGCAGGTCGGTGGTCAGCGGCTCGATGGCGCCCAGCAGACCGATGACGGCCGGTGCCTCCAGAACAAACCCGGTCGGTTCACCGTCGGCGTCACGCGCGAAGGTGCTGAATCCCGGCACCGGGTCGGGGCTGTCCCGGGTGATCCCAGCCCGTTTCAGCGCCGCGGTGTTGACCCACAGACTGTGCCCGTCGATGGCGAACAGCAACGCGGGGCGGTCCGGCAGTATCGCGTCGAGATCGTCTCGATGCGGACCTTCGGGGCCGAACATGTCCATCCGCCAGCCGAATCCGCGCACAACTCCGTGGGGATTGCCGCGCGCGTACTCGGCCACAGCCGACAACACGGCATCTCGGTCGGGGACCTGCAGATCAACACCGGAGGTGAGCAGCCCACCCAGCAGCGGATGGATATGGGCTTCGACGAAGCCGGGTAGCAGCATCCGCCCGGCGAGCTCGACGATCCGCGCGCCGGGACCGGCCGCCGCGTCGACCTCGGCGTCGGATCCCACCGCGAGGATCTCCCGGCCGCGGACCGCCACCGCCTG
>CAZGPT010000198.1:0-4701 GCA_964527015.1 uncultured Mycobacterium sp. | reverse complement strand
CGACGTAGGCCTGGGCGAGGCTGGTACCGGCGGCGCCGCCCAGCGAGATCATCACGTCGCCACCGGCATCCTGGAGGGCCTTGATCGATCGGTTGATCGCCTGGGCCTGCTCGGTATCGGCGCCTGGTTCAAGCGCGGGCAGCCCGGCCCAGGCCAGCGTTGCGTCGGGGGTGGACTGCAGGAAGGCGACCGTCATCAGGGAGGCGCCGGTGGCCTCCGAGATCGTCAGCAGATCCGGGACCGGCCAGCCGGCCATATCCACATAGGGCGCGAAGAACGTCTCACCCCACTGGGCGGTAGTCGCATCGCCGGGGATGCTTACCGGAGGCGTGGTGACCGGCGGGTCGGTGACCGGGGGGGTCGTTACCGGGGGGGTCGTTACCGGCGGGTTGGTGACCGGGGGTGTGGTGACCGGGGGCGTGGTGACCGGGGGTGTGGTGACCGGGGGTGTGGTGACCGGGGGCGTGGTGACCGGTTCGGCCGCATCGATGGCGCTCTGCCACTTGGTCAGGGTGTTCTGGTCCAGAGCGATGATGTTGGCGGTGCTCATCTGGCCCAGGGCGACACCGTCGAGAGTGTAGGTCTGCTCGTTGCCCACGATGGCGATCTGGGTGGAGCCGTCGGTCTCGGCGATGTCGAAGTTGGCCGGCTGCATCCAGCCGAAGTCCAACTTGTCGGCGACCGGGTCGAAAGCGAGTACCGCATCGGTACCCCAGGCCCACGTGATCCGCGTTGTGGTGCTCGCCGACGTGCTGGTGGCCGCCCCGGGGACCGTCAAGCTCGTCGTCGTCGCCGCTGCGGGTGCGGGCACCGAGCTCAGCTCAGTCCGGCCGAGCCTGCGTGAGACGGCGAGTGCCGCCCAGCCCAGAGGTGATTCCATCGGCAATGCCGAACCGATACCCAGGAGAGGTGTCAGCACTGCCTCGACCAGGCCGTTGAGCGAACTGGCCGGGGCCGGGGCGGCGAAGGCCTGAGGTGGAGCTACCGGTGTGAACTCGGGCGGGCTGACCGCTGCTGCCTGGACCGCGCTACCCGGGATCGGATTGCTCAGCGGGCTCGCCGCGATATCGACGGTCACCGGACTCGTGTCCGGCGTCGGGACCGGGGGTGTTTGGGCCGTCCGCGCCTGCTGCGGTAGGGCCTGGCCGGGGAGGTCGCGGTCGGCCGTTGACGCGCTCGGTTGCGGTGCGGCCGAATCGAGCCCGGCGGGTCGGAATTCATTGCGTCGGGGGCCGGTGGCCGCAGCAGGCGGAACCGATCGCAGCTGGCCGGCGCCGCGCTGGCTGCCGGCGCCGCCGGGCTGGGGCGCCTGGGCCGTCGGGGAGTTCGAGGGTGTTCCCGTGCGCGGTGCCCGGCTGCGGCCGCGGTCGGCGGGCGCCGACGAGCGGTTGGTAGCGGCCGGCGCGGATGACTCCTCGGATGCCGATGAATCCGGATTCGCCGATGCGATGCTCAGCGGGCCCAGCACCGCCCCGATCCCCAAAGCGGCGGCCAGCGCTCCGACCCGGCCGACGAACCACGCGGCCCGACCGGCCACGTGGTCCGATCCGGCTGTGATTTCGGTCATGCGGTCGGCGCCGCCGCCCCTCGGGTCTGCGGAATTCATCGCTGCTCCTCAACGAATGGTGATGGATGCGGCGGGCCCGAATGTGATGGTGACCGCCGCCAGTTGGCTGGTTATTACCGTCTCAACCAGGGCGTCTCCCCGCTGTCCTCTAAAAGTAATCGGATTGGGGGGAAATCGGTTGTCCCCCAATCGGGGGACAGTGATGGGTCTCACCTCGCCGACTTCACTGTGACGTAGTTCGCTGTGATGCGGTCAGTTTTGGTAACCGGCTTCAAAGCCCGGTGGGGTAATGGCGGCTGAGTTAGCCGGCCGGCCGGGCGCGGTCCGCAGTTGGAATTATGAGGAAATACTTATCCACCGGCAGGGTTGGGCGGCCGCTCCGGATACGCCGCGCCCGGGTGAACTGGACTGACGTCGATGTTCCCGGCATGAGGTCACGGGCGAGGTAGCGGTTAGGGTGTCCCGAGCAGCCCGACGGGCCGTTGACCACGGGGAGACCTCAAACCTAGGAAGCAGCACAAAGGTCATGACTGATACCAAGACGACGGTCGGTGTCGTCGCCGAGTCGGGCACCGAAGAGCGCCGGGTGGCGTTGGTGCCGAAGGCCGTCACCGCGCTGGTGAACCAGGGCCTCGCTGTTGTCGTGGAATCCGGCGCGGGGGACCGGGCTCTGCTGCCCGACGAGCTCTACACCGCGGCCGGAGCCACCATCGGCGACGCCTGGGCGGCCGGTGTCGTCGTGAAAGTGGACCCGCCGACCGTCGCCGAGCTCGCCAGGTTGCGTTCGGGGCAGACGGTGATCGGGTTCCTGCACCCGCGCAATACCGACAACCAGATCGCCGCGCTCAAGGCGGCCGGCGTACAAGCGTTCGCCGTGGAGGCCATCCCGCGGATTTCCCGGGCCCAGGCCATGGATGCGCTGTCCTCGCAGGCGAACGTGGCCGGCTATAAAGCGGTCCTGCTGGCGGCCAACCTTTCCACCCGATTCTTCCCGATGCTGACCACCGCGGCCGGCACGGTCAAACCGGCCAGCCTGCTGGTGCTCGGCGTCGGGGTCGCCGGCCTGCAGGCGCTGGCCACCGCTAAGCGGCTCGGCGCCCGCACCACCGGATACGACGTGCGCCCCGAGGTGGCCGACCAGGTCCGCTCGGTGGGGGCCCAGTGGCTTGATCTGGGTATCGACGCCGCCGGGGAGGGCGGCTACGCCCGCGAGCTCAGCGAGCAGGAACGAGCTGAGCAGCAGGCCCGACTCGAGACGGCAATCGGCGGTTTCGACGTGGTCATCACCACTGCACTGGTGCCCGGCCGACCGGCTCCCCGCCTGGTGACCGCGGCCGCGGTTCGGGGAATGAAACCCGGCAGCGTCGTGGTGGACCTCGCCGGCGAGACCGGTGGCAACTGCGAACTGACCGAGCCGGGCCAGACCGTCGTCAAACACGGCGTGACGATCGCCTCGCCGCTGAACCTGCCTGCGACCATGCCTGAGCACGCCAGCGAGTTGTACTCCAAGAACATCACTTCGCTGCTGGAGCTGATGATCAAAGACGGCGCCCTGGCGCCCGATTTCGACGATGAGGTCATCGCGGCCTCCTGCGTCACCCGCGAAGCCGCCCCCGCGGCGAAGCCATCGAACAGCGAAGCCGCCCCCGCGGCGAAGCCATCGAACAGCGAAGCCGCCCCCGCGGCGAAGCCATCGACCGGGGAGGCCTAGATGTACACCCAATTGTTGGCCAATCTGGCGATCCTGGTGCTGGCCGGGTTCGTCGGTTTCGCCGTCATCTCCAAGGTGCCCAACACGCTGCACACCCCGTTGATGTCGGGTACCAACGCCATCCACGGCATCGTCGTACTCGGGGCGCTGATCGTGCTGGGGAACCTTCCGGCCGATGCGGGCTGGGGCGTGCGCATCATCGGCTTCATCGCGCTGGTCTTCGGCACCCTCAACGTGATCGGCGGCTTCCTGGTGACTGACCGGATGCTGGGCATGTTCAAGGGCAAGAAGAAAGTGTTGCCCGCCGGTGAGGCTGGAGATCTGAAGAAATGACCAACCTCGTATCGGTGCTCTACGTCATTGCGTTCTCGCTGTTCATCTATGGTCTGATGGGTCTCACCGGGCCCAAGACCGCGGTGCGCGGCAACTGGATTGCCGCGGCCGGTATGGGTGTCGCCGTGTTCGCCACCCTGCTCAAGGTCCGCGATACCGCGGCGATCAACTGGATCCTGATCGTCGCCGGCCTGGCGATCGGCGTGATCCTCGGAGTACCGCCGGCCAAGAAAACGAAGATGACCGCCATGCCGCAGCTGGTGGCGCTGTTCAACGGCGTTGGTGGCGGCACGGTCGCTCTGATCGCCTGGTCGGAATTCATCGAGACGGACGGCTTCTCCCATTTCAGCCCGGAGCAGACCCCGACGGTCGCGTTGGTGATCGGCTCGCTGTTCGCGGCGATCGTCGGGTCGGTCTCTTTCTGGGGTTCGCTGGTCGCCTTCGCGAAGCTGCAGGAGTCGATACCCAAGAACGTCGAGAAGAAACTGGTCGCCGGCGCGAAGGCCTTTCAGGCCGCCAATATCGTGCTGCTGCTGGCGGCGGTCGGCGCGGCGTTTTATATCGGCCTGAACGCCGGCTCCGAGCACGGCAGTTCGTCCTGGTGGATAGTCCTGGTCCTGGTGCTGTCCGGGGTGATGGGGCTGTTCGTGGTCTTCCCGATCGGCGGCGCCGATATGCCGGTGGTCATCTCGCTGCTCAACGCACTGACCGGATTGTCGGCCGCGGCAGCGGGGCTGGCGCTGAACAACACCGCGATGATCGTCGCCGGCATGATCGTAGGCGCCTCCGGATCGATCTTGACCAACCTCATGGCCGTGGCGATGAACCGCTCCATCCCGGCGATCGTGTTCGGTTCCTTCGGCGGTACCGATATCGTCGGCGGCCCGGCCAGCGCCGACCAGGGTCCGGTGAAGGCCACCTCAGCCGCCGATGCGGCCATCCAGATGGCCTACGCCAATCAGGTTATCGTCGTCCCGGGCTACGGGCTCGCCGTCGCCCAGGCCCAGCACACCGTCAAGGAGTTGGCGGATCTGCTGGAGGAGAAGGGCGTCGAGGTCAAGTTCGCCATCCACCCGGTGGCCGGCCGGAT
>CAZGPT010000197.1:0-4820 GCA_964527015.1 uncultured Mycobacterium sp. | reverse complement strand
CCGTCGCCACCATCGGTGCCGTCCGGGGTCACCGCGTCCCCGTCAGTGCCGGCCGTGCCGGCCAGACCCGACACACCCGTACCGCCAGTACCGCCGTTACCACCGACACCGGTGGCCGCCACACCGGACGGACCCGTACCGCCGACGCCGCCGTTACCGCCTACGCCACCGTTACCGCCGTTCTCACCGGCGGCGACACCGTCACCACCGTTACCGGCGTTACCGCCGGCGCCACCGGCGCCACCGGCGCCCTGGACACCGTCGGCGCCCGTGCTGCCGCCATTGCCGAACAGGAACAGAATCGCGCCGGTGCCCGCCGCACCACCGGTGCCGTCGGTGCCACCGTCACCACCGACACCACCGTTACCGCCGTTACCGCCGTCGGCGTTGGACGTCGGATCGGTGTAGCCGAGACCACCGGCACCACCGGCGCCACCGACGCCACCCTCGCCACCAGCGCCACCGTCGCCACCACGGCCCAGGACCAGGCTGCCGGCACCACCGGCGCCGCCCTTGCCGCCATCACCGGCACCGGTACCGGTACCACCATCACCGCCATCGGGATTCAGCGCGGTGCCATCGGTGCCGGCCGTGCCGGCCGTCCCGACACCACCGGCGCCACCGGCTCCACCATTACCGCCATCACCCCACAGCGATATGAAACTCACGCTGCCACCGTCACCACCGGCACCACCGGCCACGCCGATACCCGTCGCGTCACCACCGACGCCGCCGTCGCCACCTCGGCCACCCAGCGCGAACAGGCCGGTGTCACCACCGTTACCACCGTTGCCGCCGACACCACCGTTGCCGCCGGCGCCGCCATTGCTCAGGATCGAGAAGGTGCCGGTGCCGCCACCATCACCACCATCGCCGCCGATGCCGCCGTTGCCCCCGGCGCCGGCGGCGTTGAACAGCGAGAAGAAACCGGTGTTGCCACCGGCACCGCCGTCTCCACCGACACCGCCGGTGCCGCCGGTACCGCCATTACCGATGAACAGACCGCCGGTGCCACCGTTGCCGCCCGTTCCTGCGGCCGTGGTGGCCGCGCCACCGTCACCACCGGAGCCGAACCAGCCCGCCGCACCGCCGTTGCCGCCGGCGAAGCCGCCGCCGCCGGACCCGATCAGCCCGCCGTTGCCGCCGTTGCACGCACCGCTGGTGCAGGCACCCTCATACATCGTGTACGTGTATCCGTTGCCGAACAGGATGCCGGCGTTCGGGTTGTCCGCGGTGCCATCACCAACGAAGAACCGGATGAAATCAGAGATCGGATCCCCCACCGCCGAGGCGTTGGAGGACACCGACGGCGCCGAGGCCGCCGCCGGGCCGACCAGCAGGGTCGGCAGATCGGCCGGCTCACCGCTAGTGGTCGTCGCCGCCGCCTTCGCCGTGGTGGTCGGGCTGCCCAGTTCGCGACGGGCCGCGGCCAGCGCGACCCAGGCCAGCGGCGCCGCCGCCGGAGCGCCGCCGCCGGTGCCGGTGCCCAACCAGGAGAGCAGGTTGCTGCCCAGCGAATTCACCGCGCCGCGCGGGGCCGCAGCGGTGATGACCGGGGCCTCCGACGCGGAGACAGAGCTGTCCACCACAGCCTCGACCGCAGCAGCAGCGGCCGGGACCCGCACGGGGGCGAGGGTGGTCGAGGGAAGATCGGAATCGCTCACGTCAGCCGAAGGGGCGACCGCCGTGGAAGGGGTTTGCACGCTGGCCGCGCCACTGTTACCGACCGCCGGGGCCGAGACAGCCGGAACCGCACCGGAGTTGTTGTCGTTGTCGTCGTCGCCGGCCGGGACTGCCGCCGCACTACCGGCGGTACGCCCACGCACCACCGGCGCCGAGTCATTCGAGACCTCAGGCGCGGAACTGGTGTCGATTTCGGCATCAGCAGCATCAGCAGCGGCATCCGCAGCAGAGTCTCCACGCGTGGAACCCACTGACGAACCGGTCGAGCCCAGCGTCGAACCAGTCGACGCCGCACCCGAACGGGAGCGCGCACCGCGGCCCTCACGGGCGCCACGGGTCTTCGGAGCTGTCGACGCCGACGAGGAAGCACTCGAGGTCTCACTCGAACTTGCACCCGTCGAACCCGACGAACCCGTCGTATCCGCGAACGCCACCGGCATCGCGGCGAAACCCGAACCCACACCCAAAGCGACCGCCAACGCGCCCACCCGGCCGACATACCGAGCATGGCTCGACGTCGATGACTCGGCGCTCACCGTGCGGCGGCCGTATTCGATCGAGCGGACCCGACCCTTCGACGCGCGACGGTTGTGGCCGTTGACCTGGGACGAATCTGCTGCGGACATTACTGCTCCTTAAACGACGAAGACGCACGGAGCCCCTACTCCGTGTCAACGCGAAACCCATTTTTTGAGGTTCGCAATGGTGAGTATGCACGGTTTCCTGGGAGTTGTCATGTTTTTTTTGGAAATTTCTCAGGTTTCGGCAAAACGCGCTGTCGGAGCAGGTTCGGCCACTCAAAGCACGCCGCCGGTTCGCGTAATGGCGCTCGACAAGGGCTTATGGCTGTCAATCCCCCGCGGCGCGCTGAATCTACGCTGGGCGTCGAAACGAAGGCCGTGACATATTGGCTAACCCGGCTCGGCTCAACCTGAGAGAAGAGTGATTACCGCTGGTCACCGTGTCTCAGGAACGCGCTACGGTCTGTAACACGTAGGTAATGAGACATCCGGTGGGGTCCGACTGGGTCGGGAGGGCCGGTAACACGGCGTCGGGCACGGTCGGGCAGGATCGGGCACCCGAGACGTCGATAAGTGGAGAAATGGGGATCACGACCATGCGTGCCGTCACATTCGCGCCAGCACTGAGCGCCGTCGAGGAGGACTCCGGGGGGTTCACCCTGCGCGGGTTCCCGATGACCAGCGCTTTTGTCGATATTTTTCCGGTGGACATCACCGTCAACGTGGTGGTGACGGTCTGCACCCTCAACGGCGACGAGTACGACCCGGTCCGCTATCTGGTGGCCATCGCCCCCAACGGCGAACGCGTCAGCGAGATGCAGTTCGGGTGGCACTGGGACGACAGCCCGAACGGCTTGGTGAAGTTTCGGGCATTCCTGCAGGAGTTGCCGATCCACGCTGACGCCGAGGGCACCTACACCCTGGCGCTCTATTCCGAACTGCACGCGCCGGAACCGATGGCCGTGTTCCCGCTGGCGATCTACCGCAACCCGACGATCCCGCCGCCCGGCGGAGGGTTCGCTGATATGACGGTGACGCTGCCGGGCCCGGTGCAGTAAGCGGGGCCCGGCCCCGCCGGCCGTTGTCGCCGCTCAGCCCAGCGGTGCCGGCCGGCGGTAGACCACCACCCGGCCGCCCTGTTTCGGGGTGAACGCCACCCCGCGGTTGTGCACCTTCTCCCCGGGAGCGTCGGTGGTCTGGATGACGACGTGGCGCAGCACCGTGCGGAGCACCACATCAAGTTCCATATTGGCGAACGCGGCGCCGACGCAGCGGCGGGTTCCGCCGCCGAACGGCACCCAGGCGAAGGTGTTGGGCTTCTCGTCGAGGAAGCGCTGTGGGTCGAACCGCCCCGGGTCGGGGTACAGCTCCGGGTTCTGGTGGATCTGCAGCAGGCTGACCATGATCGAAAACCCGTGCGGAATCCGCCACGGGCCCAGCGCGTAGTCGGCGGCGGCGACGTGTCGGCCGGCGAAGTCGATGACGGTACGGTTGCGCTGGACTTCGAAGATGGTGGCCTGCCGGTAGGTGTTGTCCTCGCCGGCCGCCTCGGCGACCAGCCCCTGCAGCACCTGCGGATGCCGGGAGATCCGCTCGAAGGCCCACCCCAACGTCGAGGCGGTCGTCTCGTGGCCGGCGGCCAGCAGGGCCAGCAGCTCATCGCCGATGTCGCCGCGGCTCATCGAGGTGCCGTCGTCGTAGGTGCTGCGCAGGAACAGCGACAGCACATCGGTGCGGTCGGCGAGGTTCGGGTCGCGCCGGGCCCGGGCGATGAGCTTGTCGATCAGTCCCTCATAGGTCTGCCGATATCCGGCCAGCCGCGCCCACGGGCTGAACCTGTTCGGGGGGCGCACCGGGGTGGGCAGGACGGAAAGCCGCGATCCCAGCGTGACCCATTTCGGCAGCAGTTCTCTGAGTTGTTGCAGCTCGGCGCCCTCGGCTCCGAAGACTGCGCGCAGGATGACGTTGAGGGTGATCCGCATCATCGGCTCGAGGGTCTCGAACTCCACCCCGTCGGGCCAGGAGTCGATCTCGCGCAGCGTCTCCTGCTCGACGATGCTCTGGTAGCCGCTGATGCTCTTACCGTGGAACGGCGGGGTCAACAGCTTTCGCCGCCGGCGGTGGGCGGCGCCCTCCAGACCGAACACCGAGCCCTTGCCGAGCAGTCGGCTGAGGTTGGGTTGGATGTTGTGCAGCACCTCGGGACTGGTGGTAAAGATCTGCTTGGCCAGGGCCGGATCGGACACCAGGACCGCATCGCCGAACACGGGGATGCGGATGGTCACGCACCGGCCGCAGCTACGGGTGAGCCAGTTGACGGTGCGCCGCCGGGAGGCGACGAACGCCGCTGCGCCCAGTGCTCGCGGAAGCCGGGGCGAGGGCGGCAGGGCCGGGACGGGCGCGACGGGTGTGTCGAGGATGGGCGCCTGGCTCATCGGAACCTCCGGAAAGTTTTGGACATTGCAGCTGCAAACGCGTGGTACCGGGCTGTACCAATCGCGTGGGCTGTACGGTACTCTTCAGTACCAGCTAGGACAAGGAGTGCGGGTTGAGCGCACCGGTCACCGAGCAGGCCGCATCAGCGCCGCCGTTTCGGCGCCGGCTGCTCGACGGCCT
>CAZGPT010000196.1:0-4850 GCA_964527015.1 uncultured Mycobacterium sp. | reverse complement strand
ACAGGACACGAACGTTTTCACCGTGGTGGCGCAGATGCCGATCGGCGGGGCGTCCAACCCGTTCACCGGCCTGCCGTCGGTGGCGGGGCTGGCCATCCTGGTCGACGACGTTGCCGGCCGGGTCAACTACTACCGGTGCGGGCGCGGGGTCTGGACGGTCTCCAGCGAGTTGACCGTGGAGATGAGCCCGGGTGCCGTCGACCATCTGCTGGCCGCACCGGACGAACCCGTCATCGCCGCCGCCCGCCCGCTCGGACCGGCCGGGGCCACCCTGCTGTCGATCTGCACGCTGACCCACCGCGGCACCGTGATCGGCGGCGGGACGGTCCGCACCATGCCGCTCACCGGCGGACCGGACGGTCCGCCGGTCCGTGGCGAGGACCCCCTGGTGCGTACGCCGCGCACCACCCTGGCCGAGCAGATGGCCGTGGAGCCGCTGTCCGCCCGGGACGGTGTCCTCCGGTTGCGCCAGCATCCGGACCCGATGGTCAACAACCTGATCGGCATCGTGCACGGCGGGGTGAGCAGCGCCGGACTGGAACTGGCGGCCGCGGCGGCCTTCAACCACGGGCAGCAGGCACCGCTGCGGACCGCCTCGATCCGGGTCAACTTCCTGCGCCCGTTTTTCTCCGGGGCACAATCGGTCTATGAGGCCACGGCACTACGCATCGGCCGCACCTCGGCCATCGCCGACGCCACCGCGATCGGCGACGACGGTAAGGCTGCGGTCATCGCCCGGGTCACCGGATATCGATGACCCGGGCGGACCGCGCCGTGGGTGACCACTTCGCGGCGCTGTGCGCCAATGAACCCGAGCTGGCGACGCTGCGCGGCTCGCTGCGGGAGTTCCTGGTCGCCGACCGCGCCGAGTTCGGCTGGCAGCCCAAAGTGGACGCCTGGCTGTCGAGTTGGGACGAGCCGTTCAGCGCCCGCCTCGGTGGCGCCGGATTCCTCGGGCTGACCATCCCGAAGGTGTACGGGGGCCACGGACTGAGTCACCTGCACCGCTACGTGGTGACCGAGGAACTGCTGGCCGCCGGGGCTCCGGTCGCCGCGCACTGGATCGCCGACCGCCAGGTGGGCCCGGGCCTGCTCGCCTACGGCACTGAGGAACAGCGCGACCGCATACTGCCGAAAATCACTGCCGGACAGTATTTCTCGGCCATCGGAATGAGCGAGCCGCAGGCCGGCTCGGATCTGGCCGCTGCGACCGCCCGGGCGACCCGCACCGACGGAGGATGGGTGCTTTCCGGCACCAAGGTGTGGACCAGCGGCGCCCACCTGTGCCACCAGATCGTGGTGCTGGCCCGCACCCGCCCACCGGACCCCGAGCGGCGGCACGCCGGGTTCAGCCAGTTCATCGTCCCGACCGATGCACCCGGGATCGACATCAGTCCGATCGTGCTGATGTCCGGCGAACACCACTTCAATGAGGTGAGCTTCGAGGAAGTCTTCATCGACGACACCAACCTGCTCGGAGCCGAGGGCGACGGCTGGCGCCAGGTCACCGCCGAGTTGTCTTTCGAACGTAGCGGACCGGAGCGGATCCTGAGCACCGCCCCGCTGCTGACCGCGCTGATCCGCCTGCTGGGCGACCAGGGGGATCTCGACGATCACGCCGCGGCTGCGGTGGGAGGGCTTGCGGCCCGGGTGATTTCGCTGCGTCAGCTGTCGGTGTCGGTGGCCCGTGCACTGGCCGGCGGGCAGTCCCCGATCAACGAAGCCGCTCTGGTCAAGGATCTGGGGACACGTTTCGAGCAGGAGTCCGTGGAGCTCGCCGCCGACCTGCTGTCCTATGCCGCCGCGGACGCCGAAGGTCGGGAGCGGGTGGCGGCACTGGTCGAGGTGGCCCGGGTCCACGCCCCGCTGTTCACCCTGCGGGGCGGCACCAACGAGGTGCTGCGCGGGATGGTGGCCCGCGGAATGGGGTTGCGATGAGCCCGGTGACCCCGGTGAACGCGGTGAACGTTCTGGGCGGCGGTGCATTCGGTTGCGGCACCGATGATCTCACCGATCTACGCGGCCTCGTCAACGAGATCGGCGCACGGTCCTTCGCGGCCCGGATCGGCTACCGGGCACTGCCCGATCCGCTGGATTCGCCGGCCTGGGGTCATCTGGAGGAGGCCGGTCTCACCCGGCTGGACAGCACCGCCGAGTCCGGCGGCGGGCCCGCCGAGGTAGCGGTAACCCTGCGCGCGCTGGCCCGGTACGCGGTGACGGTTCCGGTGGCCGAGACCGACCTGCTGGCTGGGTGGTTGGCCGCCGCCGCCGGTCTCGAGGTTCCCGATACCGGTCCGATGACCGTCGCCACCGGCCGCGCGCACCGATCCGGGCGCCGGCTCACAGCGCACCTGCGCGACGTTCCCTACGCCGCGGATGCCGTCGCGGTGGTGCTGGCTCTGCAGGAGGATGACCGGCTGCTGGTGGCGGTCCGCCCACCGGCCGGACTGTCCATCGTCAGGGGGCGAAACGCCGGCGGCGAACCCCGCGACGGATTCTGCCTGGCTGAGCGCGACGACGGCTTCGTCGCGGTCGACCTCAAGGATGAGCTGGTCCGCCGGGGCGCCTGGGCGCGCTGCACCCAGATCATCGGTGCCCTCGACGCCGCCGTCGAGTTCTCGGTGGCGCACACCCGCGAGCGTGAGCAGTTCGGCCGGCCGCTCAGCGCTTTCCAATCCGTCCAGCACACCCTGGCGACCATGGCCGGGGAGGTGGAGCGGGCCCGGGCCGCCGCCAACCTCGCGGTATCGGCGGCGGCGGACTTCGGCTTCGCCGATCCCCGCACCGACTTCGCGGTGACGGTGGCCAAGGTGACCCTGGGTCAGGTGGTGCCCGAGGTGGTCACCGCGGCCCATCAGGTGCACGGCGCCATCGGGGTGACGTTCGAGCACCGGCTGCGGCTGGCGACGATGCGGGCCCGCAGCTGGATCGCGGAGTTCGGCGACACCGCCCACTACGCGCGCCGGCTGGGCCGGCTGGCGCTGTCCGGAATCGATCCGTGGGATGTCCTGATCGGCTCCGTACGGTAGCGCCGGAGCTGACTCGTCTCGCCGGGACATCGCCGACCTGGGACACTGGTCCCATGTGCGGACTCGCGGGAGAGGTTCGGCTCGATGGCAGGCGCGCGGATGTGGCGACCGTCGACCGGATGGCGGCGACGATGGCCGATCGTGGACCCGACGACTCGGGCACCTGGGCATCCGGCCGGGTGGCCCTGGCGCACCGGCGCCTGAAGATCATCGACCTGTCGGCTGCCAGCGGGCAGCCGATCGTCGACTCCGCGTCGGGAATCAGCGGTGTCTTCAACGGCTGCATCTACAACTACATGGAACTGCGCGCGGAACTCACCGCCAAGGGGCACCGGTTCTTCTCCCACGGCGACTCGGAGGTTGTGCTGAAGGCCTACGCCGAATGGGGTGAGGCCTTCGTCGAGCACCTGATCGGAATGTTCGCGGTGGCTATCGTCGAACGGGACACCGGCCGGGTGGTGCTGGCGCGTGATCGGCTCGGGATCAAGCCGCTGTATGTGACGGAGTCCGCCGACACCGTGCGATTCGCATCCACGCTGCCCGCGCTGCTGGCCGCCGGCGGTGTCGATACCAGCATCGACACGGTGGCCCTGGCGCATTACATGTCGTTTCACTCGGTGGTGCCCCCGCCTCGCACCATCCTCGCCGGCGTGCGCAAGCTGCCGCCGGCTACCGTGCGCGTCTACGAACCGGACGGCACCCGGCGCGAACACCGCTACTGGGATGCGGCGTTCGCCCGCAGCGCCGAGCGTGCCGACTGGACCGACGTCGACTGGCAGGACGCTCTCGCCGAGTCGCTGTCCACCGCGGTCCGGCGTCGGATGGTCGCCGATGTCCCCGTCGGCGTCCTGCTCTCCGGCGGGCTGGACTCCTCACTGGTCGTCGCACTGCTGGCCGAGCAGGGGCAGACCGGACTGTCCACGTTCTCGATCGGCTTCGAATCCGTGGGCGGCCGCGAGGGCGACGAGTTCCAGTACTCCGATGTGATTGCGGCGCGGTTCGCCACCGACCACCACCGCATCCTCATTCCGCACACCGACCTGCTGCCCCCGCTGGAGGCCGCGGTCGCGGCGATGGCCGAACCGATGGTCAGCCATGACGCGGTCGCCTTCTACCTGTTGTCCGAGGCCGTCGCCCGGCACCTGAAGGTCGTGCAGTCCGGTCAGGGCGCCGATGAGATCCTCGGCGGGTATCACTGGTATCCGCCGTTGGAGGGAGTGCCGCGCGAGGCTGCCGTGGACACCTACGCCAAGGCCTTCTTCGACCGCGACGCCGCCGGCCTGGCCCGCGTGCTGAGCCCGGACTACCTGCCCGCCGGCGACCCGGCCCGCGATTTCGTGGCCGCCCATATGTCGGCCCCGGGCGCCCAGACCGCGGTGGACGCGGCACTGCGCATCGACACCGAGGTCATGCTCGTCGACGATCCGGTCAAGCGGGTCGACAACATGACCATGGCGCACGGGCTCGAAGCCCGGGTGCCGTTCCTCGACCACGAGTTCGTCGAGCTCGCCGCGACCTGCCCGCCGGAGCTCAAACTCGCCCAGGGCGGCAAGGGTGTCCTGAAGTCCATCGGCCGACGGATGTTGCCCTGGGAGGTGATCGACCGACCGAAGGGATACTTTCCGGTACCGGGTATCACCCATCTCGAGGGCAAGGTGCTGGCGCGGGTGCGCGACGCCCTGCACGACCCGGCGGCACGGGGTCGCGGGATGTTCCGTACCGAGTACGTCGACGCACTGCTGGCCGACCCCAACAGCGAGCTGACGCCGCTGCGGGGCAACAAGCTCTGGCAACTCGGCCTGCTCGAGATGTGGCTGCAGA
>CAZGPT010000195.1:0-4895 GCA_964527015.1 uncultured Mycobacterium sp. | reverse complement strand
ACCGAGATGCGCACCACGCCGTCACCCAGGCCGATCGCGGCCCGACCCTCCGGACCCATCGCACGGTGGGTGGTGGTGGCCGGGTGGGTGATCAGCGTCTTGGAGTCGCCCAGATTGTTGGAGATATCGATCAGGGACAGCTTGTCCAGCACCTCGAAGGCCCGCTGTTTGCCGGCGCCCTCCGGCGCCTCAAGCTCGAAGGTGACCACGGTGCCGCCGCCGGACATCTGCCGCTTGGCGATGTCGTACTGCGGATGCGACGGAAGGTAGGGGTAACGCACCCACCGGACGGCGGGATGGGCCTCCAGGAACTCCGCGATCCGAAGCGCCGACGCCGTGCTGTAGTCGACCCGAACCGACAGTGTCTCAAGGCCTTTCAACAACACCCAGGCGTTGAAAGGGCTCAACGCGGGTCCGGTGTGGCGCATCAGCGTCTGCACCGGGCCGTCGATGTAGTCCTGGTCCCCCAGGATGGCACCGCCGAGCACCCGGCCCTGGCCGTCGATATGTTTGGTACCCGAGTAGATGACGACGTCGACCCCGAGCGGTAGGCCCTGCTGTAGCAGCGGCGTGGCGAAGATGTTGTCCAACACAACTTTCGCGCCCGCGGCGTGAGCCAGCTCGGAGACCGCCGCGATGTCGACGAGGGTCTGCATGGGATTGGACGGGGTTTCGAAGAACACCGCCGTGGTCGGTATGCTCAGCGCCTCCTCCCACTGGGAGAGGTCGGCTCCGTCGACGAATACCGTCTCCACCCCCCACCGCGGCAGGATCTCGTTGCACACCACGAAGCACGACCCGAACAGGCTGCGGGCGGAGACCAGTCGGTCCCCCGTCTTCAGTAGCGCCCCCAACGCGGTGAAAACCGCGGCCATCCCGGAGGCGGTGGCGAAGGCCGCCGGCGCCCCCTCGATCAGGCGCAGCCGCTCCTCGAACATCGAGATGGTGGGATTGCCGTACCGGGAGTAGACATACCGGTCGATCTCGCCGGTGAAGGCCTTCTCCGCCTCCGCCGCCGAGGAGTAGACGTAACCGGAGTTCAGATACAGCGCCTCGGAGGTCTCCTCGAAACCGGAACGCAGCAGCCCGCCGCGAACCCCGATGGTGGCCTGGCTGACCCCGTCCGGAAGCGGGGCCGGAATCCGCACGGACGGGACGTCATCCCCGGTCATGACTGTTTCCAGGGCAGGCCCTCCGCACGCCAACCGGTGACACCGCGGTTGCCCGCCGAGTCGGGCCGGCCCTCGAAGCCCTCCAGCATGTTGTAGGAGGGTGCGATGCCGGCGGCCGTGGCTGCCTTCGCGGCGGGAATCGAGCGATTACCGGAACGGCACAGGAAGACCACCGGGCGTTCCCCCGGTGCGACGCCCGCGGCGATTAGATCGGCGACGAACTCTGCGCCCCGACCGCCGTGCGAGTTCCAGTCGACGAACACGACCTCTCGGCCCAGACCCGACAGATCCGGCACCCCGCCCTGCCATTCGGGGTCGGTGCGGACGTCGACGAGCACCGCGTCGGGGTGCTCGCTAAGCAGCTTCCAGCTTTCCTGCGGGGTGATGTCTCCGGCGTAGCTCACATTCGTGAGTCTGGCATATCTGCGGGTCGCCATGGCAGGCTGGGCGACTAGAAGTCCGGGCGATCAGAACAGATGCCCCGGCGACACCATGTTGACTCGGGGAGGACCACTGCCATGACCGGTCCGACGGGATGATCCAGCGCAAACCGCCCATCCGGAGCGTCGGCAGCGACCCCGACTACAGGTTCACCCTGGCTAACGAACGGACCTTCCTGGCCTGGCTCAGGACCGGGTTGGCACTGTTGGCCGGTGCGGTGGCCCTGGCCAGCCTGGTCCATCATTTCGGCCCGAAACCGATCCGGATCGGGATCACCGTACTGCTGCTCGGGCTGTCGCTGACCGTCACCGTCGGCGCCTACGTGCGGTGGGACCGCGCCGAGCGGGCGCTGCGCGAAAACCGCCCGCTGCCCATCGATCCGCTGCCCCGGCTGATCGTCATCGGCCTCTCGGTGGTCACCGTCGCGGCGTCCGTTCTCATCTACATGGCCGAAACCGGCACATGACCGCGCGCCGGTCCCACGTGCTGATCGACGCCGCCGGACCGGCTGAGCGGACCGCGCTGGCGTGGCAACGGACCGCGCTGGGGGTGATGCTCGTCGGGGCGCTCGCCGTGCGCTGGTGCGTCAACGAGGGGTACCCGGTGTGGCCGGGCATCGTGCTGGCCGTCTTCGGCGGGATCATCGGGCTGCTTCTGGGACGTCGCCGCTACCTGCGGATCATCGCCACCGTCCAAGCCGGACAAACACCCCTGTCGCGCTACCTGATCCCGGCCACCGCACTGTTCATGGTGCTGATCGTCGCGGTGATCGGCGTCGGCGTCGGAATCGAACTGGCCAATCTCTGACCGGAGAGCGCCGGCGGACACACCCTCCCTAACGCGGTCCGGCTGAGCACACCTTCCATTCACCGTCCTCCCGGACGAAGACCATCGGCACCGATAGCTTGTCATCAGCTGAGTCCGCGGCGGGCTTCTCGAAATGGTAGGAGACCGTTGCGGTGGCCCGGTCGCCGGTGACGGCCAGATCGGTGATGTCGTCGACCACCCGGGCACCCTTTTCGGCCACCGACCGGCGCTGGTCGGCGAGCACCTGGGTCTCGGTGCCCTGCTGGGCGAGACAGGTGAAGGTGCGGAAATCGGTGTAGTCCTCGCGCTGCAGTGCATCGTTCTGCCCGACGACGGCTCGGCCGATCTGGGCCTCCTCGGGCGCCACATTGCCCCCGGCCAGCCGCAGCACGAGGACGGCGATCAGGGCGATCCCGACGATCGCCAGCGCGGTCAGGATCGGCATCATGGTGGACCTGTTCTCGGCGGGCTCAGCCATAGCTGATCAGGATAGGCGGCCTTCAGTGCCGACCGGGCCAGTGCCAGGCGGGTTCGTCGAGTATCCGCCGGCCCCGCACCACGGTCTGACCATCCCGTTTGGCGAGCTCCAACAGGCTCAGATCGTCGGGGCCGCTCTGCTGTAGGGCCGCGAGCAGGCCCGCGGAATGGGTGACGACAACCACCTGGGAACGCTCCGACGCCCGCGTGATCAGCGCCGCCAGAGCGGGCAGCAGGTTCGGGTGCAGGCTGTTTTCCGGCTCGTTGAGCACGGCCAGCCCGGCGGGTCGCGGAGATAGCAGCGCCGCTACCCACAACAAGTAACGCAGCGTTCCGTCGGAGAGTTCGGCGGCGCTCAGCGGGCGCAGCATTCCGGGCTGACGCAATGCCAACTCGAACCGGCCACCGTCGGTGACCACCTCAACACTGCTGCCGGGGAAGGCGCCGTGCACCGATTCGGCCAGTGCGGTGGAGTCGCCGATCTCGGCGATGGTCTGCCAGGCCGCCGCGAGATCCGAACCGTCGTGGCTCAACACCATGGTGCGGGTGCCGGTCCGGGGCTCACGCGCCGGCGCGGCAGCATCGGTGCGGACGTGGTCATAGAACCGCCACCCGCGCATGCGGTCCCGCAGCGCCAGCAGTTCGGGAGCTTCGCGCGGATCGGCCAGCTCGCTGACCATGCTGTCGTAAGGCCGAAGCTCCGTGGCGGCAGTGCGCCAGTCACCGGCGTCATCGCGTACCTGCACCAGCGGACCGGAGCGTTGCGCCATCAGCGCGGATGGCCGCGGCACCGGGCCGGCCCACACGACCTCGGACTTGATTTCCGGGTCGAGCGCGAACGCCGTGCCGCCTTCCTGTGGGAGGCCGAGGTCGACCGCGTAACCGGCCTCGGTAGCGGCGAAACCGAGTTTGAGGCTCACCGGGCCGGTCCGCCCCGGCCCGGCCCACATGGTCGAGCCCAGGCCGCCCTCACCGGCAAGGGCATTGACCGCGCCGTTGCGCGCCATCTGCGCCAGCAGCCGCAACGCCCGGTACAGGCTGGATTTTCCGCTGCCGTTCGGCCCGGTCACCACCGTGCAGCGGCGCAACGGGACGATCAGAGTGCGCAGTGACCGATAGTTAGCCACGGCGAGTGTGTCGAGCACGTCGAAACCCTATCCGGGCCCGCGGTATTGGAAGATAGGCCCATGCATCGCGCACCCGCCGGCCGCCGACCACTGTGGGATCGTATCGGCGGGTTCGTCTCATCCCGGCTGTCGTGGATGCTCGCCCTGCTCGTGGCGGTGACCGGCGGCGCACTGCTGGGGCTGGTACCGGACAGCGGATCCGCCGAACAGGCTCCGGTGGTGGTGCCGGCGACCGCGGAATCAGCGCGGGTGAGCACGTTGCTCAAGGAGTTCCCCGGCGGGGATCAGGCTCCGGTGCTGCTGCTGGTCACCCGATCCGACGGCGCGCCACTATCGCCCGCCGACCTGGCCGCCGCCGAACAGGCCCGCTCCCGCACCCTGGCCGTCGTCGAAGATCGGGACGGACCTCCGATCCCGCCGATCCCGCCCGCGGTGTCCGACGATGGCGAGGCCGCGCTCTACCCGGTTCCGTTGCCGACCGACCTCAGCGGTTTCGCCCTGACCGACCAGGTCACGGCCCTGCGCGCTGCGGCCAGCGACGGTCTTCCGGGCGGCCTCGTCGTCAACGTGACGGGGGGCCCCGCGTTCGGCGCCGATATCGCCAACTCGTTCTCCGGGGCCAATGTCACGCTGCTGGCAGTCACCGCCGGGGTGGTGGCCGTGCTGTTGATCATCACCTACCGCTCGCCGGTGCTGTGGCTGGTGCCCTTGCTGGTGATCGCCTTCGCCGACCGGGTGGCAGCGGTGACCGGTACCGCGGTGGCCCAGTCGGCCGGCTTGGACGGGGACGGATCGACCTCCGGCATCACCAGCGTCCTGGTGTTCGGCGCCGGCACCAACTACGCGCTGCTGCTGATCTCCCGCTACCGCG
>CAZGPT010000194.1:0-4975 GCA_964527015.1 uncultured Mycobacterium sp. | reverse complement strand
CCATGGCAGCCGACACAGCCACCTACGCGATCGTCAAGACCGGTGGCAAGCAGTACAAGGTAGCCGTCGGAGACATTCTCAAGGTCGAGAAGATCGAATCCGAGCAGGGCGCATCGGTCTCGTTACCGGTCGCACTCGTCGTCAACGGCGCCACCGTCACCACCGACGCCGAGGAATTGGCCAAGGTGGCGGTCACCGGTGAAATCCTCGAGCATGTCAAAGGCCCGAAGATCCGCATCCACAAGTTCAAGAACAAGACCGGTTACCACAAGCGACAGGGGCACCGTCAGCCGTTGACGGTCCTCAAAGTCACCGGTATCAAGTAGCGACAGGGAGTGAACTGATATGGCACACAAGAAGGGCGCTTCCAGCTCACGCAACGGTCGCGAATCCAACGCTCAGCGTCTCGGCGTGAAGCGGTTCGGCGGTCAGGTCGTCAAGGCGGGCGAAATCCTGGTCCGTCAGCGCGGCACCCACTTCCATCCCGGCGTCAACGTCGGCCGTGGTGGTGACGACACCTTGTTCGCCACCGCCCCCGGCGCCGTCGAATTCGGCGTCAAACGTGGCCGCAAGACGGTCAACATCGTTCGGGCTGCGCGACCGGAGTAGGTCTCTTTTCGCGAGTGTGCACCCGCTGCGATATCGAGCCCGATTTCACGCAATAGCTGCACACTCGGCGAGTGAAAGGACGCTCCGATGCCCCGCTTCGTCGATCGGGTGGTGATTCACACCCGCGCAGGCAACGGTGGAAACGGCTGCGCGTCGGTGCACCGCGAGAAATTCAAACCGCTCGGCGGCCCGGACGGCGGCAACGGTGGCCGCGGCGGCACCGTCGTCCTGGTGGTTGACCCACAGGTACACACGCTGCTCGACTTCCACTTCCACCCGAATGTGGTGGCGGCATCGGGCAAGCAGGGCCAAGGCAGCGGCCGGGATGGCGCGGCGGGCGGCGACCTCGAGGTGCGGGTGCCCGATGGCACCGTCGTGCTCGACCACCAGGGCCGGTTACTGGCCGATCTGGTCGGAAGCGGTACCCGCTTCACCGCCGCCGAGGGCGGCCGGGGTGGTCTGGGCAATGCTGCGCTGGCGTCTCGGGCCCGCAAGGCCCCGGGATTCGCACTGCTCGGAGAGAAGGGGCAGACCCGCGACCTCACCCTGGAACTCAAAACCGTCGCCGATGTCGGGCTGATCGGATTTCCGTCGGCCGGCAAGTCGTCGTTGGTATCAACGATTTCAGCCGCCAAGCCGAAGATCGCCGACTATCCGTTCACCACCCTGGTGCCCAATCTCGGCGTGGTGTCGGCCGGCGAACACACTTTCACCGTGGCCGACGTGCCGGGCCTCATCCCGGGGGCCTCGGAGGGGCGCGGGCTGGGCCTGGATTTCTTACGCCACATCGAGCGCTGCGCGGTGCTGGTTCACGTCGTGGACTGCGCCACCCTTGAACCTGGTCGTGATCCGGTCTCCGACATCGAGACCCTCGAGGCCGAACTGGCCGCCTATCGGCCCACCCTGCAGGGTGACACCGCGTTGGGTGACCTGGTCGGGCGTCCGCGCGCGGTGGTGTTGAACAAGATCGACGTCCCCGAGGCCCGCGAACTCGCCGACTTCGTGCGCCCAGAGATCGAGAAACGTGGCTGGCCGGTCTTCGAAGTGTCGACGGTGACCCGGGAAGGGTTGCGCGAGTTGACTTTTGCGTTGTGGGACCTGGTGGCAGGATATCGGGCCGCCCAACCCCCGGTGGTGGCGCGCCGGCCCGTGATCCGACCCGTACCGGTGGACTCGGCCGGCTTCAGCGTGGCGGACGACACCGACCACCCCGGCGGGTTCGTCGTGCGGGGCAACCGCCCCGAACGCTGGGTGGCCCAGACAGACTTCGCCAACGACGAAGCGGTCGGTTATCTGGGTGACCGACTGGCCCGGCTCGGTGTTGAGGATGAGCTGCTCAAGCGCGGGGCAACCGCCGGCTGCGCGGTGACGATCGGCGATATGACCTTCGACTGGGAGCCTCAGACGCCGGCCGGGGTCGACGTCGTCCCGACCGGTCGCGGAACCGATGCCCGGCTCGACCGCAATGACCGGGTCGGAGCCGCCGAGCGCAAACAGGCACGGCGACAGCGCCGTGCGGACCCGGACGAGCACCGAGACGGCGAGTGAGCCGGCACCGAGACGCCGTGCGCTGCGCCGGCCGCCTCGTCGTCAAGGTCGGCACCACTGCGCTGACCGACGCCTCGGGCCTGTTCGACACCACCCGGCTGGCCGCGCTGGCCGATGCGATCGAGACCAGGATGACGGCGGGCACCGACGTGGTGATCGTGTCCTCGGGCGCGATTGCGGCCGGTATCGAGCCACTGGGTCTGAGCCGGCGTCCCACCGACCTGGCGACCAAACAAGCTGCCGCCAGCGTCGGGCAGGTCGCGCTGGTCAACTCCTGGAGCGCGGCATTCGCGCGCTATCACCGCACGGTGGGCCAGGTTCTGCTGACCGCCCACGACATCTCCCAAAGGGTCCAGCACACCAATGCCCAGCGCACCCTGGACCGACTGCGGGCGCTGCATGCGGTGGCGATCGTCAACGAGAACGACACCGTGGCGACCAACGAGATCCGGTTCGGCGACAACGACCGGCTCTCGGCCTTGGTGGCCCATCTGGTCGGCGCCGACGCGCTGGTGCTGCTCTCCGATATTGACGGCCTGTACGACGCCGACCCCCGCAAGGGAAACGCCCGGTTCATTCCGGAGGTGGCCGCACCGGGGGACCTCGACGGAGTCGTCGCCGGGCAGGGCAGCCGGCTGGGCACCGGCGGGATGGCCTCCAAGCTGTCCTCGGCGCTGCTGGCCGCCGATGCCGGGGTGCCGGTGCTGCTCGCCGCGGCCGGCGACGCGGCCGCCGCACTCACCGGTGCAGCGGTGGGCACGGTGTTCGCCCCTCGCCCGGCGCGGATGTCGGCTCGCCGGTTCTGGGTGCGGTATGCGGCCGAATCGACCGGGTCATTGACCTTGGACGCCGGTGCGGTGCGCGCGGTGGTGGGCCAGCGCCGGTCGCTGCTGCCCGCCGGGATTACCGCGGTGAGCGGACGGTTCTTCGGCGGTGATGTGATCGAACTGCACGGCCCCTGCGGGGAGATGGTGGCACGAGGTGTGGTGGCCTACGACGCGACGGAATTGGCGACGATGACTGGGCGGTCGACGTCCGAGCTGCCGGCCGAACTACGCCGGCCCGCGGTTCATGCCGACGATCTGGTTCCGGCCTGACCCGCCCGACCCAGTGTCAGGTTCGCCACCGCGGTCACCCTGGCCACCGCGGCACGTATCTCCGCTGCCCGCTGGACGGCGCTGACCAGGGCATCGTCCTCGGCTGGTCGCACCGGAATGCCGTGCGCCCCGGCGGTGGCCTCGATACGGTCCCGCACTGCGGGATCGGCCAGCACCAGCGCCGCGGGCACGCCGGGCGACATCTGCCGGGTCCGCAGCATTCCCTTTGAACGGATGTCGGCAGGGATGTACACGGTGAAAACGCCGCGGTCCAGGCGCAGGTCGGCAGCCAGCGCCGTGGCTGTCAGCGCCGTTCGGGTCACAGCTCCGAGGACCAGGGCGCGGCCGGGAAACCACCACAGCGGCAGCCGGTCAACCTGTCGGGTGATCGCATCGGTGAACAGATAGCCGACCAGCCGGCGGGTACGGATTTCGGTCACGCGGGTCCAGTCCACCTGATCGCCGTCGAACTCGACACCGGCCGGGCTGATCACCACCGAGCCCAACCGGTTGAGATGGCGGGCCAGCCCGCGAAAAGGGCCCGGCATCCCGGGCAGGCCCGCGGCGATTTCCCCGACTCCCACGCCCCACCGGGACGTCGCCGGCCCCGGGCCGGGGCGCAGGGGCTTGAGCGCCGCCTCGCCGAGGCCTACGGCCAGAGCGGTCACGACATCGAGGGGAGAGGGCACGTGCGCGAGCTTACCGCCGGCTGCCGGTCAGCTCCTCGGCGAGCAGTGCCAGGATCGGCGAGCAGCCGGCATCGACCTTCACCGAGGCCAGGTCGTCACCCCGAGTGGGTCCACGGTTGACGATGGCGATCGGGATTCCGCGTGCAGCCGCATGCCGGACGAAGCGGTAACCGGAGAACACCGTCAGCGAAGAGCCCGCTACCAGCAGCGCGTCGGCGCCGTCGACGAGCGAATATGCTTGATCCACAACGTCTTTGGTGACCGACTCGCCGAAGTAGACGATATCCGGTTTGAGCATCCCGGCGCACTGCGGGCAGTCGACGAAGGTGAACGACTCGGTGTCGGTCACAACCGCGTCGGCGTCCGGCGCCACCGCCAGCGCACCCGCCTCGGCGCGTTCGGCGAAGCCGGGGTTGGCGCCCTCCAGCAGGTCGGCCAGCGCTGCCCGTGTCATGGTGTGCCGGCAATCCAGGCACACCACCTGGGCATAGGTGCCGTGCAGATTGATCACCGACCGGCTCCCGGCCCGGGTGTGCAGTAGGTCCACGTTCTGGGTGATCACCCCCGTCGCCGTTCCGCTGCGCTCGAGATCGGCGAGCGCGCGGTGTCCGGCATTGGGTTGGGTTCGCGCCATATGCCGCCAGCCGAGATGATTGCGTGCCCAGTAGCGCTTCCGGAACTCGGCGCTGGAGGTGAACTGCCGGATGGTCATCGGGTTCGCCGGCGGGGAATCCGGCCCCCGGTAGTCTGGGATTCCGGAGTCCGTCGAGATCCCGGCCCCGGTGAGCACCGCGATCCTCCGGCCGTCCAGTACGGCGATGAGCTCGGGGGCATCCATACCGTCGAGGGTAGAGCGCCCGGACACCCGTTTGCTGGGACGGGATACCGACGGCGACAATGGGGCGTGGACTTTTTCTCGGCCTACGCTCGCGGGTTCGTGCGGGTCGCCGCGTGCACCCACCGCACCGTGCTGGCCGACCCGGCCGCCAACGCCGAGTCGGTGCTGCGGATCGCGCGGTCCTGTCACGATGA
>CAZGPT010000193.1:2985-5000 GCA_964527015.1 uncultured Mycobacterium sp. | reverse complement strand
GACCCTGACGTACTTCCCCGACGCCAGGTTCGAGACGGACAGGGACCTCGGTGCAGGGACGTCACCCCACCAGGCCGGAGGTTATCGGGTGGCCGGACAGGACGGCGGGGACCGCGGCGACGTTCCGCACATTCCGGTTCTACTCGACCGCTGTGTCGAACTGCTCGCCCCGGCCTTGACCCGCACGGCCCCAGATGGAACCGGCGCGGTGCTTGTCGATGCCACGCTGGGGGCTGGGGGCCACGCCGAACGGTTCCTGGACCGCTTCGCCGGTTTGCGACTCATCGGGCTGGATCGCGACCCGGATGCGCTCGGGATCGCCGAACGGCGGCTGGCCCGATTCGGCGACCGCCTCACCCTGGTACGCACCCGCTACGACGGAATTCCGGGCGCGCTAGGTGAAAGCGGGATGGCGCCAACGGGATCGGTGGACGGCGTGCTGTTCGACCTCGGGGTCTCATCGATGCAACTGGACCGCCCGGAGCGGGGTTTCTCCTATGCCAAGGACGCACCGCTGGATATGCGAATGGATCCGGAGGCTGATCTCACGGCCGCTGAGATTCTCAACACCTACGACCGCCGCCGGCTCACCGACATCCTGCGCCGTTTCGGGGAGGAGAAGTTCGCCTCGCGGATTGCCGACTTCATCGTCTCCCGGCGTGCGGACCGGCCGTTCACCCGCACCGGCGAACTCGTCGAGACGCTCTACGACGCGATTCCGATCCCGGCTCGCAGAACCGGTGGCCATCCGGCGAAGCGCACGTTTCAGGCGCTGAGGATCGCCGTCAACGCCGAACTCGAATCGTTGACTGCGGCGTTGCCGGCCGCACTCGATGCCCTTCGGCCGGGTGGGCGGATGGTCACGATGGCTTACCAATCGCTCGAGGACCGTCTTGTCAAGACGGCCTTGGCCGCGGCGACGGCCTCCCGGAGTCCCGCGGGACTGCCGGTCGAGCTGCCGGGCCATGGACCGGAGTTCGTGACGCTCACCCGGGGCGCCGAACGCGCGGGCGCCGATGAGATCGAAGTTAATCCGCGTAGCGCGCCGGTTCGGTTGCGCGCCGTCGAACGTGCCTACGGAGAGGGCATCAGATGAAGGTCCGGCGCAGTTCAGCGAGTCGCATGAAGGCAGCGGAGGCCGAGCAATCGTCCCGCGGGAGCGTTCGTCAGCGTGCGGCCGCGCCGCGACGCGGAGCCGAGGCCGCAGCCCGCAAACGTCGTCCGACCGACGGTCCGGCACGCGACACACGGGCGCGTGCCGCTACCCGGGCGCGTCGTCCCCATGAGCCCCGCGGCCCACGCCAGGGGCCTCAGACCGCGCCGGCGCCGCGGCCTGCCGAGCGTCCGGCCCGCGCCAAGACGGCCAGTCAGGCCAAGGCGCGTGCCAAAGCCCGCAAGGCCAAAGCGCCGAAGTTAGTCCGCCCACCGCTTCGCGAGCGGCTACTGGCCAGGCTGGCGAACGTCGACCTGAGGCCCCAGACCCTGCTTGCCAGGGTTCCGTTCGTGGTGTTGATCATCGGCTCGCTCGCTATCGGATTGGCGATCACGCTGTGGTTGTCAACCGACGCCGCCCAGCGGTCCTACCAACTCGGCAGCGCCCGCGAACTCAACGATGCACTGACCCAGCAGAAAGAAGCCCTCGAGCGCGACGTACTGGAGGCGCAATCCGCTCCGGCGCTGGCTGACGCCGCCCGGGAGCTGGGCATGATCCCGTCGAAAGACACCGCCCACCTGGTCCAGGACCCGGGCGGCAACTGGGTGGTCGTCGGCGAGCCCAAGCCCGCCGAGGGTGTCCCGCCGCCGCCGCTGAACACCAAGTTGCCCGAGGAATTGCCGACGGCCCCGAAGCCGTTGACCCCACCGTCATCGTTGCCGATGCCGGGAGCCGAGAGCGAGGTGCCGATCCGGCTGACGCCGTCGCTTCCCGGCATGCCCGCCGCCGGCGGCCAACGCGTGCCGGCGCTGACTCCATCGGGCACAGACGTCAACGTGCACGCCCCGGCAGGGGCAACGCC
>CAZGPT010000193.1:0-2885 GCA_964527015.1 uncultured Mycobacterium sp. | reverse complement strand
CGCTGCCGGGAACCGCGCTGCCGGGAACCGCGCTGCCGGGCCCGGCCGGCGACACGCTGGTGGTTCCGCCTGCCGCCGTTGTGGGTGCTCCGGTACCTACAGTTAGTCCTGTGGCACCTGTGGTTCCTGTGGCACCTGCGTTAGATGCGGCTCCGGTGGTTGCGCCTCTCGGGGGGGCCCGTTGAGTCGCCCCAAGAAACCAGGTTCGCGGCCCACCGCCGGTCGAAAACCTCTGTCCCGCGCTAAAGCCGCTACAGCCGCTACGGCGACTGCGGGCGGCCGGGGGCGGTCCGCCGACGCCCGTCGCACCCGGACGGCCACCGAGTCGGGACGGGACAGTTCATCGTTCGTCTACCGCTACCGCGTCGGCAACAGCGTTATCGCGCTCGCCCTGCTGGTGGTCGCGGCGCAGTTGTTCACCCTGCAGGTGCCGCGCGCGTCCGGACTGCGCACGGAGGCCGCGGGTCAGCTGAAGGTGACCGATATCGAGCAGGCAGTACGGGGCACCATCGTCGACCGGAACTTCGACAAGCTGGCCTTCACCATCGAGGCTCGGGCACTGACCTTCCAGCCGACCAAAATCCGCAAGCAGCTTGCCGATGCCAAGCGGGACACACCGGGCGCTCCGGATCCGGATCAGCGGCTCGCCGAGATCGCCAAGAATGTCGCCGCCAAGCTCGATAACAAGCCGGATTACTCGACCGTGCTCAAAAAGCTGCGCAGTAACGAGACCTTCGTTTACCTGGCCCGCGCCGTTGACCCCGGTATCGCGAGCGCGATCACCAAAAAGTTCCCCGAGGTGGGCGCCGAACGTCAGGATCTGCGTCAGTATCCCGGCGGTTCGCTGGCCGCTAACGTGATCGGCGGGATCGACTGGGACGGCCACGGCCTTCTTGGTCTGGAGGATTCGATGGATGCGGTGCTGGCCGGCTCCGACGGGTCGATCACCTACGACCGCGGGTCCGACGGGGTGGTGATCCCGGGCAGCTACCGCAACCGGCACCGGGCGGTCAACGGCGCAACGGTGCAATTAACGCTAGATGACGATATCCAATTTTATGTTCAGCAGCAGGTCCAGCTGGCTAAGAACGCCTCCGGCGCCCGGGATGTGTCGGCGGTGGTGCTGGATGCGAAGAGTGGCGAAGTGCTGGCGATGTCCAACGACAACACCTTCGATCCTAGCCAGGACATCGGCCGCCAGTCCGACCGGCAGATCGGCAACCTGGCGGTCACCTCACCCTTCGAACCGGGATCGGTGAACAAGATCATCGTCGCCTCCTCGGTGATCGAGGACGGGCTGTCCAACCCCGATGAAGTGCTGGCGGTACCCGGCTCGATCAATATGGGTGGGGTCAACATCAAGGACGCCTGGAGCCACGGTGTGATGCCGTACACAACGACCGGTGTGTTCGGCAAGTCATCCAACGTCGGCACCCTCATGCTGGCCCAGCGGGTTGGTCCGGAGCGGTTTTACGAGATGCTCGAAAGATTCGGTCTCGGTCAGCGTACGAACGTCGGACTGCCGGGGGAGAGTGCGGGCATCGTGCCCCCCGTAGATCAATGGTCGGGTAGCACGTTCTCCAATCTGCCTATCGGGCAGGGGCTTTCGATGACCCTGCTGCAGATGGCCGGCATGTACCAGGCCATCGCCAATGATGGCGTGCGAATCCCGCCGCGCATCGTGAAGGCGACCATCGCCCCGGACGGATCCCGCACTGAGGAGCAACGGCCGGCCGGAGTTCAGGTGGTCTGGCCGGAGACCGCACGCACTGTCCGCAATATGCTGCGCTCGGTCGTGCAACACGACCCGATGGGCGCGCAGCAGGGCACCGGCGTGGCCGCCGCCGTCGAGGGCTACCAGGTGGCCGGTAAGACCGGCACCGCCCAGCAGATCAATCAGGCCTGCGGCTGCTATTACGACGATGTTTACTGGATCACCTTCGCGGGACTGGCGCCGGTCGAGGACCCGCGATACGTGATCGGGATCATGATGAATGCCCCGACGCGCAACGCCGACGGCAGTGCCGGCCATTCGGCCGCGCCGCTGTTCCACGACATCGCCAGTTGGCTCCTGCAGCGAGAAAACGTCCCGCTCTCACCCGACCCCGGACCGCCGCTGACGCTGCAGGCGTCCTGAGGCTCGCTGACCTCGGTAGGGTAACTAGCCGATCGGGCGGCCGGTGCGGTTCCAGATGGGGCCGGTTTGGGAGGAGGTGTGCGGTGGCGAGCACTGCCCTTCGGCCCCGCGACACCCCGGGGCTCTCCCTGCGGACGCTGGCGGACGGGATTCATGCCGTCCCGGCCGATGGTGCAGTCGTCCCCGATATCCGGATCGGTGGGGTCACGCTGCGTGCCCAGGACGCCGGGCCCGGAGATCTGTTCGCGGCACTGCCCGGGCGGTCGGCGCACGGAGCTCAGTTCGCCGGGGTCGCCGTCGTGGGCGGGGCGGCGGCCGTAGTAACTGACCCCGGCGGAGTCGCGGTCATCCGGCACCTCCTCGGTGAGCCGGCGCCGGTGCCATTGCTGGTGCATCCTGATCCCCGATCAGTGCTCGGCGCGCTGGCCGCCGATGTCTATGGCCATCCGTCCGACCAGGTCGTCATGCTGGGCGTGACCGGTACTTCCGGCAAGACCACCGTGGCGCACCTGATCGAGTCCGGACTGCGCGCGGCGGGACGCGTCCCCGGGATGGTCGGCACTGTCGGGGTCACCATCGACGGGTCGGAAGTTCCCAGCGCGCTCACCACCCCGGAGGCGCCGGCGCTGCAGGCACTGCTGGCGGTGATGGTCGAGCGTGGTGTCGACACCGCGGTGATGGAGGTGTCGAGCCACGCTCTCGAACTCGGCCGGGTGGACGGAATCCACTTCGCGATAGGCGGTTTCAC
>CAZGPT010000192.1:2739-5057 GCA_964527015.1 uncultured Mycobacterium sp. | reverse complement strand
TCGACGATGTCCTGGTTCCCGCTGCGCTGCAGGCCGGAGTGACGTTGCGCCGGGTGCCGATCGCCGACACCGGTGACGCCCTCAACCGCATCCTCGCCGAACGGCAGGCCGGCGTCACCGACGGCGACGTCGACCTGGTGTGGGTCAACGGCGATAACTTCGGGACCGGCAAACAAGCCGGTGCCTGGTTGTGCGGATGGACCGACTCGCTGCCGAACATGGCGCTGACCGATCCGGCCGACCCGCTGCTCACCAATGATTTCGGCACGGCCGTCGACGGTTGCGAAGCGCCCTGGCACAAAGCCCAATTCACGCTCGTCTACAACGCCGAGAAGGTCCCGGACCCGCCGTCGGATTTCCTCGGAGTCCTCGACTGGGCGCAGGCCAACCCGGGCCGGTTCACCTACCCCGCACCGCCGGACTTCACCGGATCAGTGTTCCTGCGCGAAGCACTCGTCGCCGTCTCCGGTGGTCCGCAAAATGTCCCGCTGCAGTTCTCCCCAGATGCCTACGACCGGCTCACGCCGGCGCTGTTCGACAGGCTCAACGCACTGAAACCGGCCCTGTGGCGCGGTGGGACCACCTACCCGCAGACCGCTGCCGAGCTCAACGACCTCTACGCCGGCGGCCAGATCGACATGACGATGACCTACGGTCCGGCGACCCTGACCGAGTTGGTGGCCGACGGCACCTATCCGCCGCAGACCAGAGTGCTCACCCTGACCGGGGGGACGGTCGGCAATGCCAGCTTCCTGGCCGTCCCGTCCACCTCCGGCAGCACCGCCGGGGCGCGGGTCGTCGCGAATCTGGCGCTCTCGCCCGGGCAGCAACTCGAAAAGGCCAAGCCGCAGGTGTGGGGTCAGTTCACCGTGCTGGATCTGTCCCGCCTGACCGAGACCGACCGCGCCGCCTTCGAGGCGCTGCCCGGCTCCCCGGTGGTGCCGCCGTACGGCGTGCTCGCCCGCAACGCGCACGCCGAACTCGCCGCCGGGTGGGTGGCCCCCCTCGACGAGGGCTGGCGGCGCACCGTCCTCGCCGGCGGATGAGCCGCCGGCCCGGGATGAGGTCGTGGCGTGCGGTGTCGTGGCGTTCGGCGATCTGGGTGCTGCCGGCGATCGTGCCCGTCGTGGTGGTCCTGGGTGCCGGCCTCGGTTCGGCGCTGTTGCAGAGCCTGGGCCTGATGCCGCTGGTCGGCAGTCCGGTGCTGACCCTCGACGCGTACCGCGCCCACGCCGGCGACATCGCGACGTCGGCGGCACTGTCGGTCGCGATCGCCGCCGCGGCGACGACCATCGGGGTCATCGTCGGGGTGAGTATGGCGCTGACCGCGGTGGCCGGTCGTCGGGCGGCGCTGTGGGCCGGCACGGTGACCGTGCCCGTGCCCCATCTCATCGGCGCCGCGACCATGGGCCTGTTGCTGGCCGACTCCGGCCTGCTGGCCCGGCTGTTCGGGCTGTCGGAGGGGGGTTGGCCGGCCCTGGTCGGGGGCCGATGGTGGATCGCGGTGGTCCTCGAATTCGCCTGGAAGGAGTCCGCGTTCATCGGGTTGGTGGTGGTGGCGGTGCTGACGACCCGGGTCGCCGCCTATGACGAGACCGCTGCCATGCTGGGTGCGTCCCGGCTGGCCCGGCTGCGGTTGGTGACGTTCCCGCTGATCCGTCCGGCCGTGGTGGCCTCGGCGACGATCAGCTTCGCCTACACCCTTGGTTCCTACGAGGTGGCCCGGCTACTCGGGCGGGCCTATCCCGAACCGCTGCCGGTGATGGCGATCCGGCTGTTCAACTCGATCGACCTCGCCACCCGGCCACAGGCGGCCGCGGCGGCCGTCGTCACCGCGGGCCTTGCTCTGCTCGCGGTGGCCGCCGCGCTGACGGTGCTGCGGCGTTCGGCGGTGTGGCGGTGAGCGCGCCGGTGATCCGCGCCGCCGTTGGGCGGGCGGTGCGGGCCGCGCTGGTGCTGTGGTTCCTGGTGCCGCTGGTCCCTATCCTGTTGTGGGCGTTCGCAAATCGGTGGCCGTTCCCGGACCTGCTGCCACAGCAGTGGGGCCTCGACGGTGTCCGCAGCGGCCTCGCCGCCGGCGCACCGCGCGCCTTCGTGGTGTCGGCGGCGCTGGGGCTGACGGTGGCGGCGATCGCCACCCCGGCGGGGGCGCTGGCGGCGCGCGCATTGGACTCCGGGCGGGTGCCGTTGCCGCGCCTAACCGAGGCGGTGCTGTTCGCGCCGCTGATCCTGCCCGCATTCGCGGTGGCGCTCGGGCTGGACGTGCTGGTCCTGCGGGCCCGGGCCCCGAGTCCGGTGGCGGTGGTCGCGGTGCTCGT
>CAZGPT010000192.1:0-2639 GCA_964527015.1 uncultured Mycobacterium sp. | reverse complement strand
CCGGCAGCTGCCTGGCGGTGCTCGGACCGTCCGGCTCCGGCAAGAGCACGGCGCTGCGTCTGATCGCCGGCCTGGACACCCCCACCGGCGGCACGGTGCTGCTCGACGGCGCCGATATGACCGACGTCCCCGCGGAGAAGCGCGGTATCGCGATGGTCTTCCAGCGGCCGTTGCTCTTTCCGCATCTGTCGGTGATCGACAACGTCGCCTTCGCCGGGCGCGCCGCGGGCCTGTCCCGCAGCGCTTCGCGGGCGGCGTCGCGCCGGTACCTCGATCTGGTGCAGTTGGGGGAGTTCGCCGATCGTGCCGTCGCCGATATCTCCGGCGGGCAGGCGCAGCGGGTGGCGCTGGCGAGGTCGCTGGCCGCCCAGCCGAAGGTGCTGCTTCTCGACGAACCCTTCAGCGCCCTCGACAGCGCCCTGCGCAGCGATATGTACGCACTGCTGAAGTCGATCAGGGACGAACTCAATCCGACCATCGTGCTGGTCACTCACGATCAGTCCGAGGCGGCCGTGGTCGCCGACGCCGTCGCAGTCCTCATCGCCGGTGTGCTGGAGCATCACTCGGATGTGCGCACCGCCTATCTGCGGCCGTCCACCCTCGCGGTGCACCGGCTGATGGGCGGACTCAACGAGATCCCCGGCAGGATCGCCGCGGGCGTGCACCATTCGGAACTGGGATCGGTCGTCCTCCCTGCCGATGATGACGCGCGGGATGGGCCGGCCACCTTGGTGATTCGGCAGGAGATGGTCCGCCTGGTGCCGGTGGCCGCGGCCACCCTCACCGGCATTGTGACGTCGTTGCAGTCGGCCGGTATCCGGCAGCGGGCGTGCGTACGGGTGGGAACGACGTCGGTATTCGTGGAGCTCGCGCCGCAGTTGACGGTCGCCGTCGGCGCGCAGGTCGGCCTGGAGCTGCCGACCGAGGCGCTGCACGCTGTCCGGACCGGCCCGTAGCCTTCGGACATGCTGAAGAAGGAGATGCCGGCCTCGCGCGGGCTGGCAAGGTCCATCGGCCCGCGGCCCGAACGGGGATGGGGTTGCGTCGTCTCAGCACCGGCCCGGATCGGCGCTCATCTCGCTGCCCCGCATCGGCATACCGTCGATCACCGCGTAGATCGTCGCAAGATCCGGGACGCCGTTGACGCGTAGTTTCTCGCCGCCGTCCTTGCCGACCAACACCACGCTGAAGCTGTTGGCGCCGATCCCGAACTGCGAGGCCAACCGTTGCGCCTCGCTGGTGTCGAGGACCTGGCCATCGAGGGTGCTGGTGCCTTCAGTGACGATCCGGCCGAGCACCATATCGCGATCGGCGAAGTCACATCGACTGGCCTCGATGCGGCCCATCGTCTCAACCAGCCGTGGATCACTGTCGGTCGGCGCGAACACCAGCAGGGGGCGGCTTTGCCACAGATAGTCACTCAGGTCCGCGGCCATGGCCCGGGCCGGCAGGAGTACCGCGCTGGTCGTCAGAAAGATCACAGCGAGTGCGATTCGGATTACGTGCCGGGACGGATGATGGTTGACCATGGTGACAGCTGACTCTATAGCGCGACCCGAAAGGCGGTAGGGCTTCGATGACCGACGACGCCGTCCCAGACGAGGCCCGCGACGAGGACCGTTATGGGGGCTTTCCCGCCGACTTCTTCAGCCGGGCCGACCAGGACGACGACCGTCGCTTCTACGGCCAAGCCCGCCTGGTGCAGCACATCGACGACGGTGCCATCGCCGCCGTGCGCGACCTCTACGACGAGCTCGGCCTGTACGGCGAGGTGCTCGACCTGTGCAGCTCCTGGGTGTCGCACCTGGCCCGGACCCCGCAGCGGCTGGTCGCGCTCGGCATGAACGCCGCCGAGCTTGAGGAGAACGAGCAGGCCCAGGAATGGGTGGTCCACGACCTCAACCGCGAGCCTGCCCTGCCGTTCGCCGCCGCCAGCTTCGACGGGGCGATGTGCACGGTGTCGGTCGACTACCTGATCCGACCCCTGGAGGTGTTCGACGAGGTGGCCCGGGTGCTGCGGCCCGGGGCGCCATTCGTGTGCACGTTCTCCAATCGCTGCTTTCCGACCAAGGCGATCCGGGGTTGGCTGGGTACCGACGACGAGTTCCACGTCCGGCTCGTGGCCGAGTACTTCTGCCGCTCGACCGGCTGGGACCCGCCCCGCGCCGAGCAGCGCCCGACGCCACTGGCGGGCGATCCGCTCTTCGCCGTGTGGGCGCAGCGCTCCCGACTGACGTGAGGGGTGCCACGGTGCGGAGCAAGCGGCCGAAGGCCCGTGGCGCGGCCACTCCATCGGCGACACTGGGCCTTGTGCACCGTCATCTCACCCTGGATCGGTTGAAGGACTCAATGCATGTCTGAACGTGTCAGTTTCGCCAGCGCGACCGGGCCGATTCTGGCCGGCATCGTCGACATGCCGGCCGGCGATGTCCGTGGGTGGGGGGTGTTCTCCCACGGCTTCACCCTCGGCAAGGACTGTCCGGCGGCGAGCCGGATCTGCAAGCAACTGGCCAGCGACGGTATCGGGATGCTGCGCTTCGACAACCTCGGACTCGGTGACTCCGAGGGCGACTGGGGCGACGGCTCCTTCTCCCACAAGGTCGCCGACACCGTGCGGGCCGTGGAGTTCATGAACCACT
>CAZGPT010000191.1:0-5219 GCA_964527015.1 uncultured Mycobacterium sp. | reverse complement strand
AACGCCTTGGCCGCCAGTTCGTCGAGAGATCCGACGCCGATGACACCGAGCATGGTGCTCAGGGCATCAGCATCAGGCCCGATATGCCGGGCGGCGAAAACAGACTCGTTGTGGACGGACACTCAGCGCTCCTGACTCGGCTGCGGCGTCCTCTCCCTCTGTCGTGGGTGCCTGAGAGATTCAGCGCAGGAGCGCCTTTCCCCATGGGCGGGTGACCGTGGTCACCACTTTCCAGAGACATCGGGTCCACGCGCGGTCCGGGGGCCTGAGAGGTTGACGGAGAGGTGTTGCTCCTTCGGCGCCCGCAGCTGGATGCTGCGGAACTCTCCCACGCGTGTTCGATGTGAGCATCAGTCTAGCCTCGCACGGACAGAGATTCGCAGCGGCGGGCAACGAGTCGCATGGGAGGGACGGCAGACCCGGATCAGCCGATTTTACGGTCGCGGGTCTTGCGCCGAGAGGCCAGTTCGTCCTCGGGTGCGGCGATCGACTCGCCACCGTCGGCGCGCTCACCGGGGAAATCGGCGATGGCACCGGTGAGCTCGCGCATCGCTCCGCTCACCGCGATACCGAAGACCCCCTGGCCACCCTGGAGCAAGTCGACGACCTCTTCGGCCGAGGTGCACTCGTAGACGGTGGTGCCGTCGGAGAACAGGGTGATGTTGGCAAGATCCTGCACGCCGCGCTGACGCAGGTGATCGACGGCCACCCGGATGTTGTGCAATGAGATCCCGGTGTCGAGCAGTCGTTTGACGATTTTCAGGACCAGAATGTCCTTGAACGAATAGAGCCGCTGACTCCCCGAGCCCGCCGCTCCGCGGATGGAGGGTACGACCAGGGACGTGCGGGCCCAGTAGTCGAGCTGCCGGTAGGTGATCCCGGCGATCTGGCAGGCGCTGGGTCCGCGGTATCCCACCAACTCGTCAGGCACCGAGTCGTCCGGGAACAGACCGCCCTGAACTGGCGCGCCCACCGGGGCGACAGCCGGAGGCGCATCCTCGTAACGGCCGGTTGGGACAGCGAATTCCAGCTGTTCCTGACCTGGCTCGTCACCCACGGTATTTCCTCTCGCCGTTCCGACCCCGCCGCTCGCCGACCTCAACCTGCACAAGCCCTACCGGCCGGTACAAGCCAGTTGAGCATACGCCCTGTCGACCAGCGGTCGTGGCAATGCCACAACCAAGGTCGCCCCCGAAGTATGACCTCAGCCGTGGACCCTCCCGCGCATCCGATGGGCGTGTCGGCGCGGCCATCACTCAGATGAGACGCATCCGTGATCCGGACGAGCCGTTCAGGAGGCCGGTCAGGAGGCCTTGAAATCGTCCGGCGAGATGGTGTCGAGAAACTCCTTGAACTTCTCGACCTCGTCCTCGCGGACCGCGCCGCTGGATTCCTCGTCGTCATCGTCGGGCATCAGCAGGCCCGCCTCGTCGAGGACAGCATCCTCGACGTAGATGGGAACACCCACCCGCAGTGCGATCGCCACCGAGTCCGAAGGCCGCGCCGACACCCGAACGTCCTTGTCGAAGAGCAGGTCGGCGTAGAAGGTGCCCTCCTGCAGATCGACAATGCGCACTTCCTTCAGTGAGTGCCCCAGGGCGGCAATCACATCCCGGAACAGATCATGGGTCAGCGGGCGGGCGGGCTCCACGCCCTGCTGCTCGAGGATGATCGCGTTCGCCTCGTTCGGTCCGATCCAGATCGGCAGGTATCGGTCGCCGCCCTCTTCGCGCAACATCAGAACCGGCTGATTGGCGGGCTGTTCGACACGAATCCCGACCACTCGAACCTCGGCCATACGCGTCCTCCGCCCCTTCCGCAGCAGTCTCGCTGAAGTCTAGTCCTCAGCGATCCAGAACGTCGCGCACCGCGGACTTGATCAGTGAGGTGTGCAAGGTGATGACCAGGGTGGCCACTTCCCGTGCCAGGTCATCGGCTCGATCCCGGGCACCGGCCCGTCCCGCCTTGCCAACCGGGCCGGCGATCTGCGCGACGAGGTCGGACTGCCGGTCGGCAGCTGACCGGAATGCCCGCAGATGACGAGGCTCCATCCCGTACTCGGCGAGGGCCGCCGCGCACTGGGCGATCACCACCGAGTGTTCATCGAAAAATCCGCCGGGACCGGTCGTGATGATTCCGGCGCGACACAGCGCGACGATCAGGGGCTCACCGACCCCGGACCGCGCCAGCAGATCCTCCCGACTGAGCCTGATCTGCGCGGGCGCCCCGATGCCGATGTCGTGGTCCGCGCCGGCGGCAGGGGCGTCGGTGACCAGCCTCGGCACCGGGTACGGCGAGCGCTGGTCGGGTAACTCGCCGTCCGGTTGGGCATCGAGTTGGGCCTTGATGACCTTCAGCGGCAGATACTGATCGCGCTGGGCGGTCAGGATGAAGCGCAACCGGGTGCAGTCATAGGCGGTGAACCGACGATATCCGGACGGGCTGCGGTCCGGCGTCACCAGACCCTCCGCTTCGAGGAATCGAATCTTGGAGATCGTCACGTCCGGGAAGTCCGGCCGCAGCAATTCCAGTACCGCTCCGATCGACATCCCCGCCGACGCGGGACCATCGGGGGCGGTCACTGGCCTCCGGCACCGCCCTGAGCCTCAGCCGTCCGGGGTCCGGTGAGGAATACCAGCCGGAACTTGCCGATCTGCACCTCGTCTCCGTTGGACAGCGTCGCAGAGTCCACCGGTTCACGGTTGACATAGGTGCCGTTGAGGCTGCCCACGTCGACCACCTGGAACTCGTGGTCGTCGAGGCGAAACTCGGCGTGGCGGCGGCTCACGGTGACATCATCGAGAAAAATGTCGGAGTCGGGATGCCGTCCCGCCGCCGTGGTCGCCTGATCGAGCAGGAAACGAGACCCCGCGTTGGGACCCCGCTTCACGACGAGCAACGCCGAGCCCACCGGAAGTCCCTCCACGCCGGACACCGCCGTCTCACCAGCAGGGCTGGCAGGCGCATCGAGGTCGTTGAGGAAATCGGAACGGAAGACCGACGTCGTCTCCACGGTGACCTCGTCAGAGATCTCATCAGCTCCCGGTTGCCGGTCCTGCTCCGTCACCCGTTGCTCCTCACTGACTGCCGTTTCGGGCTCGTCATCGTTTCGTTAGACCGTACCGCTGCGCGGGGACCGCGCGTAACTGATTCATCCCGGGAAACGCCCGTACGGCAGGCACCTTAACAATCACACTCGCCGGTCGGATGCGACAGGCCCGAACTTGCATGCCCGAGCCGTCAGGTCAGGGTGTTCCGGTACGCATCGGCATCCAGTAGCGCACCCAGCCTCTGCTCGAGGGTATCGGCGTCGGCGCGCAACTCCAACAGCCAGCCCTCGCCGTAGGGATCGGAGTTGATGAGCTGGGGACTCCCGGCCAGCTCTGCATTGACGGCGACCACCTTTGCCGACATAGGCGCGAACAGATCTGAGACCGACTTCGTCGACTCCACCTCGCCGAACGACTCGCCGGCGTTGACCTCGACACCGACTTCGGGCAGCTGAACGTAGACGACGTCGCCGAGCGACGACTGGGCGAAGTCGGTGATACCCACCCGCAGGGTGTCCGGCCCGGTGCGGTCGATCCACTCGTGTTCGGGGGTGTAGCGCAGGTTCGCGGGGACGTCGCTCACGGTGCTCCTCATTCGGTTGGGGCCCGGTGAGCGGTGGTGCGCTCAGCCCGGCCGCACAGCTGACGGGCTGAGCGTAGATCACCGAAGCGCGCCGCGATGCACCCGCGGCAGCTCATGCGCCACCAGGCGAACCTGGAGCAGATACAGCACCGCCGACCACAGGTACATGCCCGTACCCCAGATCACGAACGCCCAGCCGCAGGCCCCGACCGCATGGCTGAATCCGGACTCCCACTGCCCCAGGAGAATCAACGGGAACCCGGACATCAAGGCGAAGGTGGCGGCTTTGCCTACATAGGTCACCGGCAGGGCCGTGACGCCCCGGCTGCGCAGTACCGGAAGCGTGGTCAACAACACGGCGTCCCGACCGAGCAGAACAGCTACCAGCCACCACGGCACGATGCCGGCCAGGGCCAGACCCACTGGAACCGCCACCATGTAGATCCGGTCGACCAGCGGGTCGAGCAACTCCCCCAGCCGTGACGATTGGTTGGCCATCAGCCGGGCGATCTTGCCATCAGCCCAGTCCGAGACCCCGCTGAACATCAGAATGGCCACGGCCGGACCGTAGCGATGGGCCACCAGAAGCAGGTACAGGAAAACCGGCACCAGCCCCAGCCGGATTACGCTGAGCACGTTCGGAATCGTCAGCACCCGACCCTGCATGATTTTCAACCTATCCGGCCGCGGGTCCGGGCTTATCGGAACACCCCCGGCAGGCTCAGCGCCGACATCGTGTCATCGCGCATCGGGTTGTCGTGCACCATATAGGTCCAGGTGGAGGTGGGCCGGGCCAGCTTGGACAGATCCAGTCCGGGTTCGTCCTCAAGGATGTTGGCCGTCTCGAAAGTCTGCTGAGAGGCCTCGATGGCGTCGGCGGCCAGATCGGCGAAAGCATCGACGGCGAGCCGGTGGAATTCGTCGAGCGGGTTCTGCCGGCCGAGCGCCCGCAGGTGGATGCTCTCCCGGATATCGGAAAGGTAGGCCAGGTGGTCGGCCCATCCGCGATCAAGGTGGTAGAGCATGATGCGCCGGCAGATCCGTTCCAGGTTCGCCTCGGACTCCGCACCGAGGACCTCGGCCAGTTCGGCATCGCGCTCGGGTGCCAGTTCCCGCAGTTCCTCGTGCGCGGTCGCCGTGCTGAGCAGTGTGTTGCGCCGCTCGACAATGATGGATCTCTGCTGGGCGATCAGCTGGTTGTACCGCCAGGTGTTGGCGTGAACGTCCAGCAGTCTCCCCTCGGCCACCCGCTGGGCGTGATCGAGCAGCGCGGTGGCCTTCGGGCTGATGATCCGGCCGGTCTCGTCGCACTCGTTCGGCAGCTTGCCGGGGTCGAGGTGGGCGGCCACCACATCGTCCTCCCAGCTGGAGAAGAACACCGATGAGCCTGGGTCCCCCTGACGTCCGGTTCGGCCGCGCAACTGGAAGTCCAGCCGCTCGGTGCGGTGCCGGCCGGTGCCGATGACATGCAGTCCGCCCAGATCGGCGACGGCCTTCTTCTCGGCGGAGTCGTCGGCGGCCTCGGATCCACCGAGCCGGATATCGGTGCCGCGGCCGGCCATCTGGGTCGACACCGTGACCGCGCC
>CAZGPT010000190.1:0-5219 GCA_964527015.1 uncultured Mycobacterium sp. | reverse complement strand
GGGGCAGGACGGCTATACCGTCATCGTGCCTGCACCCGCTGATTCAGCGAGCGTGCCGCAAGAATCAGACTGAAAATGATCATCGTCCCGACGACCGCCACCCCGACCCGTACCGGAAGGGCATCGACCGGCAGAACGGGCGCCGCCACCGGCATGGCCTCCGGTCGCGGCGGGAGCAGCGACGGGTCCGGTTCGATGAGGGTGCCGATGGCGGTGCCGGGAGCCGTCGCGAAGCCGTAGTCCAGCAGTCGCGTCGCCTGCTCCCAGGGAGCGATGGGCTGGCGGGTGCCGCGCAGCAACACCGCCACCAAGCGGCGTCCGTCGCGCTCGGCGGCACCGACGAAGGTCTGCCGGGCGTCGTCGGTGAACCCGGTCTTGCCGCCCAGCGCTCCCGGGTAGTTCAGCAGCAGCTTGTTGTCGTTCTCGATGGGGTACGGCGGCTGACCGTTGCTATCGGGGAACTGGTACTCACGGGTTCTCGCGATATCGGCGAAGATCGGGTTGTCGAAGGCATAGCGGAAGAACAGGCCGATGTCGTAGGCCGAGGTGCTCATACCCGGACCGTCGAGGCCGGACGGGGTGGCGACCCGGGTGTCGCGCCCGCCGAGCTTGGAGGCCAGGGTGTTGATCTTGCCGAGTGCGACGTCCATGCCGCCCATCGCGGCGGCCAGCGCGTCGGCGGCGTCGTTGCCGGAATACATCACCAGTCCGTGCAGCAGGTCGTCGACGGTGTAGCGGCCGCCCGGTTCGACGCCGACCTTCGTCCCCTCGGCATTGGCGTCCTCCTGGGTGCCGTCGATGAGCCGGTTGAGCGGCAGTTCATTGATCGCTGCCATCGCGGTCAGCACCTTGATGACACTGGCCGGACGATGCCGACCGTGCGGGTCACGGGCGGCGATGATCTCCCCGGAGTCCAGGTCGGCGACCAGCCAGGCCTCGGCCGACACCTCGCCGGGTAGCGGCGGAGTGCCGGCGGCGACGATCACCCCGCAGCCGCTCAGGGCGTCACCGCCCACCGGACTGGCCGGTACCGGAAGAGGCTGCGGTGGGTCCCCCACCTTGGGTATCTCCGAGGCGTCCACCGCGGGCGGGGTGGACACCTTGTAGGGGCAGCTGTTGGGATCCTGGGCCGGGGCGGGTTCGGCCCCGGCGATCGCCGGGCCGGCCGCCATGAACAGAGTCATCCCGAGCACGGCGGCCCGTCGCAATGTCTGCAAGGTCGCCATGGGACTGCAGATTAAGCGACGCCGCCCTCGAATCCGGGGAGCCGCGCTGTGACGGGTGTGATTATTGAGGCAACTGCCGGATAGCCGATGGTGCCCAGCCATAGCCGGCCCCGGTGCTCGACAAGGCCGGTGACAGCGCCGAAATCCGGATGATTCATCCGCACCCCGGCGACGGCGGCCCCGGTGTCGGGATCGAACGCCACCGCCCACACCACCGGCTCGATCTGCGGCTGCAACCGCTCGGGGAGCCGCCAGATGAGTTTGCGGAGCAGCGGAGCCCGCGGGGCCAGGAAATCCGCGGCCCGGTTGACCGGCGTGACCATCGCGCACCAGATCCGGCCGTCTGATCCGGTCGAAATGTTGTCCGGCATGCCCGGCAGATGCTCGGCCAGCGGGGTGACCGTTCCGGCCCGCGGCCCGGTGAGCCAGTACTTGGACAGCCGGCGGCCCTGGGTCTCGGCGAATACCAGTGCGGAGCCGTCGGCGGTCAGGGTCAGGCCGTTGGCGAAGTACAGGTTGGTCAGCACCTGGGTCACGGTCCCGTCCGCATCCCGGCGGAACAGCCCGCCGTCACCGCGGGCCTCGAAGATGGCGGCCTTGAAATGCCGGTAGCTGAACCTGGCCGTGGACTGGGTGAAATAGATTGTGCCGTCCGGAAGTTCGACGACGTTCGAGCAGAATGTCAAGGGACGGAAATCGACCGCATCGACCAGTACCTCGGTGTCACCGCTGGACCGGTCCATCGCCAGCAGCCCGCCGGGGCTGGTGCAGATCAGCAGCCGTCCATCCCGGGCCGTCGCCATGCCGAGCGGGCGCCCGTCGACCTGGCCGGCCACCGCGATCGGACCCTCCGGGTCGATCCGCACGATCCGGCCGTCGATGAGACCGGTCCAGAGCATGCCGTCGGTGTCGACGACGATGTCCTCCGGTGCGTCGCCGGGCATCGGCACGACGGTCAGTTCCGCAGCCGGGAAATCCGGGAGCGGCCCGACCGGGGGTGGCTGCCAGCGAACCGGGTCGATCCGCGGTGTGGGGTCCGCGGACCTCACAACAGGCGGCCGGCCTCGCCGAGCACCCGGTGCAGAATCTGGTAGATCTCGTCGAATTCTTTCGGGCCGCTGATCAGCGGCGGCGCCAGCTGGACGACGGGGTCGCCGCGGTCGTCGGCCCGGCAGTACAGACCGGCCTCGAACAGTGCGGCCGAAAGGAAGCCGCGCAGTAGCCGTTCGCTCTCGTCGACGTCGAAGGTCTCCCGGGTCTCCTTGTCCTTGACCAGCTCAATGCCGTAGAAGAAACCCTCCCCCCGCACATCGCCGACGATCGGCAGTTCGAGCAACTGCTCCAGGGTGGACCGGAAGATCGGGGCGTTGGTCTGCACGTGCTCGACGAGGCCCTCGCGTTCGAAGATGTCGAGGTTCGCGCACGCGACCGCGGCCGACACCGGATGCCCGCCGAAGGTGTAGCCGTGACCGAAGGAGGTCTTACCGTCGTTGAACGGTTCGAACAGCCTGTCGGAGGCGATCATCGTGCCGATCGGGGAGTAGCCCGAGCTCATCCCCTTGGCGGTGGTGATCATGTCCGGAACGTAATTGAAGTCGTTGCAGGCGAAGATCGACCCGATGCGGCCGAAGGCGCAGATGGTCTCGTCGGAGACCATCAGCACGTCGTATTCGTCGCAGATCTCCCGGACCCGTTCGAAGTATCCCGGCGGCGGGGGGAAGCAACCGCCGGCGTTCTGCACCGGCTCCAGGAACACCGCGGCGACGGTGTCGGGTCCCTCGAATTCGATGGCCTCGGCGATCCGGTCCGCGCAGTACTGTCCCCAGGCCTTGATATCGGTGCGGTACTGCTCCGGCGCCCGATAGAAGTTGGTGTTCGGCACCCGGAACCCGCCCGGGGTGAGTGGCTCGAACGGCTGCTTGAAGTCCGGTAGCCCGGTGATGGCCAGTGCGCCCTGCGGGGTGCCGTGGTAGGCGACGGCCCGCGAGATGACCTTGTACTTGCCCGGTTTGCCGGTGAGCTTGAAGTACTGTTTGGCCAGCTTCCAGGCACTTTCGACGGCCTCGCCGCCGCCGGTGGTGAAGAAGATCCGGTTCAGATCTCCCGGGGCGTACCCGGCCAGCCGCTCGGCGAGTTCGATGGCCGGTTCGGTGGCGTAGGACCACAGCGGGAAGAACTCGAGGGTTTCGGCCTGCTTGGCGGCAGCCGCGGCCAGTTCCTTGCGGCCGTGGCCGACCTGGCAGGTGAACAGCCCGGACAGTCCGTCGAAGTAACGCTTGCCGTGGCTGTCCCAGATGTAGACCCCCTCGCCGCGGGTCATGATCGGCGGCGTCATGCCCTTGCCATGCCGGGCGAAGTGACCCCACAGATGCCGGTCGGCCTTGGCGCCCAGTTCGTCGGTCAGGGTTCGTTCGGCTGAGAGTGTCATCGGGTGCCCCAATTGTATTGTTGTTTGACTAGTTCCAGATAGACGAGAGCCTCGGCGGAGGCTACTCCGGGTATTGCGCGGATCTCCTTGTTGAGCAGTTCGAGCAGTTCGGCGTCGTCGGCACAGACCACCTCGATGATGGCGTCGAACGTGCCGGCGGTGAGCACGACGTAGTCGACGGCGCTGAGATCCGAAAGCCGCTCGGCGATTTTGGTCGCATCGCCCTGACAGCGGATCCCGACCATGGCCTGCCGGGAGAAACCCAGCTGCATCGGGTCGGTGACCGCGACGATCTGCATGACTCCGGCGTCGGTGAGTCGCTGGACCCGTTGGCGCACCGCTGCCTCCGACAGTCCGACGGCCTTGCCGATGGCGGCGTAGGAACGCCGGCCGTCCTGCTGGAGTTTCTCGATGATGGCTTTGGACATCTTGTCGAGTTGGGCAGGGCCGCTCGGGCCGGTTCTAACGGCGCGCAGTTCACGCATGTCGATGATTGTGCCCGGAATTCGTTGTTCAGGGCAACGAAAGCTACGGAATGCGTAGCATCAGCGGGTGATTGCGAGCAGTTGGATCGACGGAGAACCGGTCACCACCGGCGGGGACCGTCATCAGGTGGTCAATCCCGCCACCGGCACGGTCGTTGCCGAACTTGCCCTGGCCACAGCCGCCGATGTCGATACGGCGGTGGCGTCGGCCCGGGCGGCTCTGCCCGGGTGGTCGGCGGCGACTCCGGCAGAGCGTTCGGCGGTGTTGGCCGACCTTGCCCGGATCCTCGAGGCCAACGCCGACGATATCGTCGCCGAGGAGGTCAGCCAGACCGGCAAACCGATCCGGTTGGCCGGCGAGTTCGATGTGCCCGGCAGCATCGACAACATCGCTTTCTTCGCCGGAGCGGCCCGGCGGCTGGAGGGTAAGGCCAGCGCGGAGTACTCCGCCGATCACACCTCGTCGATACGGCGGGAGGCGGTCGGCGTGGTCGGCAGCATCACGCCGTGGAACTACCCGCTGCAGATGGCGGTGTGGAAGGCGATCCCGGCGCTGGCAGCGGGATGCTCGGTGGTGATCAAGCCGGCCGAGCTGACCCCGCTGAGCACTCTGACGCTGGCCCGGCTGGCTGCGGAGGCGGGGCTGCCCGACGGGGTGTTCAACGTCGTCACCGGGGCGGGTGCCGATGTCGGCCACGCGTTGGCGGGACACCCCGGCGTCGACGTGGTGACCTTCACCGGGTCCACCGGGGTGGGCCGGAAAGTGATGGCGGCGGCGGCCGTTCACGGTCACCGCACCCAGCTCGAACTCGGCGGCAAGGCGCCCTTCGTGGTGTTCGACGACGCTGATCTCGATGCCGCCGTACACGGCGCGGTGGCCGGGTCGTTGATCAACTCCGGTCAGGATTGCACCGCGGCGACCCGGGCGATCGTCGCGGCCGATGTCTACGAGGACTTCGTGGCCGGGGTCGCCGAGGTGATGGGCAAGGTCGTCGTCGGGGACCCGGCCGACCCCGATACCGACCTGGGGCCGCTGATCTCGGCGGACCACCGCGACCGGGTCGCCGCCGTCGTGGCCCG
>CAZGPT010000189.1:0-5256 GCA_964527015.1 uncultured Mycobacterium sp. | reverse complement strand
TCGAAGCGGCCCGGGTCGGTCACCAGGTAAATGGTGGCCGCGTCGATGTGCTGATAGGCCACCTCGACATCGGGGTACTGCGCACCCACCTCGGCCACGACCCGCGACCAGAGACCGCCGGCGAAGCTCAGTACGTTGGTCTTGTGCACCAGGGTCAGATGCTTGCGCCGGGTCCGGGCCTTCTCGAAGGCGTAGCGAACCACCCGCTGCACCCCGAAGGCGGTGTTGAGGCTCACCTCAGTGGCCACCTCGTGCGCGGTCCCGGTCCGGATCGAACCGCCGGTCCCGGTGTAGGGACCCTCGGTGCCCTCACGAACAACGACGAAGTCGATGGACGGCTCGCCGGCAAGCGGGCTGCACACCCCGTCGTAGAGCCGGCTGGGGCGCAGGTTGACGTGGTGGTCGAGTTCGAAACGGATCTTCAGCAGCAGCCCACGCTCGAGCACACCGGGGGGCACCGACGGGTCACCGATCGCGCCCAGCAGGATGGCGTCGTGGCCGCGCAGTGCGTCCAGGACGCCGTCCGGCAAAACCTCGCCGGTGGCATGGAAGTGGCGTGCACCTAGGTCGTAGTCGGTCGTCTCGACACCGGGCAGCACCGCCTTTAGAACCCGCAGAGCCTCACCGGTGACTTCCGGGCCGATTCCGTCGCCCGCGATCACGGCCAGTTTCACCGGGCGTGTCACGACAGGTCAACCACTTCCAGCGTTCCGGCGTCGACCGCTTCCCGGATAGCAGCCCGCACCTCGGCGGGAACGTCACGGTCCAGCCTCAACATCACCGTGGCGCCGCCACCGCTGGCGTCCTGACTCATCTGGGCGGCCTCGATGTTCACCCCGGCCCCACCGAGCAGGGTTCCGATCTTGCCCAGCGCGCCGGCTTCGTCGCAGTAGTGCAGAATCAGGTTCACTCCCTCAGCCCGCAGATCGAAGCTTCGGCCGTTGATCGACACCACCTTCTGCACCTGTTGCGGCCCGGTGAGCGTGCCCGAGACGTTGACCGCCGAGCCGTCCGGGAACACCACCCGAACGTCAACGAGGCTGCGGTGGTTGGGGCTCTCGGTCGCCGAGCTCAGTTCGGTGTCCAGCCCGCGCGCGGCGGCCATTCCCGGGGCGTTGACGAAGGTCACCGGCTGGTCGGTCATGGTGGAGAACAGTCCACGCAGTGCCGACAGCTTCAGCACCTCCACATCCTCAGCGGCCAGTTCGCCACTCACCCGCACCGACAGGCTGTCCGGCGGCTCGGTGGCAAGCACCCCAACCAGCACCCCTAGCTTGCGCACCAGTTCCAGCCACGGTGCCACCTCCTCGCTGACCGCGCCCGCACCGACGTTCACCGCGTCGGGAACGAACTCCCCGGCCAGGGCGAGTTTGACGCTCTCGGCGACATCGGTACCGGCCCGGTCCTGCGCTTCGCTGGTCGAGGCGCCCAGATGCGGGGTGACGACCACCTGCGGCAGGCCGAACAGGGGGCTGTCAGTGCACGGTTCGGTGGCGTAGACATCCATGCCGGCGGCGCGGACGTGGCCGGACCGGATCGCGTCGGCCAGCGCCTGCTCATCGATCAGCCCACCCCGGGCGGCGTTGACGATGATCACCCCGGGCTTGGTCCTGGCCAGCGCGTCGGCACCCAGCAGACCGGCGGTTTCCTTGGTCTTGGGCAGATGCACCGAGATGAAGTCAGCCCGGGCCAGTACATCATCCAGCGGCAGCAGTTCGATACCGAGCTGGGCGGCGCGGGCCGGTGGAACATAGGGGTCGTAGGCGATGACATGAGTGCCGAAGGCGGCCATCCGTGCAGCCACCAGTTGACCGATGCGCCCCAGGCCCACTACGCCGACGGTCTTACCGAAAATCTCGGTGCCGTTGAACGAAGACCGCTTCCAGGTGTGTTCGCGCAGGGTGGCGTCAGCGGCGGGGATCTGACGGGCCGCCGACAGCAGAAGTGCCATCGCGTGTTCGGCGGCGCTGTGGATATTCGACGTCGGCGCGTTGACCACCAGGACACCCGCCGCCGTGGCGGCATCGACGTCCACGTTGTCCAGGCCCACTCCGGCGCGGGCGATGATCTTCAGCCTGGGTGCGGCGGCGATCACCTCGGCATCGACGGTCGTGGCCGAGCGCACCAGCAGTGCGTCGGCATCGGCGACGGCGTCGAGCAATTTGGGGCGGTCGGGGCCGTCGACCCAGCGGACCTCGACCTGCTCACCGAGGGCGGCGACGGTCGATTGGGCGAGTTTGTCGGCGATCAAAACAACGGGCGCAGTCACCGGGACAGCGTAATGGGCTGTAATGAGTGGTATGGACGTGACCGTGGTCGGCAGCGGGCCCAACGGCTTGTCCGCGGCGGTCACCTGCGCACGCGCCGGGCTGAAAGTCCAGGTCCTGGAGGCCCAGGCCACCCTCGGCGGGGGTTCCCGCACGCTCGCCGATCCCGAGTACCCGGACGTCGGCCACGACATCTGTTCGGCAATCCACCCCCTGGCCCTGGCGTCGCCGTTCTTCGCCGAGTTCGACCTGCGTGCCCGGGGCGTGGGTTTGGCGGTGCCGGAGATCTCCTACGCCAACCCGCTGCCGGGCCGGCCGGCCGCGATCGGCTGGCGCGACCTGGAGCGCACCTGCGCGGGCCTGCAACACGGCGACACGTGGTGGCATCTGCTGGGACCGCTGGCTGCCCGCGGCGAGGAGGTGGTGTCGTTCCTGATCGGCGACAAACGGTCCCTGCCGCCCGATCTCCCGGCGGCGGTGCTGCTCGGGCAGCGGATGCTCGAGCAGGGCACCCCCGCCTGGGGACGGCTTCGCGGCGAGGACGCGCGCGCACTGTTCACCGGTGTCGCCGCACACACCATCGCGCGAATGCCGTCCCTGGTAGCCGCCGGCGCCGGACTGCTGCTGGCGACGCTGGCCCACACCGTCGGCTGGCCGGTGCCGGTGGGCGGCAGCCAGGCCATCGCCGATGCGCTGATCGACGATCTGCGCGCGCACGGCGGCGAACTGCATGCCGGAGTCACCGTCACCTCTCCCCCGCCCGGCGTGGTGCTCTATGACACCGCACCGACGGCCCTGTTGGACATCTACGGCGACGCCCTACCGTCCCGCTACGCCGGGGCGCTGCGCAATTATCGGTTCGGGCCCGGTGTTGCAAAAGTGGATTTTGTTCTCTCCCAGGATGTTCCGTGGTCGGATCCGCGGCTGGCGCAGGCGCCGACGCTGCACCTGGGTGGCTCCCGGACCCAGATGGCCCACGCGGAGAGGGAGATCGCGGCTGGCCGCCATGCCGACTGGCCGATGGTGTTGGCCGCGCAGTCCTACACCGCCGACCCGAGTCGGATCGACGCCGGGGGCCGTCGCCCGTTCTGGACCTACGCGCACGTGCCGGCCGGATCCACCGTCGACCAGACCGGCACCATCACCGCCGTCATGGAACGCTTCGCGCCGGGCTTCTCCGACTGCGTGCTGGCCGCGCGCGGCATCCCGGCCTCTCGGCTCGCCGAGCATGACGCCAACTACGTCGGAGGCGATATCGGGGTGGGCGGCAACTCGGTATTGCGTGCCCTGCTCGGCCCCACCCCGCGGGTCAACCCGTGGAGCACGCCCGTTCCCGGCGCCTACCTGTGCTCGTCGGCCACCCCGCCGGGCGGAGGCGTGCACGGGATGAGCGGCTACTACGCCGCGCGCATGGTACTGAAGCGGCAGTTCGGGCTGCCGCTGCCGCCGCTGCGGCCCTGACGCGGCACTCATCGTCAGAACGTGCTGAGGGACAGGCAAACTCAAGTTCCCGAATTAGCCTCGCGGCAGGACGGGATCAGCCCGTGAAGATCTCGATCCGGCAGGTCGGTCCGTGCGCGCGAGCCAGCCGTTGGTCCATCGTCAGCAATGTCGCGCCAAAAGCCTCAGCGACCGCAACGTAGAACGCGTCCCAGCCGCGCACGGATGCCCGCAATTCCCAGGCCCGATCAAGCAGCAACCGGTGCCCGACCCGCTCACCCGGCCAGTCGCGGAGGTCGGCAACCGCCTGTCCGGCCGCGGTCCCGTCCAGTTGGCCGCGGAGGAACTGCGCACGGATCACACCCATGACCTCGACGTCGATGACATGCGGCGCCGCCTGGTCCGGGTCACGTGCGAGCCGGGCGGCGAGGGCCGGCGCCCTTGCGGTATCCGCGACGACTTCGAACAGGCACGACGCATCAACGACCAGCACCCGGCCACTCTCCGCGCCACTCGTCGAGACTGGCCAGCACCTCAGCGGTGGACACCGCCGAGGGCCGGCGGCCGGTCCGCGCCAGCCAGGACGCCATCGACGGCCGGGCGGCCAGTCGGGCGGCCTCGCGCCGAAGCAGTTCCGGGACGGTGATCCCTTCCTCGCCCGCCCGACGAAGCAACCCGGCATAGACCTCGTCGTCGATGTCGCGGATTTGCACCGTCTTAGGCATATATACACCATAACATGCGGAATCGCATGACATGATGCCCGCCGCATGCACAAAGCCCCCGGGGCGGCCGGACAACGGCTGCCCCGGGGGCCTTTGCGACAGGTGCTACGCGGTTTCGGTGATCGGCCGGTCCACCCAGCTCATCAGGTCGCGCAGCTTCTTGCCGGTGACCTCGATGGGGTGCTCGGCGTTGCTCCTACGCAGACCCTCGAGCTCCTTATTGCCGCCTTCGACGTTAGCCACCAACCGTTTGACGAAGGTGCCGTCCTGGATCTCGGTGAGGATGGCGCGCATCCGGTCCTTGGCGCCGGCGTCGATCACCCGCGGACCGGACAGGTAGCCGCCGTACTCGGCGGTATCCGACACCGAGTAGTTCATCCGGGCAATCCCGCCCTCGTACATCAGGTCCACGATCAGCTTGAGCTCGTGTAGCACCTCGAAGTAGGCCAACTCAGGCGCGTAGCCCGCCTCCACCATGACCTCGAAGCCGGTCTTGACCAGTTCCTCGGTGCCGCCGCACAGCACGGCCTGCTCACCGAACAGGTCGGTTTCGGTCTCGTCCTTGAACGTGGTCTTGATGACACCGGCCCGGGTGCCGCCGATGGCTTTGGCATAGGACAGCGCCAGCGCCAGGCCGTCACCGGTCGGATCCTGCTCGATGGCCACCAGACACGGCACACCCTTACCGTCGACGAACTGCCGACGCACCAGATGGCCGGGCCCTTTGGGGGCGACCATCCCGACCGTGACATCGGCCGGGGGCTTGATCAGGCCGAAGTGGATGTTGAGGCCGTGGCCGAAGAACAGCGCGTCGCCGGCCTTCA
>CAZGPT010000188.1:0-5391 GCA_964527015.1 uncultured Mycobacterium sp. | reverse complement strand
CGGTTCCTGATGTGCACGCCGCTCTCGCATGCCGGGGCGGCGTTCTTCCTGCCGGTGATCGTCAAGGGCGGGGAGATGGTCGTGCTCCCGCGGTTCGACCCCGCCGAGGTGCTCCGGGCTATCGAGGAGCAGCGGATCACCGCGACCATGCTGGTGCCGTCCATGCTCTATGCGCTGATGGACCACCCCGACTCCCACACCCGCGACCTGTCGTCGCTGGAGACGGTGTACTACGGTGCCTCGGCGATGAATCCGGTGCGGCTGGCCGAGGCCATCCGGCGATTCGGCCCGATCTTCGCGCAGTACTACGGGCAGTCCGAGGCACCGATGGTGATCACCTACCTGGCCAGGGGCGATCACGACGAGAAACGGCTGACCTCCTGCGGGCGCCCGACCCTGTTCGCCCGGACTGCCCTGTTGGATGCTGACGGAAATCCGGTGGCCGCCGGCGAGGTCGGTGAGATCTGCGTGTCCGGCCCGCTGCTCAGTGGCGGGTACTGGAACCTGCCGGAGGAGACCGCCAAGACGTTCACCGGCGGCTGGCTACACACCGGCGATATGGCGCGGGAGGATTCCGAAGGGTTCTGGTACATCGTCGACCGGGTCAAGGACATGATCGTCACCGGCGGATTCAACGTCTTCCCTCGAGAAGTGGAGGATGTCGTCGCCGAACATCCGGCGGTGGCGCAGGTGTGTGTGATCGGCACCCCGGACGAGAAGTGGGGCGAGGCGGTCACGGCGGTCATCGTGCTGCGCCCGGACCACCCGGCCGACCCGGAATCGGTCGCGGTGCTGCGGCGGGAGATCCAGGAGGCCGTCAAACAGCGCAAGGGGTCGGTGCAGTCGCCCAAACAGGTGATCGTGGTGGAGTCGGTGCCGGTCACCGCGCTGGGCAAGCCGGACAAGAAGGCGGTCCGCGCGCGGTTCTGGGCCGACTCCGATCGTGCCGTCGGATGAAGGCGGTTCTGTTCGACTTCTCCGGCACCCTGTTCCGGCTCGACGATGACGACCGCTGGTTCGACGGAATGGAGGTCGACGAACACGTCCAGACCGAGCTGATGGAGCGGCTCACCCACCCGACCGGCGGTGGACGGACGATGACCGAGCAGAACTACCGGGTGTGGCTGCAGCGGGACCTGGCGCCTGCCCTGCACCGTGAGGCCTATCTGCACGCGCTCTACGAGACCGGCCTGGCCGACCCGCATGCCGTGGCGCTGTACGAACGCTGTATCGACCCGGCGATGTGGACCCCGTACCCGGACACCGTCGAGGTGCTTAACACGTTGGGCGCCAATGACATTCGCACCGCAGTCGTATCCAATATCGCCTTCGACATCCGGCCCGCGTTCGTCTCGGCTCAGGCCGCAGTCGATGAGTTCGTATTGTCGTTCGAAGTCGGCATCGTCAAACCGGATCCGCGGATCTTCGAGATCGCGCTGGACCTGCTGGGCGTTGACGCGGCCGACGCCGTCATGGTGGGCGACAGCGAGGAGAACGACGGCGCGGCCCGCGCGCTCGGATGCGGCTTCGTGCTGGTGGACCCCCTGCCCACCGCCGAGCGGCCCACCGGGCTGCGCGACGGTCTGCGCGGGCTGGGCCTGCCGCTGTGACGGCTGCCGCTCGCCCTGCCACTCCCCCTGCCGCTCCCCCGCAACTTCCGTAGTAGATTCGCCCGCCTCTGAGCGACACCTCCGCGCGGTTCCGGGTCGGCTGCCCCGCTGAGTGCCGCGCGATCGGAGGTTAGGGTCCGCTTTGTCGCTCAGAGGCGGGCGCAACCAACTACCCCGGGGACCGGCGCTCCGTGGGCGACCTCCCTAGACTCAGCACTTGTGAACCCCCTTCGCCGTCGCCTGACCGAAGCGATAGCAATGACCGGGATGCGCCCGCCGCTCCGGCTTCCCGCCAGAACCCGCATCGATCTGCGCGGCAAACGGGTGCTGATCACCGGAGCGTCCTCGGGGATCGGTGAGGCCGGGGCCGAACGGTTCGCCGCCGAGGGCGCCGAGGTCATCGTCGTGGCGCGGCGCGCCGACCTGCTTGATGCACTGAGCGCGCGGATCGCCGATGCCGGCGGATCGGCCGCCGCCATCCCGTGCGACCTGTCCGACCTCGATGCCGTCGATGAACTCGCCGGCAGCGTGGAACGCCAATTCGGCGGGGTGGACATCCTGGTCAACAATGCCGGCCGCTCGATTCGCCGGCCGCTGGCCGAGTCCCTGGACCGCTGGCATGACGTCGAGCGCACCATGACGCTGAACTACTACTCGCCGCTGCGGCTGATCCGCGGACTGGCGCCGCAGATGATCGAGCGCGGCGACGGCCACATCATCAACGTTGCAACCTGGGGCGTCCTCAGCGAGGCCTCACCGCTGTTCGGCGTCTACAACGCCTCGAAGGCGGCACTGAGCGCGGTGAGCCGGGTGATCGACACCGAGTGGGCGCGCCACGGCGTGCACTCCACCACGCTGTACTACCCGCTGGTCTCCACCCCGATGATCGCTCCGACCAAGGCCTATCAGGGGGTGCCCGCACTGAGCACACCCGAGGCCGCGCAGTGGATGATCGACGCCGCGCGGCACCGGCCGGTCCGCATCGCCCCGCGCTTCGGAGTCGGCGCACGCGCGCTGGACGTCATCGCACCCGGCGTACTCAACGCCCTGCTGAAACACCAACGGATGCAGCCGACCCGGGACTAGAAGAAAGCATTCAGAGAAAGCAGCAGAGAAAGCAGAGGCCGACACCATGGAGATCCTCGCGAGCCGGATGCTGTTGCGGCCGGCCGACTACCCGCTGACCCTGGCGTTCTACCGTGACACGCTAGGCCTGGCCATTGCGCGCGAATACCCTGCTGGCACAGTCTTTTACGCGGGACAGTCACTGATCGAGGTGGCCGGCCACGGAGAACCGCACTCGACCTCGGCGGCGTTGTGGCTGCAGGTGCGCGACGTCTACGCCGTCGAGGTGGAGCTGACCGCTCGCGGGGTACAGATCGCTCGTGAAGCCCGCCAGGAACCATGGGGTCTGCACGAGATGCAGGTGACCGACCCCGATGGTGTCACGCTGATCTTCGTTCAGATCCCGCGGGAACACCCACTGCGTAAGGACAGCCGGGCCGGTTAGGGGCGACCGCCCTCCAACGGCCAGCCCACCGAGGCCAGCCGCGCCGCCACCTGGTGAATCTCTTCGGGATTGGGTTCCTTCTCGGTGATCTGGTGGATCGCGTCGCGGATCTGATCCTCGGTGACCGGGGTGTCGACATCGTTCTGCCGGAGGATGGTTCGGGCGGCCTGGACGACCTCGGCCTCGGTCAACGTCCGCATCAGCAGTGCCAGCAGCGGAAAATAGTCCGTCGGCGGCACCCCGTGCGGGTAGCCGGCGCGAAGCCAGCCGACAACACTGTCGACGAAACCGTCCCGCTGCTCGACGGACATCGCTACCTCACTTCGCCGGGAACATCGGGAACAGGTTGATGCCGAAGTGGTGCATGACCGTCGCCCGGGTGATCCAGGCGACCGCGGTGACGATCACCACGGCGACCACGACAAACAGCACAATGCCGAGGTACTTCAGCACCGGGTTCGGTTTGTGGATCAGGTGGTCGGCCTCTTCGCCGCCGGCCCCGTGGGAGTAGGCCAGCATGCCGACCGAGAAGATCGCGGGCAGGCCGGCACCCAGGACCAGCCCCACCGCCAGCACCGTCAAAATACTTTGCAGATAATGCATTACCGGTCCTTCCGCTCGGTTCGGGTCTCAGACACTGTTCTGGTCTCAGACAGTTGTTGTGGCCTTGGGCGCGTCCGGGCCGGCCTCGGCCCCATTGGCCGTCCGCGTCTCGGCGGGCACCACCGAGTTGGTCGAGGAGTCCCAATCGGCGTTGACGTTATTGCTGTCGACCTTCTGCTGCTGTGCCCGCCACCACATGTAGTACGACAGCCCGACCAGGATCAGGAAAATCAGCCCGTCGCCGGCCAGCTGCGAACCGGTGAAGGTCTTCACACCGTGGGACAGCAAGAATGACAGCGCGCCGACCAGGGCGGCCGCCGGCAGCGTGACCAGCCATGCCACGGCCATCCGCCCGGCCACCGCCCACCGCACCTGCGCCCCGGGCTTGCCCACCCCGCTACCGAGGATCGAGCCGGTCGCGACGTGGGTGGTGGACAGCGCCATACCGGCCGCGCTGGAGCTCAGGATGATCGCCGCCGAGGACGCCTCGGCGGCCAGCCCCTGCGGCGACTCGATCTCCACCAGGCCCTTGCCCAGGGTGCGGATGACCCGCCAGCCACCGATGTAGGTACCCAGGGCGATAGCCACCGCGCAGCTGAAGATGATCCACACCGGAAGACCGTCTTCCTTCACATCTCCGGTCAGATGCCCGGTGGTGATCAGTGCGAGCGCGATCACCCCCATCGTCTTCTGGGCGTCGTTGGTGCCGTGCGCCAGTGCGACCAGCGAAGCCGTCGCGATCTGGCCCCAGCGGAAACCCTCCTCGCGACGCCGCGGCAGCACCTTGCGGGTGACCCGGTATACCAGCCAGGTGCCGCAGGCGGCGACGATGCCGGCGATCACCGGGGCGGCCACAGCAGGGATCAGCACCTTCGCCGTGACGCCGCTCCAGTTGACACCCGCCAGGCCCAGCGCAGCCAGCCCGGCTCCGATCAGACCGCCGAACAGCGCGTGTGAGGAACTCGACGGGATGCCGAACAGCCAGGTCAGCAGATTCCACAGGATGCCGCCGATCAGCCCGGCGAAGATGATCGTCAGGCCGGTGGAGGGATCGATATCGGGAAGCAACTGCCCGGTCTTGGAGTCTTGGACCCGCAGCACCGCGGTAGTGACCGTGATGGCCACTTCCACCGACAGAAAGGCGCCCACCAGGTTCAGCACCCCGGCCAGCAGAACCGCCGTCTTCGGCTTGAGCGCCCTGGTCGCGATCGAGGTCGCCATGGCGTTGCCGGTGTCGTGGAATCCGTTGGTGAAGTCGAAGGCCAGCGCGGTACCGATCAACAAGACCAGAATGATCATCTCAGTGCCCACGCAGTGATTCTGCGGCTTCGGGGAGTCTGGTGGCGAATTTCGACCAAGCCCGCGACCACATCGACCTGGGTGTTTGCCAAATGCCCGAAGGTGTTCATCGGCCGTTAACCAAAACTATGCCGGGGGTTCGCCCGGCCCGCGCCGGACTGAGGGTTAGCTCGAAAGGCTCCCAGAACGCCCAGTCCCACTAGACTCACGATGGACATCCCATCCGGAGGAGACGCAGGTGAATCGATTCCTCACCGGCATCGTGTCCTGGTTGCGATCCGGCTACCCGAACGGCGTTCCGGAGAACGACTACTTGCCGATCCTGGCGTTGCTCGCCCGTCGGCTCACCAGCGATGAGGTCATCGAGGT
>CAZGPT010000187.1:2594-5407 GCA_964527015.1 uncultured Mycobacterium sp. | reverse complement strand
ATCCTGTTCGCGGTCATCTATCTGGCGCACGGGGTGAGCTTGCGCACCAGCGCCGCCCTGCTCGGCACCCTGACATCGATGTTGCTGGCAGCCGGATTATCCTGGGCGGCTATCGAACTCACCCGCCTGACCGGTCTGTCGCAGGATCAGAACACCGAGGTGGCTGCCTACCTCGGCCACATTTCGATCACCGGACTGCTGCTGGCCGGTTTCATAGTCGGTTCACTCGGCGTGCTCAACGACGTCACCATCACCCAGGCCTCGGCGGTGTTCGAGTTGGCCCACGCGGGGCAGACCACGCGAAGGCGACTCTTTTCTCGGTCCATGCGGGTGGGCAGCGACCACATCGCCAGCACCGTCTACACCCTGGTGTTCGCCTACGCCGGCAGCGCGCTGCCTCTGCTGTTGTTGTTCAGTGTGGCTAACCGGTCTTTGACCGACGTGCTGACGACTGAGAGCGTGGCGATCGAAATCGCCCGGTCCGCCGTCGGGGGTATCGCGCTGGCCCTGTCGGTACCGCTGACCACCGCGTTGGCGGTGGTGCTGGCCACTCCTAACCCCGGTCCAGCAGCTCCAGCAAATACCGGCCGTAGCCCGACTTGAGCACTGCGCCGGCCCGCTCGGCAAGCCCGGCGTCATCGATGAAACCCATCCGCCAGGCGATCTCCTCGGGGCAGGCGACCTTTAGCCCCTGCCGTGCCTCGATGGTGCGCACGAAGTTGCCCGCCTCGAGCAAGGAGTCGACGGTGCCGGTGTCCAGCCACGCCGTGCCACGTGGAAGTACCTCGACCGAGAGCCGGTCGTCGTTGAGATAAGCCCGGTTGATATCGGTGATCTCCAGTTCACCGCGGGGGGACGGGCGCAGCGAACGGGCGATCTCGACGACATCGTTATCGTAGAAGTACAGTCCGGGCACGGCGTAGTTCGACTTCGGCGTGGCCGGTTTCTCCTCAAGGGCCAGAGCCCTTCCGCCGGAGTCGAATTCAACGACACCGTAGGCCGACGGATCGGCCACCCAGTAGGCGAAGATCGATCCGCCGGCGATATGACGGAACCGGCCCAAGTTGGTTCCGACCCCGGGCCCGTAGAAGATGTTGTCGCCGAGGATCAATGCGGCCGGGCCGGTGCCGATATGGTCGGCTCCGATCAGGAAGGCCTGCGCCAGTCCGTCCGGACTCTGCTGAATCGCGTGGGTGATGCTGATACCGAATTGCGAACCGTCACCGAGCAGCCGGTGGAACGATGGGCCGTCCTGCGGGGTGGTGATGACCAGGATGTCCCGGATGCCGGCCAGCATGAGCGTCGACAGCGGGTAGTAGATCATCGGCTTGTCATAGACCGGCAGCAATTGCTTGCTCACACCATGGGTGATCGGGTGCAGCCGGGTGCCCGATCCTCCGGCCAGGATTATCCCCCGCATCGCGGGATCTCAGGCCTGCAGGTCTTCGTCGGCGAGCTCGGTCGCGGCCAGTGCCGTCGCGAGATCGGGGTGGCGGAACACCGAGGTGACGTGATCGTGCACCACCCGGAATGCTGAGGCCGCGGTGCGGACGCAGCCCGGATCGGACCGGTAGGTGATGCGCTCCTCGACCACCACGACCCCGTCGCGGTAATAGATTTCGCCGACCTCGATGGTGGCGTCGGTCCGCCGCGCCCACTCGCGCAGCGCGGTGTGGCCCTGCGCGGCCCCATTCGCGTCGCCGATTTCGATATCGTCGCTGGACAACGCGGTCAGAGTGCCGAATTCCTCTTGGCTCAGCGCGTCATGCCAGGCCAGGACAGTGGCGATCTCCGACGTGCTCATGAGCGCGCTCCTCGTTGCTTGTTTTGCCGACGACTCAAACTACCGGGTCAGAACGGTGTTCGGGCCAACCAGGTGTCCCAGATCGCCTGATCGCCGAAGATCTCCACGCCCAGCTCGGCGGCACACCCGCGACGCGTGACGGCAAGCAGAAGTCCGCGGACGGGACCGCGGAGCGCCGTGGTCGCGCGGGCGTGTTCGTGATCGAGGACGATTCCGTCCGGTCGGCCCAGCATGGTCCACTCCCCGGTGTGGCCCGGGCCGGTGTCGGTGGCATGCAGATGCAACGATTGCCCCTCCCCCAGCGGCCGGTCGCGGTCGGCGGGGCCGTCCTCCTCGGCCAGGGCCATCAATCGCTCCAGATGCTCGGTGATCCCATCGGCGGCAACGGCCGTTTCGATCTCGAAGTCGGCACCGAGCGCCAGGGCAGCATCGGCGCGGTGCACCACGGTTTCGTGCAGGCGGCGCCGGATCCACCACGCGGCCGGTCGCGGACCCAGAAACGTCCACACCGGGGTGTCAGGGCCGGATTGTTCGACGGCCTCGAGCAGTTCCCGAACGCCTTCGTATAACCAGCCGGTCTGGCCGTCGGAGTCGGCCGGGGGTTGTCCGCCCCGGACGGTGCGCGGATCGATGGCATCAGCGGATCGCTCGGCAACGATCTGTGCGCACCAGCGGTCGCCGCGGCCAACATGGCGCAGGAGTAGGCCCAGCGTCCAGTCGGGGCAGGTCGGGACCGGGGTGGCGAATTCCGCATCACGCAGAAGATCGGCGAAGGCGGCGTTCTCGGCGATCAGCGCGGTCGAGGTGTCCACGGGTAGGAACTTACGCCCGGTGGCATTAGTCCGGTGGCGACAGCGGCCAGAGCGGGTCCTCCGAGGCCTCGTAGCGGCCGGCGGGCGATTCCTTGGCGGCCGACGAGGCGGATTGAGTCGACTTAACGGAGGACTGTGTGGACTGAGCGGACTGAGTCGGCGCTGCGGAGGACGCTGCGGAGGACGCTGCGGAGGAC
>CAZGPT010000187.1:0-2494 GCA_964527015.1 uncultured Mycobacterium sp. | reverse complement strand
CTGAGCGGACTGAGTCGGCGCTGCGGAGGACGCTGCGGAGGACGCTGCGGAGGACTCAGTACTCGGCGACGAAGTCGCGGACGACGGCGACGCGGACTGCGTCGTCGTCTGCGGCGCAGATGTCTGGGGTGTCGTTTCCGGCGCAGCCGCCTGGGGCGTGATCTGGGTCGTCGGCTGGGAATTCGTCGGCTGGGAATTCGTCGGCTGGGAATTCGTCGGCGGGGCCTCGAGGTCAGTCGCATCAGTGAAGTCGGACGCCGCCGTGGCGGGATTCGGCAGAACCGGCAAACGGCCGATCGACGGAAGTAACGGGGACCCCGCAACGGGGATCGGCACCGGTATCAGGATTGGCGGAGAGGCCGGGGCGGGTGCGGCCGGGACGGAAGCGGCCGGAGTCGGGGCCGCCGGAGCCGGGGCGGGCGCCGGGAGGATGGGCTGCGGGGGCCGCATCGGTTCGGGAGCAGGGGCTGCGGGAGCCACGGTGACGGTGCGGGGCAGCTGTTGCACCACGGGAACCGGGGCCTGGATGGTTTGCGGGGCACCCCGAGCACCCGGGGCCCGCTCGTCCGCGACGGGAGCCTGACCAGTGGGCGCGATCGGGTTACCGGTCGGGTCTGGCCGCTGATCCACCGCCGGTCGAACGACGACGGCCAGCGAGATTGCCAGAGCCACCACCCCGACCACGAAAACTGTCGACAGCGCGCTGCCGATCAACAGGAACGGCTTGCGCCCAAGGTCTTCTGTCTCGTCGGGGCCCCCTGCCCAGGGCCCGTCGCCGGACCCGGCGGTGAATTCGGGCAGGTCGTCATCCTCGTCAGTCACCGCGCTGTAGCCGAGTGGAGCCATATAGCCGGCGGCGGCACGCTGGGTGGCGCCGACCGATGTCCGGGTGCTGTCGAAACCGACCATTGCGGTGGTCGGTCCGGGGGCCAGGCCGACGGTCGAGGCTTCGAATCGCGGTGCGGTGGCCGAGGCCAGTGCCGCACCTCGGGCCAGCGCCAGTTCACCCTCGTCGGGAGCGTGTACCGGCAGTCCCGCCCAGGTCTCCAGCTGTGGAGTCAGCGCCGCGATGTCGACCCCGGATCCCACCATGAAGACCGCTTGCGGCGGCTCGGCCGCGGTCCGGAGTCCGGCGACCATCTCCCGAAGCTGGGCGGCTCGGGCTTCGCCCGCCAGTCCGGACTGCACGCTGCGTCGGTCCACCCGCACCACAGCGCCGTCGTGGGTCCGGACCACGGCCAGGGTGGCGACATCGGGCTCGAGGAAGAGCAGGCAGATACGCTCGCTGCCGACCGTCTGTCCGACGGCCTGGGCGAGCGCACTGGCGGCATGTAACTCCGAGACCAGCAGGACATCGTCGATCCCACGCTGTCTCAGGGCCTGACGCAGTCGGGCGGCTGCGGCGTGATCGGTCCAGGCGACCCCGATGGACCTCAGGTGATGACCACCTTCAGCCGCGCCGCCCCGGGTACCGAGAATGGCGGCGACTACACGCTCGATAGACCCCGTGTCGTCCACAACGAGACAGTCACGATCGATGGTCCGCCCGTCAGCCGCATCCCCCTCGACCAGGACCATACGGACGGCCCCAGGTGTCATCGACACACCAAGAACGATGTCCACTACCGCCTCCGCCGGGTGTTTTTGGCCTACTGACACCCGGTTCATCGCACCGCGGTGCTGGACCGTTACGGCCGTCTCGCCCCGAGACGGGTCAGGTGGAGCGGATGAAGTTCTGGTAGGAGCGCGACGGGGTAGGTCCGCGCTGACCCTGATATTTGGATCCGGCCGCTGAACTGCCGTACGGGTGCTCAGCCGGGCTGGAGAGCCGCAGCAGACATAGCTGGCCTATCTTCATCCCGGGCCAGAGCGTGATCGGCAGATTGGCGACGTTGGACAGCTCCAGCGTGATGTGGCCGGAGAAGCCGGGGTCGATGAAGCCCGCCGTCGAGTGGGTGAGCAGCCCCAGACGGCCCAGGGATGACTTGCCCTCCAGTCGGCCGGCCAGATCGTCGGGCAGTGTGCAGCATTCGAGGGTGGATCCCAGCACGAACTCGCCTGGATGCAGCACGAACGGTTCCCCGGCCGGCGCCTGCACCAGGCTGGTCAGTTCGTCCTGCTGCTCGGCGGGGTCGATGTGGGTGTAGCGGGTGTTGTTGAAGACCCGGAACATGTTGTCCAGCCGGACATCGACACTCGAGGGCTGCACCAAGGTGTCGTCGAACGGTTCGATGCCCAGCCCCCCGGCGGCGATCTCAGCGCGGATGTCACGATCGGAGAGCAGCACGCCTGAGAGCGTATAGGCCGCGGGGAGAAGGCGGCACGCGAGGAGCGCATCCGGAACGGGATCGCATCGTCAAGGATTGCCGGGCCGGCGCCCCCGCTTGCTATCCTTCGTCAGCACCACACGCCGATGTAGTTCAATGGCAGAACATCAGCTTCCCAAGCTGAATACGCGGGTTCGATTCCCGTCATCGGCTCCACGAAAGGCTTG
>CAZGPT010000186.1:0-5457 GCA_964527015.1 uncultured Mycobacterium sp. | reverse complement strand
CCGGAGAAGTCGATGGTGGCCTCGGCGACCTGCTCGCCGTCGGGTCCGTCGATCTGCGCGGTCAGCGTTTCGGCCGGCGCGGCCTGCGCCGCTGCACCGTGGTCGCCGCCATGCTCCGGGTCCATCGCGGCCGGGGCGGGCGAACCCGTCCAGACCGGCGGTGTGGTGCCCGGCTCAGTGGCGACCGGTTCATACGGTGTGCAGGCGCTCAGCAAAGCGACGGGAGCGGCGAAACAGAGAACAGCCCAATTGCGCATGCGCAACAGCCTAACCCGGCCTATCCCGTCACCAACACGATGACGCCAGGTGGCTGCTCGGCGATTTCCGGGATTCGCGGCGCCACCGGAGCCTCGAGCACCAGGCCGACGGCCTCAGCGGCCGCCTGCTCGCCCTCCGCGGGCCCGAAGTACACCGTGGTCACCACCACATCGGCCGCGGCGATCAGCGACGTCTCGGTGACGTTCCACCCGGCTTCGCGCAGCCGGTCTGCGGTCCGGATCGCTGCAGGCTCGTCGCCGAACACGCTGTAGACCCGGACATCGGACATCGGCGCGGGCACGGGTGCCGGCGGGGTGGTCGTGGTGGTCGTCACGGTCCGGGCGGGAGTGTCCTCGCCGCCGTTGTTCCCCGAACCCATCGCCTGAAAGCCGACCAGCAGGAAGATCACGCCGAGAAACAACAGCACCATCACCATGGCGCGCAGGGGGAGCCCGGAAGAGTCGGGTACGCGCTCGTTCATCCGGCCAACTGTAAACGGTGGCTTCAGGGGAACTCGAAGCCCAGTCGACGGGCGGCCCGGGCCTTCTGCCGGCTGGCCCGCAGCCGACGCAGCCGCTTGACGAGCATCGGGTCAGCGGCCAGCGCCTCCGGTCGGTCGACGAGCGCGTTGAGGACCTGGTAGTACCTGGTGGCCGACATCGAGAAGAGATCCTTGATGGCCTCTTCCTTGGCCCCGGCGTACTTCCACCACTGTCGCTCAAAAGCGAGGATGTCGAACTCGCGGCGGTTGAGACCAGCCGGAAGGTCGGCATCGTCGATTTCCCGTTCGGCCCGTGCCATGGCGCCGTCCATTCGAGTCGGGGGACCTTTCGACGATTGCTGATCACATCTCTGTGGTTCGCTGGTCATTGAACCACGTCAGCGTCGATTGGGATGGCACCGTACCCCGCGCGTCGGGCGATCTTTAAGCTTGCCGGTCATGGCCGTTCGACCCATCGTGATCCTCGGCGATCCTGCGCTGCACACGCCCACCACGCCGATACCCGTCGGCGAGGACGGGTCACTGCCGGCGGAGGTGGCCGACTTGATCGCCGACATGTACCAGACCATGGACGCCGCAAACGGAGTTGGCCTGGCGGCCAACCAGATCGGAGTGGGCCTGCGGGTATTCGTCTACGACTGCGCCGAGGATCGGGGTAAACCGACCCGTCGTCGCGGCGTGGTGATCAACCCGACGCTGGAAACCTCCGAGATTCCGGAGACGATGCCCGACCCCGAGATCGATGACGAGGGTTGCCTGTCGGTGCCGGGCGAGTCATTCCCGTGCGGACGCGCGGAGTGGGCGAAGGTCACCGGGCTGAACGCCGCCGGCGAGCCGGTGATCCTGGAGGGCACCGGACTGTTCGCCAGGATGCTGCAACACGAGACCGGCCACCTCGACGGATTCCTCTACGTGGACAGGTTGATCGGCCGGCACGCCCGGGCCGCCAAGCGGGCCGTCCGGTCCCACGGATGGGGAGCACCCGGTCTGTCGTGGCTGCCGGGTGCCGAACCAGACCCGTTCGGCCACTGATGGCGGCCCCGGACGTGCGGGTAGCCACCTGGAACGTGAATTCCATTCGCGCCCGGGCAGATCGCGTTGTCGACTGGCTGCAAAGGGCGGATGTCGACGTGCTGGCCATGCAGGAAACCAAGTGTTCCGACGCCCAGTTCCCGGCGATGACCTTCCTTGGTGCGGGCTACGAGGTGATGCACTGCGGCCACAACCAGTGGAACGGCGTGGCGATCGCCTCCCGGGTCGGATTCGAGGATGTGCAGACCGGCTTCGAGGGGCAGCCGTCCTGGTCCGGCGGCAAGGACGGTCATACCGTCGAGGCGCGCGCGTTGGCGGCGACCTGCGGCGGTGTGCGGGTTTGGAGCCTGTACGTGCCCAATGGGCGGGCGGTGGACGACCCCCACTACCGATATAAGCTGGAATGGCTTGCCGCACTGCGTGATGACGCGCAATCCTGGCTTCGACGCGACCCCGAGTCCCAAATCGCGCTGGCCGGCGACTGGAATATCGCGCCCCTCGACGAGGACGTCTGGAATATGGACCTGTTCCGCGGCAGCACCCATGTCACCGAGCCGGAACGCGCCGCTTTCCGGGCCATTGAGACATCGTTCACCGATGTGGTCCGGCCGTTCGCGCCCGGTCCGGGGACCTACACCTACTGGGACTACACCCAGTTGCGGTTCCCGCGACGGGAGGGCATGCGGATCGACTTCATCCTCGCCTCACCGGCGCTGGCGCGCCGCGTGGTGCACGCCGAGATCGTGCGCGACGAACGCAAGGGCGGTAAGGACCGGATCGGACCGCCCAGCGATCACGCGCCGGTTCTGGTCGATATCGGCGGGGGCGACGAGGCCGGCCGCCGAGTCGAGCCGACGGCGGGCGCCGACGCCGACAACGCGACGTGAGCCCCGAGCTGCCACTCACCCCGGCGGGCCAGACGCCGCCACGGGTGCTGACCATCGCCGGGTCGGACTCCGGCGGGGGCGCGGGCCTGCAGGCCGATCTGCGGACCTGTGCGCTGCTGGGCGTTCACTCCCTGGTCGCCGTCACCGCCGTCACGGTACAGAACTCACTCGGCGTCACCGGGTTTCATGAAATACCGGGAGAGGTCGTCGCGGGTCAGATCGAAGCGGTGGCCACCGACATCGGCATCCAGGCGGCCAAGACGGGACTCCTGCCATCCTCACAACTCATCGAGACCGTTGCGCAGACCTGGCGGGCGCTGGGCCTGGCCGGAGTGGTGCCACTGGTGGTCGATCCGGTGTGCGCATCCTCACGCGGAGAGGCGTTGCTGGGTCCGCCGGCATTGGAAACCCTGCGCGCTGTGTTGTTTCCGGCAGCGAGTCTGATCACCCCCAACCTCGACGAGGTGCGCCTGTTGGTGGGTATCGACGTCGTCGACGCGGTCACCCAGCGGGCCGCCGCACGCACACTGCACGATCTGGGACCCGCGTGGGTCCTGGTCAAAGGCGGCCACCTGCGTTCGTCATCGCACAGCACCGATCTGCTCTACGACGGCGTGGACTTTCACGAGTTCGGCGCACCCCGGCTGCGCACCGGGAATGACCACGGAGCCGGCGACACACTGGGCGCCGCGATCGCGTGCGCGCTGGCACGCGGCTATCCGATGCCCGAGGCCGTCGCGTTCGGCAAAGCCTGGGTGACCGAGTGTCTGCGGGCGGCATACCCGCTCGGCAGCGGCCACGGGCCGGCGTCCGCGTTATTCCGGCTGCAGTCGTGAATCGCGACGACGCAGTGAATCTCAGCGGCATGCTGGACGCCATCGCCGGGGTGGCGCACCCGCCAACCGGCACACCGGCCGGTGCCGTGGTGCTCACCCACGGGGCCGGTGGCAGCCGGGAATCGCCACTGCTGGTCCACCTCTGCCAGCGGTGGGCTGACCGGGGCTGGCTGGCCGTTCGCTACAACCTGCCCTACCGGCGCCGGCGGCCGAAGGGTCCGCCGTCCGGTTCGGCGACCGCCGACCAGGACGCGGTTGACGAGGCGATCGCGCTGGCCCACGCGGTAATGGCCGATCTGACCGGATCCGGCGGACCGGTGATCGCCGGCGGACATTCCTACGGTGGCCGGCTGACTTCGATGGCGGCGGCCGGCCACACCACCGGCGGCGCCCTCGTAACGGGGTTGACTCTGACTTCCTATCCGCTGCACCCGCCGGGCAGACCGGAACGGCTGCGCACTGAGCACTTCGGCTCCATCACCGCACCGACCGTATTCACCCACGGCAGCGCCGATGCGTTCGGCAGCATCGCGGAGTTGAACGCTGCCGCCGCCTTGATTCCGGCATCAACCGAAATCATCGAAGTCGCCGGCGCCCGACACGATCTGAAATCGGCAGCGCTCGATATCGCGGACCTGACCGTCAGCGCCGCGCTGCGCCACTTCAGCCGGGGATAGGTCGGGTACCGTCAGGCTCATGGCCGAGCAACACATCGACGCGATCATCGTCGGGGCCGGTTTCGGGGGCATCGGCGCGGCGATCCAACTCAAGCGCCTCGGGTACGAGGACTTCATACTGCTGGACCGTCAGCCCGACCTCGGCGGGACCTGGTATGTCAACCACTACCCCGGCCTGGCCTGCGATGTGCCGACCACCACCTACTCCTACTTCTTCGAGCCGAACCCCAACTGGTCACGGCTGTTCTCCACCGGCGCGGAGATCAAGCAGTATGCCGACGACGTCGCCGACAAATACGACATCCGCCGACACATCCGATTCAACACCTCCGTCGAGGGCGCCCGGTGGGACGCCGAAGCGCAGCTGTGGCGGGTGGCACTGGCTGACGGCCAGACGCTCAGCGCGCGGTACCTGATCACCGCCACCGGTTTCCTGTCCCAGCCGCACACCCCGGAGATCCCGGGCATCCACAGTTTCGACGGCACCGTCATCCACACCACTGCGTGGGACGACGGTTTCGACCCGGCGGGCAAACGGATCGGCCTGATCGGCACGGGGGCGACCGCCGTACAACTCATCCCGGAACTGGCCAAAGCGGCCGGTGATCTGACGGTCTTCCAGCGGACCGCGATCTATGTGGTTCCCAAGCTGGACTTCGCCTTCCCGCGGCGTCTCAAGCGGCTCTTCGCGAGAGTACCGCTGGTCCAGCGCGCGGTCCGGGCCGTCACCGATGCGATTTACGAACTGTTCAACTATGTGGTGCTGCACCATCGGCACACGCTGTTCCGGCGGCTCAATATCGGGGCGGCCGATGTCTCCAAGCTCTACCGCTTCGCGGTGATCCGCGATTCCGAGACGCGCCGCAAGCTGACCCCGGATTACGATTTCGGCTGCAAGCGGCCGACGTTTTCCAACAGCTACTACCGTAGCTTCACCAAACCCCATGTACACCTGCAGAGCAGCGGGATCGACCATATCGAGCCGCACGCCGTGGTGGCGACCGACGGCACCCGGACCGAGATCGACACCCTTGTGCTCGCAACGGGTTTCGACCTGTGGGAGGCCAACATCCCGGCCATCGAGATTATCGGCCGCGGCGGTCGCAATCTCGGAAAATGGTGGCGGGAGAACCGATTCCAGGCCTATCAAGGTGTCGCAATCCCGTATTTCCCGAACTATCTCAGCCTGGCCAGTCCGTATGCGTTCATAGGGTTGAACTTCTTCAACACGATGGAATACCAGATGCGGATCATGGACCGGCTCT
>CAZGPT010000185.1:0-5611 GCA_964527015.1 uncultured Mycobacterium sp. | reverse complement strand
AGCACTCTTCCTCCTGGGCAGCCGGACTGGAGTCTGGGTGTGCCGATGGGGCTGGACTGACCAGCGTTCGGGTAATCCTTCGTCAGCGCGCGCGCAGCGCGCTCGGACAGTCTACGAGACTAACAGTTACCCCAGGCTGGCCGGGAATCCACTCGGCGGCGGCGGGTGCGGTCGCCCGGCTGGTTAAATTGGCTAATCAAGACCGGTGGAGGTGACATGGCCCGAACGGACGATGACAGCTGGGATCTGGCGACCAGTGTGGGCACGACCGCGACGGCCGTGGCGGCAGCGCGTGCCCTGGCCACCCGCGCGGGGTTGATCGAGGATCGATGGGCCGAGCCTCTGGTGACCGCGGTCGGCATGGACCATTTCCTGGCGATCCTGGCCGGTGAGCCCGGCGGGGATTCCGAGGTCGAGCGGATGGCGCACGGGATGGCGGTCCGCACCCGATATTTCGACGACTTCCTGCTCGAAGCGACTTCCGGCGGCATCCGGCAGGTGGTGATCCTGGCGACCGGTCTGGACGCCCGCGGCTATCGGCTGCCCTGGCCGGCGGGCACCGTTGTGTACGAGATCGACCAGCAGGCCGTCCTGGATTTCAAGGTGTCGACACTGCTCGCGCTGGGGGCCGAACCCACTGCCGAGGTGCGCAACGTCGCCGTCGATCTGCGAGACGACTGGCCGGCGGCCCTGACGGCCAGCGGTTTCGACACGCAACGGCCGACGGCCTGGATCGCCGAGGGCCTGCTGATGTATCTGCCCCCGGATGCCCAGGACCGTTTGTTCGACCACATCGCCGCCCTCAGCCCGCCCGGAAGCCGGCTGGCCACCGAGTTCTTCCCCTCCATGGATGCCTTCACCACCACCGACGACCGCTGGCGCCGTTTCGGCTTCTCCGACGACCTGTCCAGCCTGGTCTACACCGGCGAGCGCAATCACGTCATCGAGTACCTGCAGGGGCACGGCTGGCATGTCACGGCAAGCCTGGTGCGCGAATTGTTCGACGCCTACGGTATCGAGCACCACGAGGACGAGATGACCGCACAGTTCGACGGTTTCCAGTACGTGTCCGCTGAGTTGACCGGAGGCCCTTCGTGACCCGCTCCGATGACGACAGCTGGGACCTGGCCTCCAGCGTCGGAGCCACGGCCACCATGGTGGCGGCCGGCCGGGCGATGGCCACCCGGGACGATCGCCGGCTGATCGACGACCCGTTCGCCGAACCCCTGGTCCGGGCGGTCGGCATCGAGTTCTTCGTCGACATGCTCGACGGCCGCCTGGATCCCGCCGCGTTCGGCGACGGCGGCCCGGAGCGGGTGCAGGCCATGATCGCCGGAATGGCGATGCGCACCAAGTTCTTTGACGACTACTTCCGCGACGCGACGGTGGGCGGAATCCGGCAGGTGGTCATCCTGGCCGCCGGCCTGGACTCACGAGCCTACCGGCTCGGTTGGCCCCCCGGCAGCGTCGTCTACGAGGTCGACCAGCCGGCCGTCATCGAGTTCAAATCGGCAACGCTGGCCGACCTCGGCGCCCAGTCCACGGCCACCCGCCGAACGGTGGGCATCGACCTGCGCGAGGACTGGCCGACGGCACTGCAGCAGGCCGGTTTCGACCCCGCCGCCCCGACCGCCTGGCTGGCCGAGGGGCTACTGATCTACCTGCCGCCGCAGGCCCAGGACCGGTTACTCGACACCATCACCGGCCTGAGCGCCCCGGGCAGTGCGGTGGCGACCGAGGCCGTGCCCGGCCTCGCCGATTTCGACGCGGCGCGGGCCCGGGAGATGTCGGCGACCCTGCGGGAGCGCGGCCTCGCCCTCGATATGGCCGCGCTGATCTATCCCGGACCGCGAAACGCCGTCGTGGACTATCTGGCATCCCTGGGTTGGGCGGTCGCGGGTGTGCCCGACGCCGAGTTGTTCGCCCGCAACGGGCTGGAACCGCCCCAGCGCGGCGACTACGACCCGCTGGGCGAGATCGTCTACGTCAGCGCCACCCGCTGAACCGGCCGCTCAGCCGGTCAGCCGTCAAACCGAGACGGATGCGGATGCGGACGGCCACAGGTTGTCACTGGTGTAGTTGTAGATTTCTAACTCGTCGCTGAAGGACAGCGAATCGGTCAGCACCTGGAGGATGCCAGCGCCATAGCTGAGGGTCCCGCTGGAGTTGAACGTCAGTGACGGACTTGCCTCCCGGCTCAGCGCCAGGGCCAGCGACACCGGATTCTCGTAACCCAGGTTGACGCTGGCGATCGTCTTCTTCCCGATGATGGGCGTGTTCTCCGGGGTGAACAGACCGTAGGTCCCGGTGACCGACGGCGTGAGGCCCGGTTCGATCGTCACGCCCTGAATCGACGTGAAATCGGTGAAGTCGATGTCCTTATACCAATCGAAGCCGAACTGGATCCCGTCGAAGGCATTCGTGTTGTAGGTCAGCAGCAGACCCGGGACGAAGTAGGCGTGCCCGGACAGGGCGTCCTTATCGAAGCCCTCGGGCAGGTCCAACGTGACATCGACGCGACCTGTCACGCCCGCGTCCAACTCGAAGATGCCGTAGGGGGTCGGCTTGTAATAGCTCTTGCTGACCAACTCGACGTCACCGGTGGTGATCCGTCCAGCGCCACCGGCGAGGTCGACCGTCGCCGAGGGGCCGGTCGGCAGGGCCAGCAGGAAACCACCCGCATAGCTGCCCAACCTCAGCTTGCTCCACACGCCGCCCGGAACGTAGGCGTATCCGTAGACGACGTGTTCCACGTCGTAGGACAGCTTCAGGGACTGGCCCCCCGCGCCAAGATCGAAGGTCTTGCTCGCCAACTCGTAGGGGTCGTCCGAGGTCAGCAGGAACGGGTAAAAGTGACCGTCACAGTCATTCCCGCACGCCGGCCGGAACGCGTCCTGCGAAAATATCGGCGCGTCCGCGGCGTTGGGGTCACCACCGTCGAAGGCAAATTCCACTGCCCGCTGGAGAATGTCGGACGAGAGGCTATCGGTCTCTTTGGGGTTGAGTTCCTGCCAGTTCACCCCGGTCCATTGCTGCACCGACCCGTTGCCCAGACCGACCACGAATCGGCTGAAGCCCTGTGGGCCGGACGACCGGAGAGACATTGCCGTCACCGGGCTGTCCCAGCCGACACCCTTGAGCTCATTCCAGTCCCCACCGGTCCACTGCTGGATCGACCCGTTGTTCAGGCCGACCACGAAACCGTCCTCGAAGGGCAGAATCTTCTGCACGCCGCTGCCCCAGCCGGTGTCTTTCAGTTCTACAAACTTAGAACCGTTCCACTTTTGTACCGACCCGTTGTTCAGGCCGACTACGAAACCATCGTCGACGGCGAGCATGGTCTGCGCGGCGCTGCCCCAGCCCAGGCCCTTGAGCTCCTGCCACTGCGAACCAGTCCACTGCTGCACCGACCCGTTACCCAGGCCGACCACGAACCCGTCACCGAGGGTGATCGACGAGCGGATCGGGCTGCCCCACACCGTGTTCTGCATCTGGTTCCACTGGCGGCCGTCCCAATGCTGCGCCGATCCGTCGGACAGGCCGAGGACGAAGCCGTCACGGTAGGGCAGCATCGTCTGGATGTACGGTTGACCGGCTGAGCCACCGGAGCGCCCATCGGTGAGATGGACGGTGCGGTCGGCGACGAAGCAATTGCCCGTGCAGGTCGCTTCGGCACTGTTGAACGGGTTCGCGCTACCTGAAGATTTCAGGAGAACACCCCAGTCCGCGGCCCCTGAAGCGCTGTTGCTGTTCCACTCTTTGGTCGACCACGTCGTCTTGTTGTAGTAGCTGCCGAAGCTTCCGTTGACGATCTCGATGTCGATGGATTTTCCGGGCGCCAGCACGGTGTCCTTTTGGATGGCATCCCGGGGAGCCGTGTAGTCCCCCTCCGCGATGTCGGTGGGCATACCGGTCAGGATCACCGGAATGGATGTTTTGTTCTCGATCGTGAACTTCGCGGTTCTGCTGTTGTCCTTTAACGATGGCCACGACCCTGAATTCGTCGTCTGCCAGCTGTGCAGTTCCTCCCAGGCGTTGCCGGTCCACTGCTGCACCGAGCCGTTGTCCAGACCCACGACCAACCCGCCCTCGTAGGCGAGCATCGCGTCGACCTTGCTGCCCCAGCCCGTGCCCTGCAGCTCCTGCCAAGCCGAGCCGGTCCAATGCTGCACCGACCCGTTGCCCAACCCGACAACGAAACCGTCCCGGTAGGGCGCCATGGCCTCCACCGCGCTACCCCAGCTCTTCCCCTGAAGCACCGCCCAGCCGTCACTGGTCCACTGTTTCACCGACCCATCCTCGGTACCCACGATGAATCGGCCGTCGCCCGAGGGGATCATGGCGGTGACCGCGGGCTCGCCGATGGTCGACTGGCTGAAACCGGCCGCCGACTGGGGGTTGCCGATGCCGAGATCTTCGGCCGACGCTCCCGGATCGGTGCCTACTAGGATGTTGGAGTAGGTCGCCGGGCTGTAGGTGGAGACGAACAGATCAGCCCCGGTGACCGCCAGGGTGACCGTCTGGAATTGCGGGGTCTGGATGTAGGTGCCGAGGAAATTCTCGTAGTTGTCCTTGAATGAAGCTCCGAGCACGTCCCACTGGTCGATGTCGGGTTGTTCATCCGAGTTGGGGGCGAGCTCACCGGTGAACACATACTGACCAGCGGAGTTCACATTGACCTGCACATTCGACAGAATCACGGTGTTCTCCCCGCCATCGACCCGGAAGTCGACACCGACCATCACCCCGTCATTGGACAACTCGCCGGCCTCGGCGAACTCATCCCACCAGGTGACTCCATCCGACCCGGGCGCGGCCAGCATGTTGGCGACCGAGATCTCGCCGGTACGGCCACGGGCGTCCATCCACATCAGCTGAGTGTCCGCGGTGATGCCGTCCACCGCGACGGTGGCGATGAACTGATCGCCCAGCAGTCGGCTTCGCTTGTCCACCGTGATCCCGGCCGAAGCTCCCGCCAGGTACAGCGCCGCGTCGATCGGATCCGGCAGTCCCGCCGCGAACGGATTCGTCGGCGCGTCCGTGCCGACCAGCACCGTCACCTCACGCGAGCCGTCACTGCCCGTCAGCAGGTTGAAACCCTGCTGTTCGGTGGCGACCCGCACGGTGAAGCTGTCTGTCCCGGCATAGTCCGGGCCGGGGGTGTAGACGTATCCCCCGTCTTCGGCGATCTGAACCGCACCCAACTGCGCGTCGGCGACCACGCTGAAACTCAACGGGTCACCATCCGGGTCGATGGCCCCGAGCGACCCCTGAATCGGACCCTCCGACGACGTGGTCTGCTGCACCGGGGTCAAGTTGGGCGCCTGGTTGAACAACGACCTGCGCACCATCAACAACGCGCCCTCAAGGAACATCGTGATGTTGTTTGCCGGCAATCCAGCCAGCCAGTTCGCCACGCGATGCAAGAACACATCCACCGAACTGTTGAGCTGATCGAGCACCGGGGCAAGGCCGGGCATCGGCACCGGGAATGCCGGAAGTGTGGGCAGCAACCCCAGCCCGGACTGCGTCGCCGCCGAGCCGACCCGTACCGTCTGAACCGCGGCACCGGCCGGAACGGCCAGGGCACCGGGAGCCACCACCGAACCGG
>CAZGPT010000184.1:132-5617 GCA_964527015.1 uncultured Mycobacterium sp. | reverse complement strand
GGGTTGAACTTCTTCAACACGATGGAATACCAGATGCGGATCATGGACCGGCTCTTCCGCGAGGTCGAACGCCGCGGCGCCCACACCTTCGAGGTGACTGAGGAAGCGAACTCCCGTTTCCTCGACCAGGTGACCGAACTGGTGGGTGACACCGTGTTCAACGTCGGGCACTGCACCAACGCCCGCTCCTACTACTTCAACCCGCACGGTGAGGCGACACTGCTCCGCCCGATGACGGCCAGAGCAGCCATCCGGCAGGCCTCCGAGTTCCCGTTGACCGACTTCCAGATCACCTGAGGCACGATCCATCCCACGAAAGGACGTCCATGTCGAGAATCCCCGGAATCGGCGCGGCCCTGGCCGCCACCGGAATCGCCCACTTCGCGAAACCACAACTGTTCGAGTCGATAACCGCATCCGTATTCCCGAAGAACACCCGCCGGCATGTCTACGTCAACGGCACCATCGAGACCGCCCTCGGCGTCGGGCTGGTGGCTCCGCAGACCCGCAAGTACGCCCTGGCCGGCGTGGTCGGCTACGTCGGCTACCTGACCGCCAGCGTGGTACGCAGCCGCCGCTGACCCGCACCCGGGGAGCCCGGTTGTGAGCCACCCCGAACTACAGCGCCATCTCGGTACGGGTGACGCGGTACTGATCGGTCTCGGCTCGATGATCGGCGCCGGGGTATTCGTGGTGTTTGGTCCGGCGGCCGCCGCGGCCGGGCCAGCCCTGCTGATCGCCCTGGCCGCCGCCGCCGCGGTGGCCTACTGCAACGCGACCTCCTCGGCCCGCTTGGCCGCAATCTATCCGCGTTCCGGTGGTACCTACCTCTACGGCCGGGAACGCCTCGGCGAGTTCTGGGGCTACCTGGCCGGCTGGGGATTCGTGGTCGGCAAGACGGCATCCTGCGCAGCGATGGCGCTGACGGTCGGGCTGTATACCTGGCCGGAGCATGCCCACGCCGTGGCGGTCGCATCCGTCGCGATGCTCACCGCGGTGAACTACCGCGGTATCGGAAAATCGGCGGTGGCGACCCGGCTGATCGTGGGTGTCGTGCTCGCAGTGGTGGCTGGTGCGGTGGCCACGGCGCTGTTCAGCGACCGGGCGGACCCGGCCCGGATCACCCTGGGCGGCGGAACCGTGGTCGGGGTCCTGCAGGCGGCCGGACTGCTGTTCTTCGCCTTCGCCGGCTACGCGCGCATCGCCACCCTCGGCGAGGAGGTGCGGGACCCGGTGCGGGTGATCCCCCGCGCGATCCGGATCGCACTGGCCGTCACCCTGGCGGTGTACACGATTGTGGCCGTTGCCCTGATCGCGATGCTCGGCCCCGGGTTATCAACGGCGACAGCGCCATTGGCCGATGCCGTCCGGGTGGCCGGGGCGGCCGGATTCGAGCCGGTGGTGCGGATAGGTGCGGCAGCAGCCGCACTGGGTGCCCTACTCTCGCTGATCCTCGGAGTTTCCCGCACCGGCCTGGCGATGGCGCGCGACGGGCATCTGCCGGCCGCGCTGGCCGTGGTGCACTCGCGCTACCGGGTGCCACATCGCGCCGAGATGGCCGTCGGTGTGGTGATCGCGGCGATCGCGGCGGTGGCTGATGTCCGGGCGGTCATCGGCTTCTCGTCGTTCGCGGTGCTGATGTACTACGCGATCACCAACGCCGCGGCGTTGACCGTGCCGGGAGCGCGGCAGGCGATTCCTGTTCTGGGACTTCTCGGCTGCCTCGCGCTCGCGGTGAGCCTGCCGATGAGTTCAGCCGTGGCCGGGGCCGGCGTGATGGCCGTCGGAGCGTTGATCTACGCCGTCACCCGATCTCGCTAGTCCGGCGCTACTGTTCCGCCAACCAGTGGCGGGTGCGGTCCTCCCGGTCCGGCACACCGTTGCGGCCGGTGAGGTCCTGGGCGTACATCCCGGCGGCGTAGGCGACACCGCCGCCCTGGATACCGAGCGCTTCTTTGTCGATCTCGCTGATGGTGTCGTCACCGGTGTGATACCCCGCGTCGAACGGAGCATCGGCGGTTCCGCCCCAGAGTTCGGCCTGCTCGGCGGTCTTGTTCCCATCCGCTCCGGCGAACAAACCGCCTGCCGGGATGCCGGCACGGGTGAACGGCTCGTAGTCCGACCGGCCATCGAAAGCGGTATCTTGCGCGGGTTTGCCCTCAGCCCGCAGATAATCGACCAGGGTGCGTTCGATCCCGGCCGAACCCTCCGGTACCCGGGGTATCAAATCGTCGCGGCCGAGGGTGGTCGACTGGTTGCCGTCATAGGTGAAGTAACCGGCATTCGGCGAGGCCAGCATGTCGAAGTTCAGATACAGCGCAATGTCCTTGAGTTGTTCGATGTCGAGGGACTGCAGGTACTTACGCGAGCCGATGATGCCAACCTCCTCGGCGCCCCAGAAGCCGAACCGCACCGCATGGTTGATATCCGGTGCGTTGCCGAGTTGGACGGCGGTCTCCAGAACCGCCACCACACCCGAACCGTTGTCGTTTACCCCGGTCCCCTCGGGAACGGTGTCGAGGTGGGCTCCGACCATCACGACATCCTGCGGGGAACCGGTCTTGGTCTGGGCGATCACATTGCGCACGGTGAACCGTTCGGTACGCGCGTCCAGGACCAGGGTGGTGGGGCCGGGCGCGGCCCGCAGGCCGGCTCCGTCGTCCTTGCCGACGCTGACCACCGGGATCTGCACGTCGGTTTTCTCGCCGAGGGTTGCCGCCAGGAAGCCGCCTTCGACATTGTTGGCGACGATCAGCGCCACCGCACCGAGGTCGGCGGCGACGGCCTGCTTGTCGGGGAACGGGCAGCCACCGCGGTCGACGAGCACCACCGCACCGCTGACGTCGAGGCCGTCGAATTCGGCCGGGGTACAGCCCGGGGTCTCCCCGGCCGGCGCCGCCACCAGGGGACCGCTGACACCCTGCGCGGGTGTGCCGAGACTGTATTTGAGCGCATAGGATTCGATGGCCGCGCCGCCGACGGTCAGGACCGGGTTCTCCGCGGTGAACAGACCCAACTCGAACTCCGGGGTCTGCACGTCATACCCCGCGTCGCGCAGGGTGGCGACCACATAGTCCACCGCGGCGTCGTACCCGATGCTGCCGGCGGCCCGGTTGCCCCCGTTGGTCTCGGCGATCTTATCCAACGCGGTCAGGTGGTCCAGCATGGCCGCGGCGGTCACCCGTTCGCGCAGCTCCCCGGCGAATTGCGCCGCGACCGGATTTGCAACCGACCGGACCTGTGCGACGGGCCGAGCGGTCTCCATCGGCTTGCTGCACGCCAGCGGCACCGACACCAGAACAGCAAGCCACAACGACACCACAGCACGCCTCACCGCAACTAGAGTAGCGCCGGTCGGCTCGTTCGACACCCCGGGCAGGTCAGCGGATTCGGGGGGACACCCCGGCCCGGCACCACGCGAAACCGGCTTCGGTGATCTCCAGCGTGTGCGGGCTCCGCAATCCGCAGGAATGCGGCGGCACCGCCTCGCCGATACGCAACCGCTGCCAACTGGCAGCGAAACCGGGGTGAAGCGGCAGATCGGTCACTTCTTTTTCGGCCACCCAACGCAGCTCCGAGCTCTCCCGATTCGGCACGGTTTCCAATAGTGCCGGAGCGTCGGCGACGACTGTCGTGTATCTCCAGTAGCCGCCGCCCGGCCCGAAGACCTCCGCGGTGGTGACCTGCGCACGGATCCGGAGATGTTCCCGCGGGAGCCCGGCTTCCTCCTCGGCCTCCCGCAGGGCGGCGCCCTGGGCGTCCTCGTGGCTGTCCAGCGCCCCGCCGGGCAGACCCCAGGTGCCGCCCTGGTGACTCCACAGCGCACGGTGCTGGAGCAACACCGCCGGACTACCATCGGCGACCGGGGCCCGCACCAACAGTCCGGCGGCCCCGAATCGGCCCCAGTGGCGGGTTCCGGCTTCAGAGATCATCCACCCGTCGCCGTCGCCCCGCACGTCTCAAGGATAAGCGCGCCACGAGCCGTCCGACATGACGATGCGCCGCCATTTGGCCGCTACTGCTCTTAGACTCTGCTTATACCGTGTCGGGGGCAGCCTGAAGGGAGCGAGGACCGCTGAGGTGACCGTCGAGCTCGCGCATCCGTCGACTGAGCCGTTGGCGCAGCGGACACCGACAGAGCCCGCTCATCCCTGGTGGTGGTTCGCCAACACCACCCCCGGCCGGATCATGACCATCGGCGCCATCCTGGCGTTGCTCGGCATCCTCAGTGCCTTCGCGATCTCCTCCACCATCAACGAACGTCAACACCAGCTGACTGCCGTCCTCGACCACACCGAGCCGCTGGCGTTCACCGCCGGGCAGATCTACACCACGCTGTCGGTGGCCGACGCCTCCGCATCGACCGCATTCGTCGCCGGGACCGAACCGCGGCCGGTTCGGCAGCGCTACGAACAGGCGATCACCGACGCCGCCGTCGCGGTCACCCGGGCATCCAGCGGACTTACCGATCCGCCGATGGTGGAACTGCTGGGCCGGATAAACGCGCAACTCGCCGTCTACACCGGGCTGATCGAGACCGCCCGAACAAACAACCGGGTCGGCAACCCGGTGGGGTCCTCCTACCTGTCGGAGGCGTCGGCACTGATGCAGGACAAGATCCTGCCGGATGCGCAGCGTCTGTACGAGACGACATCCGCCCGGGTGGACGCCGAGACCACGGCGTCGGCCGAGATTCCGGCTCCGGTCATCATCGTGGTGACCGCGACGCTCGGTTTCGGCGTATTCGCCCACCGCTGGCTGGCGCGCCGGACCCGGCGCCGGGTGAATATCGGACTCGTCGCCGGGGGCCTGGCGATCGCGGTGATGATCGGCTGGGTCGGCAGCGCCCTGGTCGTCTCCACCGCCGGCAGCCGCACCGCCAAGAACACCGCGGCCGATTCGCTGCGGCTGGTCACCAACCTGGCGATCACCGCACAGCAGGCCCGGGCAGATGAGACGTTGTCGCTGATCCGTCGCGGGGACGAGGACGTCCGCAAACGCTCGTATTATCAGCGTGTCGAGACAATGCGCGAGCAGTTGGACGAGTACCTAGCCCGAAAGGACTCGGTGGACAAGAGCGGACTGTTCGAGGCCGATCAGCTGCTGGAAAAGTGGCGGCTGGCCGACCAGCGGATCAACGCTTATATGACGGTGGGCAACTACCAGGCCGCTACCCAGGTGGCCCTCGGCTCCGGTGAGGACGACTCCACCCCCGCTTTCGACAAGCTCAACAACGCGCTGAACCAGGGCATCCTGGAGAGCCGCAAACAACTGCGTCAGGACATCCTGTCGGCCCGCCGGGTGCTGTCGGGGACGACGGTGGGCGGGGCGATGCTGTCGGTGGGGGCGGCGTTCGCGGTGGCGCTGGGAATCTGGCCCAGAATGAGCGAGTACCGGTGATGAGCGCTCGCGCGAAGAACAAACAGGACCTGATGAGCGCTCGCGCGAAGAACAAACAGGACCTGATGAGCGCTCGCGCGAAGAA
>CAZGPT010000183.1:2384-5625 GCA_964527015.1 uncultured Mycobacterium sp. | reverse complement strand
GCCGCTGAGGGCTTCAGACCGAAGCCCTCAGCGGCATCTCTTTGCCAACAAACCCATCACTCGTCATCGAGCACGTCGCACACCACTGCATCGGCCAGCATCCGCCCGCGATCAGTCAGAACGAACCGGTCCCCGGCGTCGCGCAGCAAACCTGTGTCAACCGCAATACTGACCCGCCCCCGCTCGGTGTCGGTGAGCACCGCCGCCGCCAGCCCGCGGCGCAACCGCGTCCCCAGCAGCACCTGCTCAATGTGGCGGTCCCGCTCTTCGAGCTGCTCGAAACCGGCGACCACGCTCGCACCCCGGCCCAGCGAATCCGCGTATGTCCTGGGATGCTTGACATTCCACCACCGCAAATCACCGATGAAGCCGTGCGCACCGGGCCCGGCGCCCCACCACTGGCCACCGCTCCAGTAGCCCTCATTGTGGCGACATTGCCCGCCCGGTCGGCTCCAGTTCGATACCTCGTACCAATGCAACCCCGCTGCCGACAACCTCTGGTCGATCAGCAGGTAGCGGTGGGCGAGCACATCGTCGTCGGGCGCGGCCATCTCACCGCGGCGCACTCGCCGGGCCAGGGCGGTACCGTCCTCGACCACCAGCGCATACGCCGAGACGTGGTCGACACCGCTGTCCAAGACCGCCTCCACCGATGCCACCAGGTCCGCATCGGACTCTCCAGGCGTGCCGTAGATCAGGTCGAGGTTGACGTGGGCGAAGCCGGCCGCCAACGCCTCGCGGGCGGCAGCCGGCGCCCGACCCGGTGAATGGGTCCGGTCCAGAACCGCCAGAACCCGTGGGGAGACCGATTGCATGCCCAGCGAGACCCTGTTGTAGCCGGCGGCAAGGAGGGCGTCGAAGAACTCCGGGGAGGTGGATTCGGGATTCGCCTCGGTGGTGACCTCGGCATTGCCCCGGAGTCCGAAACCGGATCGGATCGCGTCGAGCACCGCCGCGAGCCGATCCGCGCCGAGCATCGACGGTGTGCCACCACCGACGAACACGCTGTCGACGTCGATTCCACCGAGCATGTCAGCGGCCAATGCCAATTCGGTCCTCAGCGCCGCCAGCCAACCATCAGGGGTGGCGCCACGGAGTTCTCCGGCGGTGTAGGTGTTGAAGTCGCAGTAGCCGCAACGGCTGGAACAGAACGGAACGTGGACGTAGATACCAAAGGCCGTACCCGGCGTGACAGCCAGATGAGGCATCGGGGCCGGCACTGGTTTTACCGACATGGCCCCAGTGTCGCAGAACACGCAGTTCGGCGTGGGCAACGCCATATCGGCCCAGTTGGGCCACCGCGGCCGCCCGTGGCAGAATACGGCTCATGTTCTTCTCCGCCCCGACCCAGCCCGCTGTGGTGCTGGTCGAGCGGCGGCATGTCGACTTCAAGCGCGTCTGCACCTGTTGTTGTCCGGCTTAACGCCGTAGTCCACCCGTCCGTAATCAGCCGGCTCTCGGATTGCGTCGCCGGAACGATGTCCGGCGATAGTGCGCCCCGCAGAACCGGCTCCCCGACCTTGAGGAGCACCGCGAATGACTAAGCCAGCCAAGTCACGCAGTGAAGGCCAGTGGGCTCTCGACGAACGCGAGCCGCTCAATGCCAACGAGGAGTTCAAGCGCCACGAGGACCCACTCGCCGTGCGGGACCGGATCGAGAACATCTACGCAAAGCAGGGCTTCGCCAGCATCGACAAGACCGACCTGCGCGGCCGGTTCCGTTGGTGGGGTCTCTACACCCAGCGCGAGCAGGGCTACGACGGCAGCTTCACCGGTGAGGAGAACATCGACCTGCTGGAGGCCCCTTACTTCATGCTGCGGGTGCGCAGTGACGGTGGGGCGCTGACCGCCGGGTCGCTGCGCGTCCTCGGGCAGATCTCGACCGAGTTCGCCCGCGACACCGCCGACATCTCCGACCGCCAGAATGTGCAGTACCACTGGATTCGGGTCGAGGATATGCCCGAAATTTGGCGGCGACTTGACGCGGTTGGACTCCAGACCACCGAGGCCTGCGGCGACTGCCCCCGCGTCGTGCTGGGATCCCCGTTAGCCGGGGAATCGCTGGACGAGGTGCTCGACCCCACCCCGGCGATCGAGGAGATCGTACGACGCTATATCGGCGAGCCGGAGTACTCGAACCTGCCGCGCAAGTTCAAGACCGCGATCAGCGGTCTGCAGGACGTCGTGCACGAGATCAATGACGTCGCGTTCGTCGGGGTGAACCACCCCGAGCACGGCCCAGGCCTGGACCTGTGGGTCGGTGGCGGGTTGTCCACCAATCCGATGCTGGCTCAGCGCCTCGGCGCGTGGGTGCCCCTGGCTGAGGTGCCCGATGTCTGGGAGTCGGTGGTGAGCCTGTTCCGCGACTACGGCTACCGCCGGCTGCGATCCAAGGCACGCATGAAGTTCCTGGTCAAGGATTGGGGTCCGAAGAAATTCCGCGACGTTCTCGAAGCCGAGTACCTGAAGCGGCCGCTGATCGACGGACCGGCACCGGAGCCCACGGTGCGGCCGATCGACCACGTGGGTGTGCAACGGCTGCGAAACGGACTCAACGCAGTCGGGGTGGCCCCGATCGCCGGCCGGGTGTCGGGCACCATCCTGACCACGATCGCGGACCTGGCCGAGCAGGCGGGCTCCGACCGGATCCGGTTCACCCCTTACCAGAAGCTGATCATTCTGGACGTTCCTGACGATAAGGTCGACGCCCTGGTGGCCGGGCTGGATGCCCTGGGCCTGCCGGCACGACCGTCGCACTGGCGACGGAACCTGATGGCCTGCAGCGGAATCGAGTTCTGCAAACTGTCCTTTGCCGAGACCCGGGTTCGGGCGCAGACGCTCGTGCCGGATCTGGAACAACGCCTCGCCGACCTCAACGCCGCACTCGACGTCCCGGTCACGGTCAATATCAACGGCTGCCCGAATTCGTGTGCCCGCATTCAGGTCGCCGATATCGGATTCAAGGGCCAGATGGTCGATGACGGTGACGGACCGGTCGAGGGCTTCCAGGTACACCTCGGCGGCAGCCTGGGCCTGGACAGCGCATTCGGCCGAAAGCTGCGCCAGCACAAGGTCACCAGCATCGAACTCGGCGACTACATCGAGCGGGTGGTGCGCAACTTCACCAACCAGCGCGAGCCCGGCGAGCGATTCGCGCAGTGGGCGATCCGGGCCGATGAGGAGTCGCTGCGATGAGCGCTCGCGCGAAGAGCCAACAGCCTGCGATGAGCGCTCGCGCAGA
>CAZGPT010000183.1:0-2284 GCA_964527015.1 uncultured Mycobacterium sp. | reverse complement strand
CTGCGATGAGCGCTCGCGCGAAGAGCCAACAGCCTGCGATGAGCGCTCGCGCAGACGAGTTCACCGAGGACCGATTGCGTGAGCTGGCCGAGCGGGGTGCCGCCGAACTCGACGGCGCGGCCGCCAGGGATCTCCTGGAGTGGACCGACCGGCATTTCGGCGGCCATTACGTGGTGGCCTCCAATATGCAGGACGGCATCCTGGTGGATCTGGCCGCCCGGACTCGCCCCGGCGTCGAGGTGCTCTTCCTGGACACCGGCTATCACTTTGCCGAAACCATCGGAACCCGCGACGCGCTGGAATCGGTCTATGACATCACCGTCGTCAACGTGACGCCGGAACACACTGTGGCAGAACAGGACCGGCTGCGCGGCAAGGATCTGTTCGCCCGCGAGCCCAACGAATGCTGCCGGCTACGCAAGGTGGTGCCGCTGCGTCGTGCACTGGGCAACTACGCGGCGTGGGTGACCGGCATCCGGCGGGCAGAGTCACCGACCCGCGCCAACGCTCCGCTGATCTCCTTCGACGAGGCCTTCAAGCTGGTGAAGGTCAACCCGTTGGCCGCCTGGACCGACGAGGACATGCAGGCCTACATCGATACCAACGGCATACTGGTCAATCCCCTTGTCGAAGAGGGTTATCCGTCGATCGGCTGCGCACCGTGCACGGCGAAGCCGACCGAGGGTGCCGACCCGCGCAGCGGGCGGTGGCAGGGCCGGGTCAAGACCGAGTGCGGGCTGCACGCCTCATGACCGTCGATCCGGTCCTGATCCTCACCGCGCACGGCAGTGTCGACCCACGGTCCTCGGCCACCACGCATGCGCTGGCCGATCTGATCCGCAGACGTCGACCGGGATTGAAGGTGCGGGTGGCCTTCTGCGAGAAGAGCATGCCGAACCTCAGTGACGTGCTGGCCCGGCTTCGCGGTCCGGCCGTAGTCACTCCGCTCCTGCTGGCCAGCGCCTACCACGCCCGAGTGGACATCCCGGCGATCGTCGCCGAGTCCGGAGCCGACGTGTTGCAGGCCGAGACACTAGGCGAAGATCCACAGCTGATTCAGGTGCTGGCGCAGCGGCTGACCGAAGTCGGACTCCGGTACCCGGACCCCGACCGCCACGACACCGGCGTGCTGGTGGTCGCGGTCGGCTCGTCGCACGCGGCCGCCAACGCCCGCACCGCATCGCTGGCAGCCCGCCTGAACGGTCCCTGGACCGCGGTCCGGGTGGCATATGCAACCGGACCGGAACCCTCAGTCGTCGACGGTATCGCCGGCTTACGCGCGACCGGGGCCAAACGGATCGTGCTGGCGCCCTGGTTCATCGCGCCGGGACGGATCACCGACCGGGTAGCTGCATTGGCCGCGGCCGATGGCATTCCGATGGCCGATCCACTCGGTGCGCACCCCTTAGTCGCCGCGACCATAATCGACCGATTCGACACTGCGATAGCCGAACGGCTCGTCGCTTAATCTTTCGTCGCTCGACGTTCGTCTCTCTTGACCGGAAGCAAGTCGCTATCGGCCCGATGGCGCGAGATTAAGAACCGGGCTCAAGAATGATCCCGTCGGCACCATCAGCGCCATCAGCGCCATCAGCACCATCAGCGCCATTCACGCCGCCCTGACCGCCTTTCCCTCCCTGACCGCCCTTGCCGCCCTGACCGCCCTTGCCGCCTTGGCCGCCTTGGCCGCCCTTGCCTCCAGCACCGCCCTGGCCGCCGTTTCCTCCGGTCATGGTGTCCTCCTCGCCGCCAGCGGGCGCTGGAGCGACCGTTGACGTCATTGGTTCAGCCTGGGTTGGGGCTCCGGTGGTCGTTGCGCTGCAGCCAGCCACAGCGACGACGACCACGGCCGCCCCCAGTAGCGCCGCGATACGGCGATGATGGGAAAAACGGGGTCGGTCCATCAGCGATTTCCTTCCAACGAAGCACCCTGATCGACGCCGGCGATCGGCGGAATCCTGGTAGCCCGAACATACACCGTGTCACCGCTGCGGATGCCCAGCGCATCGAGGTGCAAACTGCGCAACCAGGACCGCAGAACCGGCCGCGCCTCGGCATTTACTTCGCTGAATGGTTCGTCGAGCAGCAGCACCTCAGCGTCGACGGCCAACGCCCGGGCCGAAACCATCCGCTGCCACTACCCGCGGGAAAACCAAGCCGGATAGCGGGTTGGAAAACGGGCCAGGCCGAAGACCTCCAGCAGGTTGTCCACCTTGACGCGCACCTCGGCCATGGGCAGCTTGCGAGTCTTGAGGCCGAAATCCACGTTATCCCGCACCGTTAG
>CAZGPT010000182.1:0-5661 GCA_964527015.1 uncultured Mycobacterium sp. | reverse complement strand
CCGCTGCGGGGCAACAAGCTCTGGCAACTCGGCCTGCTCGAGATGTGGCTGCAGAACCATGGCATCTGAACCGGCGGAGAAGCGCGCAGGACGCGGCGATCCGGGGCGGGAGGTCATCGGTCCGGGCGGTGACCCGCGGATCCCGCACGCCGACGACGAGCACGCCCACCCCTCCGAGGGGGTGGCGCTGGACTGCGGTTGGGGTCAGATCGTGTTCGGTCAGACCTTCGCCGACCGCAGCGAGGCCGCCGAGGTGCTGCGCGCCGAAATCGAGGGCACCCGCGATATCTGCATCTATCTCCGGGACGCCCACGTGTTCGTCGCCGACCATCCCGACGAGTTCTTCGTCGACCCGTCCCTGACCTTCCGGCTGGATCTGCCGGCCGAGGGGATCAGCGCCGAGCCCCCCGCCAACGTGACGATCGCCGAGTTGCAGACCATTGAGGAGGCGGACGCGGTCAATGCGATCTACGCCCGCAACAGCATGGTCACCGCGCCCTCGGACGTGCTCCTGGAGGTGGCGTCGCACCCCGAGGTGCTGCACCTGGTGGCGTACCTGTCGACGGGTCCGGTGATCGGCACGGTCACCGTCGTGGACCACGCGGCGCTGTTCGACGACCCGGCCAACGGGTCCTCGCTGTGGTGCCTGACGGTGGACCCCGACGTCGCCCCCATGGGTCTGGGCCAGGCGCTGCTGGGCCGACTGGCCGCCGAGATGACCGCGCGTGGCCGTGCCTTCGTCGACCTGTCGGTGCTCGCCGACAACACCGGCGCCATCCGGCTCTACGAGCGACTGGGCTTTCGTCAGGTGCCCGAGTTGGTGGTCAAGCGCAAGAACCCGATCAACGAGCGGCTGTTCCGCGCCGCGCCCCCGGCGCACTACGAGGAGCTCAACCCGTACGCGAAGATCGTCGCGGACGAGGCGCTGCACCGCGGCATCCGCGTCGAGGTGACCGATCCCCAGTGGGGCGAGCTGAAGCTCACCCAGGGCGCCCGCGTCATCCACACCCGCGAGTCGCTGTCGGAGCTGACCAGTGCGCTGGCCATGGCCCGGTGCGACGACAAGCGGGTCACCCGGCGCGTGCTGGCCGACGCCGACCTGCGCATCCCACGAGGTGTGACCGCCGGGGACGGCCCCGAAGACCGCGTGGCTGCCGACTTCCTCGACGAGGTCGGGGCGGTGGTCGTCAAGCCCGCTCGCGGCGAGCAGGGCCGGGGCATCACGGTGGGCGTCACCGACCCGGACTCGCTTCGGCGCGCGGTCGCCGAGGCTCGCGCGCACTGCCCGGACGTGCTGATCGAGGAGATGGTGGCCGGGCAGGACATCCGGGTGCTCGTCATCGACCACAAGGTGGTGGCCGCCGCGGTACGCCGGCCGGCCTGGGTCCTCGGAGACGGCGAGCACACCATCGAGCAGTTGATCGAGCGTCAGTCGCGGCGCCGCGCCGCGGCCACCGGCGGCGAATCCCGGATACCGATAGACGCCGGCACCACCGACACGGTGGCCGAAGCGGGCTGGTCGATGGCCGACGTTCTGCCGAAGGGCATGGAACTGACGGTGCGCAAGACCGCCAATTTGCACACCGGCGGCACCATCCACGACGTCACGTCCGAACTGCATCCGCTGCTGGCGGAGGCCTGCGTCGCCGCGAGCCGGGCGCTGGCAATACCGGTGACCGGGATCGACGTGCTGGCGACCGCGCCCGACCAGCCCGACTACGTCATCATCGAGGCCAACGAACGTCCGGGGCTGGCCAACCACGAGCCGCAGCCCACCACCGAGCGGTTCGTGGATCTGCTGTTCCCGACCAGCGCATCGCCGTCGCAGGCAGCCCGGTCGGCCAAGACTCGCCGACCAGCGCGGGGGGAACCGCGGGGGGAACCGCAGGGCGAAAGCGGCGCCGATCCGGCCCGCTGATCCACCTGCCATGTCGGCGCACGCCTACCGGTGGGTGGAGAGTTACGGTGCAGGGATGACCGCCGCAGAGCCCAACCCGGAGACCAACCCGGACAGCAACCCGGAGACCACCCTGGAGATCGACCTCGAATTCCTGCGCCGGGTAATGCTGGAGCTGCTGGAGATTCCCAGCCCCACCGGGCGGACCGACCATGTCCAGCAGTACGTCGGTGAACGACTGGACCGGCTGGGGGTGCCATTCCGGGTCACCCGGCGCGGAGCCATCGTGGCGGACCTGGGCGGGCCGGCCGAATCCGAGGCCAGCCGGGCGGTCGTGGTGCACACCGACACGATCGGCGCCATGATCCGGAACCTCAAGAGCAACGGCCGCCTGGAGCTGAAGCCGATCGGCACCCATTCGGCGCGGTTCTCCGAGGGCGCCGCCGTGTGGGTGTTCCCGGACGCCCTGGAGACCGTCTACAACGGCCAGGTGCTGCCGCTGAAGGCGTCCGGGCACCGCTGGAACGAGGAGGTCGACTCACAGGGCGTCTCCTGGGACCACGTCGAGGTCCGCCTCGATGAGCACGTTTCCAGCATCGAGGACCTCCGCGCCCTGGGCCTGGACGTGGGTGACTTCGTCGCGCCCCTGGCACATCCGCTGATCACCGACAACGGGTTCGTGCGGTCCCGGCACCTCGATGACAAGGCCGGGGTGGCGGCCACTCTCGCGGCGGTGAAGGCGCTCAAGGAGGCCGATGCCGAATTGCCGGTGCGCGCCCAACTGCTGGTGACCTGTACCGAGGAGATCGGGCATGGGGCCAGCCACGGCCTGGACTCCGATGTCGCCGAGATGGTCTCTGTCGATGCCGCCATCGTCGCCCCCGGGCAGCAGTCCCGGGAGACGGCGGTGACGGTGACCATGGCCGACAGCGTCGGCCCGTTCGACTATCACCTGACCCGGCGGCTGCACGCGCTGGCGCGGCAGCACGATATCGCGGTGGTGCGCGACACCTTCGCCCACTACCGCTCCGACGCCGCCGCCGCTATCGAGGCCGGCGCCCATCTGCGGGTCGCGCTGCTGGGGTTCGGGGTCGACGCCAGCCATGGGCACGAGCGCACCCACATCAACAGCCTGCACGGTCTGGCTCAACTGCTGACCGTGTGGCTGCGGTCGGACCTGGTGTTCCCCCGCTGGGACGCGGCCGCAGACGGCCCGCTGCGGCGGTTTCCGTCGCTGGCCGTGCAGCCGGCGCAGGAGGAGGGCCCACAGGAAGGGCCGATCGAGGTCGAGTAGTCCTGGGCGCCGGGGCTGGTGGGCCGGCTTAGCTGCCGGTCCAGTTCGGCGGACGTTTCTCGGCAAAGGCGACCGCACCCTCTTTCGCGTCCTTCGACCCGAACACCGGAATGATGATCTTCAGCTGCTCACGCCACTGGTCCTGCGGGCTCCACGCCCACGATTCGGTGATGACCCGCTTGGTCGCCGCCACCGCCAGGGGGCCGTTGGCGGTGATCCGGGACGCCAGTTCGATCGCCGCGTCCAGTGCCCGGCCGGGTTCGGCCAGCACGTTGACCAGCCCCAGGTCGTGGGCCCGCTGCGCGGGCAGGGTATCGCCGGTCAACGCCAGCTCCATGGCGATCTGATAGGGGATACGTTGCGGCAGCCGCAGCAGCCCGCCGCCGGCGGCCACCAGCCCGCGCTTGACCTCGGGTATGCCGAAGGCAGAATCGGTGGTCGCCACGATCAGGTCGGTCGCCAGGGCCAGTTCGGTCCCGCCGGCCAGCGCGTATCCCTCCACCGCGGCGATGAGCGGTTTGACCGGCGGACGCTCGGTGAACCCCAGCCCGCGGCCCTTCACCGCGACGTTCTCCCCTCTGGCGAAGGCCTTGAGGTCCATCCCCGCGCAGAATGTGCCACCGGCACCGGTGAGGATGCCCACCGATAGGCCCGGGTCCTTGTCGAGGGTGTCCATGGCCGCGGCCAGGCCATGGCTGACCGCGGCGTTCACCGCGTTCTTCGCCTCGGGCCGGTTGATGGTGACGATCAGAATCCGGTCACGCTTCTCGGTGAGTACGGCGTCCGAGGTACTGGCTGTTTCGCTCATCCGGCGATCGTAGCGATCGTCCTCACGCCGGTTCACCGACGAGGACACCCTCTAGGACCCCGTCGGTGGTGACCAGTAGACCCCGGCCTGGCGGCAACTGCTGGGCGCTGGTTCGGCCGTACACCTTCACCGTCTGCGGGTCGTTGTCCATGAACAATGTGGGGGCCCGGGAGCCGGTGAGCTTCTGTAGGAACGGGCTCATCGCCGAGACTCCGGCCCAGTTCCCCGGCAGCCGGCCGGCGATGACATGCAGTCCGATCTCGCGGCCGCGCTCGATCAGGTTCCACAGCGGCGCCGTAGCGGCCTGTTTACCGACCATCCCGCCCGCCCGGAGTTCCTGCTCGTCATCGATCAGCACGAAGTGGTGCGGTCCCGTCCACGCCGGTCGGGCCAGCAGCTCCCCCTGCGTCAGGCCGGACGGCGGCAATCGGTCACCGACGATCCCGGCGATCTCCGCCAGTGCGCTGTCGATGTCGTCGGGGGTATAGGCGTAGGCCCGAACTGCCCCGTCCGGAATCCGGCCGATCAAGCTGGTCTTCGGGTCGATGATGGTGATCTGGGCCTGATCCGGCGAGAGCCGCGCGGCGATCGCCTGGCCGATGGCCGCCAGCGCGTTCGTCTTCCCGCAGCCCTGCCGGCCCACCACCAGCAGATGCGGCACCTGCCGGGTCGGCAGCACCACCGGCTTGAGCGCACTCTCGCCGAGGCCGAACGGGATGTCGAAGGCCGCAGAGCCGTCCGCGCCATCGGCCTGGTCGGCACCGGCACCGGAACGCCAGGCGGACATGATGTCGCGCAGGGCGATTCGCTCCGGAAGGCGGGCCAGGGTCTCCACCTTGCCGGCCCCCGTTTGGGCCGCGATCATCGCGCCGACCGCCCGGGTGCCCACCCGGTTGCCTTCGGAGTCGAGGATTTCCGGGACGCCGATCAGCAGTTCGTGTCCGGTCCTGGTGATCCCGAACCCCGGTCGGTCCAGGGTCTGCCGGGCCGCCCGGCGGTGCTCCATCCCGGTGCCCATCTGGGTCTCGTCGGGGTTGCTCAACCGAAGCTGGATGCGCGCGTTCGCGACGTTGAGCAAAGCCTGTTTCTGCCCCACCAGCCAACCGCTGGCACTGCTGATCACATGCACCCCATAGGACAGGCCCTGCCGGGCAATGGCGATGGCGCGGTCACCGAGCCCGTTGTCCTTGTCATACAGATCGCCGAAGTTGTCGATGACCAGGAACACGTCACCGAACTTGTCCTCGGGGTCGGTGCCGCCGCCGGCCGGCGTGCCGAACCGCCGTTCGCGGAACTCCGCGATGTCGACCTGATGTCGCTTGAAGGAGGCCTCCCGGGCCCGGATCAACCCCTCGACCGTCGCGATGGTCCTCGAGATCCCCTCCGCATCGGTGAGGCTGACCACCCCCGCCACATGCGGATAGGCCTCCACCGGGTACAGCGAGGCGCCCATGCAGTAGAACGTGACCCGTTCCGGGGTGTACATCAGAGCCGCGGTGGTGACCATCGTCATCAAGGTGCTCGACTTACCGCGCTGGGCGGTGGCGACCACCATCACATTGTCCATCTCCGCATCCAGCACGTGCACCCGCTGGGAATGCTCCTCCGGGAAGTCCTCGATGCCCACCGGGAAGACCAGGCCGGGGTTCTGACCGTAATCCA
>CAZGPT010000181.1:0-5721 GCA_964527015.1 uncultured Mycobacterium sp. | reverse complement strand
ATACCGGTGCCCAGGACGACCAGGGTGGTGAAGACCAGCCGGACCGTCTCGGCGCCGAGCCGGGACAGCAGCCCGGCGCCGCGGTGGATCGGCAGCGACCACATCCGGGCCAGGAAACCGTCGAAGCGCTCGGCGTTGATCCCTACCATCCCCGTTGTCGACCCCGACATGGTTGCCAGCAACGCCACCAGGGGCACGCTGCGGTACAGCGCGTTCTCCCCGGTGATCGCCGTGATCGAGTCGCCGAAGACGACTTTGAGGGTGAGCAGGAACGCCACCGGCAGCAGCACCGCGTGGACCAGCGTCATCGGGCTGCGGACCGACCGGAGCAGAAGGCGGCCGGTGAGCACCGCCGTCTGCGACAGCAGACTGCGCAGCGAGTTCTCCGAACCGGCCAGCTCGGCCTCGGCAGCGCCGACCACCGGCACCCCCTCCAGAACCGCCATCAGGTCCTCCGCCGATAAACCACGACGGCCCAGGGCAGCGTCACGGCCATGATGCCGACCGTCCAGGCCAGGGCCGGCCCGATTACCGACCAGGTGACCGGCGGCACTCCCCCGGCGGAGTCTCCGGCGAGGGCCTGTAGCGCGTAGACCAGCCGGGAGATCGGCTGATTGTCGACGACCGGCCGAATCCACTCGGGAAACCGGTGCAGCGGCTGGATTCCCACCGACAGGAAGCCGAAGATCAGTTGCGGCAACAACAGCCACTGCGCGGTCGCCGCCGGATCGCGCGACTTCGTACCGAGGGTGTCACCGAGCAGTGCCAAAGCCAGTCCGATGAGCAACGTCAGCAGACAGAACACCGCGGCGTACCAGAGCCCACGGTGGAACCGGAACCCGATGACATATCCGGCTGCCAATGCGACCACCAGCCCGATGACACAGCGGTAGAGCGCAGCGGTAATCCGGGCCGCCAACGGCGTCAGCGACGCGATCGGCAGGGATTGGAACCGGCGGTTGATTCCCTGTACCGAGTCGGTCGCAGCCCGGAACGCGGTGGAGATCGACGCGAATGCGATGGCCTGCAACACGATCAGGGGCACCAGGTATTGCGCGTAACTGCTCATCTGCAGGTCCGGGCCGTCCATCAGCCGGTTCAGCGGTATGTAGAGGCTGGCGGTCGCCGCCACCGATACCGCCACACCCACCGCGACTTCGCCGTTGCGCAGTGTCGGAGCGATGAGCCGCGCCGTCAGCACCCACCACTGCTGTGTCCCGGAGGGAATCGGCCGTGTCAGGGTCAATGCGGTCACGAGAACACCTCACCGGCCGCCGGTTCGGCGCGGTTCGCACCGACGGCGTTACCGGTCAGCGCCAGAAACACATCATCGAGCGACGGCCTGCGCAACGCGATATCGGCCAGTTCGATATCCGCCGCGCTCAACCGCGCCAATGCCGCAGTCAACGTTCTCGGCCCTTCCGGGGCGGGAAGACTCACGCGGTCGGAATCCGGGGTCAGCGCCGCCCGACTGAACTCCGGCAGCAGCGGACCCAACGCCTCGGCCAGGGCTTGGACGTCAGCGGGATCGCGCGGCACGATTTCGCAGAAGGTCCCGCCGGTGCGCTCCTTGAGGTCGTCGGCGGTGCCCTGCGCGACGATAGTGCCGTGGTCGATCACGATGATCCGGTCGCTGAGTGCGTCGGCCTCCTCGAGGTACTGCGTGGTCAGCAACGTGGCGATGCCGGCGTCCTTGAACGTGGCGACCAACTCCCAGATCGCCTGCCGGCTGCGCGGATCCAGACCGGTGGTCGGCTCGTCGAGGAAGACCACCTCGGGACGGACCACCAGGCCGCAGGCGATATCGACGCGGCGGCGCATACCACCCGAATACGTACCGACCCGGCGCTCGGCGGCGTGCTCGAGGTCGAACTCACGCAGCAGGTCGCGCGCCCGGGTCTTGGCCTCGGGCTTCTTGAGGCCCTGCAGCCGGCCGAACATCACCAGGTTCTCGTAACCGGTGAGCATCTCGTCGAGCGCCACGTGCTGACCGGTCAACATGATCGAGCGACGCACCATCGCGGCGTCGTCGACGACGTCGTGGCCGGCCACCCGGGCGCGGCCCCGGTCCGGCCTGGTCAACGTCGACAGGATCTCCACCGTCGTCGTCTTACCCGCACCGTTGGGGCCGAGCAACGCCACGACCTCGCCGCGGCCAACCTCAAAGGAGATGTCCCGCAACGCATCAACGGAACCGAAGGACTTGCCGATGCCCTCAACTTCGACACCGTTGCCGGACTCAGACATCTCTACCTACTCATCGTCGTCGAAAACGGCTGCCGACAGGTCTACCAGGGCGAGTGCCTCGTCCTCGACCTCGTCGTCGTCACTGTCCCCGTCGCCCATCAGCGCGTCACCGATCAGTTGCATCATCGTGGCCGGGAACTGCTCCGCGATGGACTCGACCGTGCCGCCAGTTACCCGCCGGGCGTCGTACCAGAAGTCCATGTGCAGGACACCGCCGTGCCGATAGGTCCGCACTTCGAGCGGATGGCCCAGGCCCGGCAGGGTCTCCCGGACCGTCAACTCGCTGTCTGCGTCGAATTGCACCGGCGCGTCGCTCTGCTGCCACTCGGGCATCATCCCGAGGTAGGAGAGGAACACGTCTGCAGCGCCGGCCGCCCCGAGCAGTCCCGCGGTCGGGGCGTGCAGGTACCGCAGCAGTCCGTACCCGATGCCATGGTGCGGCACATCCTTGACGATGCGGCTGACGTCGGCCAGCAGTTCGGCGGCGCCGGCACCCGGCAGCCCGAGACAGGGCAGCGCGACCGGGTAGATCGTCGAGAACCAGCCGACCGTCCGGTGGAAGTCCACGTCCGGTCGCAGTACCGAGCGCCCGGCACCGGCGAGGTCCACGGTCGCAACGCCCTCTCCGACGGTCGCCGCGAGGCTGCGCGCCAGCGTCGCCAGCAGAATCTCCTCGGTCGATGCCTGCAGAACTCGGCGGGCATTGTCGATCTGCGATGTCTGCTCGGGGGTGAGCGCGGTCGCAAATCTGATCAGATCATCGGCTCCCGGCGCGCCGGAGACCTCGGGATCAGCCAGCCGCACCGTCGCCGCTGTTTCGGTGTCGATCCAGTAGCCGCGCCGTTCGAGGACCGCGGGATGGGCGGCCAGCGCCGCGCACCGTTGCGACCACTCCCGCCAACTCGTGGTGGTCGGCTCCAGCGTGATGTCGCTGCCGGCGAGCCGTTGCCCGAACGCGGTCAGGATGTCGGTCACCAGCACCTCCCGTGCGGTGGTGTCGTCGACCATCGCATGCACGGTAAGAATCAGGAATCGCGGGTCTTTTTGTGCACCAACGGCATAGGTGGCGGTCAGGACCGAGCTGGTCAACTCCTGCCCCGCGATGGTGGCCGAAACGACGGCATTGAGCGCTTCGCGTTCCGCAGCGCTGCCCGGCCCGGCATCGGCGGGCAGCACCACCTCCGTCAGTTCGGTGTCGCCACCGGGCTCGTCGATCTGCTGTTCCCAGACACCCGCCGAGTTGACCACCCGCATCCGCAGCGCATCGTGATGGTCGACCACAGCGGATATCACCGCGCGGACGTCGTCTGCACTCACCGTCGCATCCAGGCGCAGGATCAGGGGCACCCGCCAGCGGCCGGGGTCGGCCAGCCCGCTCTCGAGGAAGCGCAATAGGTTCGGCGGCATCGGCGGATCCAGGTCGCCGGTGTCCTGGCTGCCCAGCCCGCCCGAGGCGTGGCGTGCCACCAGGGCATCGGCGAGGTCGCTGATGCTGGAATGGTCGTAGAGGTCCTGCGGGGTGAGTTCGACGCCTTCGTGCGAGGCGGTCATCGCAACGCCGATCGCCACCAACGAGTCACCGCCGATCTCGAAGAAGTTGTCCCCGGGCGCCACAGACTCGACGCCCAGGCACTGCGACCAGATCCGCTGCAGGGTCGACTGCATCTGGGTACGGGCATCAACGGGGGTACCGCGCTGGCCGGTGGCGGGCGGCGCCTCGGTCACCGCCGCGCCGCCCTGCCCGGCTCCCCCGCCGCTTCGCGCGGCGGTGGTGTCCGGGTCGATCCAGTAGCGCTCCCGCGCAAAGGCGTAGCCGGGCAGCGTGACGCGCCGCGGGTGCTCGCCGTACAACCTTGCCCAGTCCACGCCCGCGCCGGCGGACCACAGCTGTCCCAGCGCGAGCAGGAACGCATCCCGGTCGGCCCTGCTCTGCAGCGGGTGGCGCATCAGGCGGACCGCGCGGTGGGTTTCCGACCACCCGGGCAGGCGCACGGCCGAGCCGGTCAGACTGCCCCCGGGGCCCACCTCGACGAGCACCCTGTGGCTGTCAGCGAGCAGAGCCTGGACCTCGTCGGCGAACCGCACGGTGGACCGGATGTGCTGCGCCCAGCGATTCGGATCGGTCGCTTCCTCCTCGGTCATCCAGGTTCCGGTCACGTTGGACAGCATCGGGATTCGCGGCGCATGCAAGGTCAGGGTGGACAGGAACTCGGCGAACGGGGCCAGAACCGTATCCATCGACTGGGAATGGAAACCGTGCGATGTTCGGACCCGCCGGGCCACGACTCCGTCGGCGGCAAGGCGGTTGGTGAGGTCGCGGATAGCCTGCTCGGGGCCGGCGACCACGCAGCTTCCGAACTCGTTGATCGCCGCGAGATCGACCTCGGCGGTCATCTGGGCGGCGATATCGTCCGGGCTGGCGGCCACCGCCACCATGGCGCCGGGCGGTGCCTCATGCATCAGCCGTGCCCGCATCGAGACCACCTTGATCGCCACATCGAGGTCGAACACCCCGGCGAGGGCAGCGGCCACGAGTTCACCGATGCTGTGTCCGGCCAACGCCGCCGGGCTGACGCCATAGGACATCACCAATTGCGCCAGCGAGTACTCGACCGTGAACAGCGCCGGCTGGGCCAGGTCGGTGGACTCCAGGCCGGTGCCGTCGAACACCTCGGCCTTCAGGTCGATGCCCAGTTCCGCGTCGAAGCCCGCGGCGCACCGATCGAAATTCTCCCGGAACACCGGTTCGGTGTCGTAGAGGCCGCGGGCCATCCCGACGTGCTGGGCACCCTGGCCGGGAAACAGGAACGCCACCCGGTCCGCGTCGGGTGTTGCACCCGACGGGCAGTGGCCGACCGCGACATTGTCATGCTCGGCGTCATGCTCGGCTGCGGCGAGCACGGCGCACGCGTCAGCGCGGTCCGCGACGACGGCCGCCATCCGCACCTCATGTTTCCGGCGGCCCGCCAGCGTGTAGGCGACGTCGGGCAGCGACAGGTGCTCGTCGCGGGCGAGTTCCTCTGCCAGCGCAGCTTTGGCATCGTGCAGGGTCTCATCGGTGCGCGCGGATAGCAGCAGCACCTGCGGACCGTCCGGTGCGGCGGCGGCGCGGGACGGCTCGGGTGCCTCCTCGACGACGAGATGCACATTGGTACCGCCGACCCCGAAGGAGCTGACCCCGGCCCGGCGCGGAGCGTCGGACTCCCACGGCAGGTAGCTGTTCGACACCACGAACGGTGTTCCTTCGAGGTGCAACTCGGGGTTGGGGGCGGTGTAGTGCACGGTCGGGGGAATGCCCTTGTTCTTCAGGCACAGGATGGTCTTGACCAGGCCGGTGACTCCGGATGCCGCATCCAGGTGGCCGATGTTCGACTTCACCGAACCCAGGATGCACGGTACCGACCGCTCGACCTCGGAAAGTTCGAAAGCCTGTCGCAGGGCTTCGATTTCGATCGGGTCCCCCAGCGGGGTGCC
>CAZGPT010000180.1:0-5807 GCA_964527015.1 uncultured Mycobacterium sp. | reverse complement strand
GCTTCGTTGACGGCGTCCTTGAGGGTTCTCGAGCCCGATTGCACCGCAACGACTTGCGCCCCGAGAAGGCGCATTCGGGCAACGTTGAGCGCCTGGCGGGCGGTGTCCACCGCACCCATGTAGACCACGCATTCGAGGCCCAGCAGGGCGCAGGCGGTCGCGGTGGCCACGCCGTGTTGACCGGCGCCGGTCTCGGCGATGACCCTGGTCTTGCCCATCTGCCTGGCAAGCAATGCCTGCCCCAGGACGTTGTTGATCTTGTGCGAACCGGTGTGGTTGAGGTCCTCACGTTTCAGGAATATCCGCGCGCCCCCGGCGTGCGCACTGAGCCGGGACGCCTCGTACAACGGTGAGGGGCGGCCGGCGTAGTGGGTCTGCAAACGGTCGAGTTCGTCCAGAAAGGCCCGGTCGGTCCGGGCTTTCTCGTAAGCAGCGGTGACTTCTTCGATAACGGCCATCAGCGCTTCGGCGACGTAGCGGCCACCGAAAACACCGAAGTGGCCGCGGGCGTCGGGGTCGTGCCCGGTCGCCTCGGCGACGGCGGCACTGGTCCGCGGCAGGTTGGGAGTGGAGGTATCGGCCATGGTCGGATTCTGGTAGCGCGGGTGCCGCTCAGCGTACCGGTTTCGGACATGACGGGTGCGCGCCCGCTGTCACCAGGTCAGCCACCGCGCTGCGGGGATCACCGCTGGTCACCAGGCCCTCGCCGACCAGGACGGCATCGGCTCCACCGCCCGCGTAGGCGAGCAGGTCTGCCGGGCCCCGCACACCCGACTCGGCGACCCGAATGATGTTGGAAGGCAGCCCGGGCGCAATCCGACCGAAGCAGTCCCGATCGACGTCGAGAGTCTTCAGGTCTCTGGCGTTCACGCCGATCACCCGGGCCCCGGCTTGGAGGGCGCGGTCGGCCTCCCCCTCGGTGTGCACTTCGACGAGGGGAGTCATTCCCAGAGATTCGGTGCGGTCCAGCATGGACACCAGCGCCGGCTGATCGAGAGCGGCCACGATTAACAGCAGCATATCGGCGCCGTGGGCCCTCGCTTCGTGGATCTGGTACGGGCCGACCACAAAGTCCTTGCGCAGCACCGGTATCGACACCGCGGCCCGGACCGCGTCGAGGTCGGCCAGCGATCCGCCGAACCTGCGTTGCTCGGTGAGCACGCTGATCACCCGGGCGCCACCGTTCTGGTACGCCCGTGCCAACTCCGCGGGGTCGGCGATGGGGGCCAACTGGCCCCGCGACGGGCTGGATCGCTTGACCTCGGCGATCACCGCGATTCCGGGGGCACGCAGGGCCGTCATCGCGTCGAGCGGCGGCGGTGCCGCCTCCGCGGCCGCCTTGAGCTGGGCCATGCTGACCACCGCTTCTCGAGCGGCGACGTCCGCGTGGACGCCCGAAAGGATGGAGTCGAGCACGGTTGCCGAAGTCATGACAGCCGGTCCCCCCTTGCGGTGTCTGGCGATGACGTGTACCTCGGAAGAAGGGTAGCGGCCCGTCGGCCCACCCCGATCACCGCCCCTCGGTGTCGGATCCGGTCGGGTCCCGCCCCTCGTCGAGGGCATCCCACATGCCGCGCTCGGACATTCCCGATGCACTGCCAGACACTCCCGGTGCGGCGTACCGCGCGGCCTGATCGGCGGATGACACCGCCGAGCGCATCAGCAGCACCGCGGCGATCAGCGCGGTGACCGCGGCGATCAGAGTCAGCACCGCGCCGGGCAGATACCGGTTGCTGTCAACCAGGGTCACCACGGCCACGTCGGCGACCTCGGCGCCGCGTGGGCCGACATCGGGCATCAGGACGAGACCGGCTCCCAGATACCCCAGCCCGAAACACACCACCGCCACCAGCAGCGCCACCGCTCGCAGCGGCCAGCCCCGCACCGCCAGCGCGGCCAGCGCGGCCGCGAGCAGCAGGACCGCCATGGGCAACAACGCCGTGGACCAAGCCGCACCGTTGAGCGCCGAGATTTTGGGTTGGCCAAGACCGTCGAATGAGGTGACCGTCACCCAGGTCAGCCGCGAAGCCACCCACAGCCCGCCGGCTGCGAGGATCAGCAACAGTTGCGCTATCCGGATCACGGGGTGCTCACGGGGTGCTCAACGTCTCGGCGGCCGCGATCGCGGCAAGCACGGCCCTGGCCTTATTGGAGGCCTCGGTGTATTCGTAGGGACCGTTGGAGTCGGCTACCACCCCGCCGCCGGCCTGGACGTAGGCGGTGCCGTCACGCATGAGAGCGGTGCGGATGGCGATCGCGAAATCGGCATTGCCGGCGAAGTCCAGATAGCCGACCACCCCGCCGTACAGGCCGCGGCGGGTCTTCTCCACCTCTTCGATGAGTTCCATCGCCCTCACCTTCGGAGCACCGGACAGCGTGCCCGCGGGAAAACATGCCGTCACCGCATCCAAGGCGGTCCGGTCCTCCGCCAGCACCCCGGTCACCGTCGAGACCAGGTGCATGACGTGGCTGTAGCGCTCGATATGGCTGTAGTCCTCGACACGCACGGTTCCCGGCACGCAGACCCGGCCGAGGTCATTGCGGCCGAGATCGACCAGCATCAGATGTTCGGCGCATTCCTTATCGTCGGCCAGCAGTTCCTTGGCCAGCAGATGGTCCTCCTCCTCGGTCCGGCCCCGCCACCGGGTACCGGCGATCGGATGTGTCGTGGCCCGGCCGTCCTGAACGGTCACCAAAGCCTCGGGGCTGGAACCGACGATGGAAAACGCCGTGCCGCCGGCCCCGTTCGGAATATGCATCAAGTACATGTAGGGGCTGGGGTTGGTGGCGCGCAGCATCCGGTAGACGTCGATCGGCTGAGCCTCGGTGTCCATCTCGAACCGTTGGGAGGGCACCACCTGGAACGCCTCGCCGGCTTCGATCTCGGCCACCAGCCGTTCCACCACTGCGCCGTACTCCTCGCACGTGCGCTGGGCGCGCGGCCGCGGCTCGGGCCGGGAGAACGTCGCCACCGTCGAATGCAACGGCTGAGCGAGCGCGGCAGTCATCAAGTCCAGTCGCCCGACCGCGTCGTCGTAGGCCCCGTCGACGCGCTCCTCGCCGCCATCCCAGTTGACCGCATTGGCGATCAGCGTGATGGTGCCCTCGTGATGGTCGACCGCGGCCAGATCGGTGGCCAGCAGCAGCAGCATGTCGGGAAGCCCGAGGTCATCGAGGGCAAGTTCGGGCAGCCGCTCCAGCCGACGGACGAAATCGTAGGCGAAGAAGCCCACCAGCCCGCCGGACAGCGGCGGCAGGTCCGCACCCACCGAAGTCAGCCCTCCCGCCGGGAGGCTCGTGGACAGCAGGCCCATGGTGGCCCGCAGCACCTCCAGGGGATCACCGTCACCGGGAACGCCCTCGGGGGCGGCGCCCAGCCAGACCGCGCGGCCTTCCCGAACCGTCAGCGCCGACGCGGCACCGGCTCCGATGAATGACCAGCGCGACCAGGACCGGCCGTTCTCGGCGGACTCCAACAGAAATGTCCCCGGCCGATCGGCGGCCAGCTTCCGATAGGCCGACAGCGGCGTCTCGCTGTCGGCGAGCACCTTGCGGGTCACCGGAACCACGCGGTGTTCGGCGGCCATTGCGCGGAACTCCGCCCGAGTGGTGGTGGGCGTCGACTGCACGGCGTACATCATCCCAGACCTGTTATTCGGCGTGGACCGGCGCTAGCGTGGCGGACATGAAGCCTGGTGATCGTGCCCCCGAATTCGAACTGCCGGACCAGACCGGAACCCCGCGCACGCTGTCCGATCTGCTCGCGGGCGGGCCCATCGTGCTGTTCTTCTACCCGGCGGCGATGACTCCGGGCTGCACCAGGGAAGCCTGCCACTTCCGCGATCTCGCGGCCGAGTTCGACGCGGTGGGCGCTTCGCGGGTCGGCATCAGCACCGATGCGGTGGCCAAGCAGGCCCGGTTCTCCGACTCTCAGCGTTTCGACTACCCGCTGTTGTCCGATGCCGACGGGAAGGTGGCCGAGGCGTTCGGCGTCAAACGCGGACTGCTCGGCAAGTTCCTGCCCGTCAAGCGCGCCACGTTCGTCATCGACAGCGACCGCACCGTGCTCGAGGTGATCTCCAGTGAGGTCAACATGGACACCCACGCCGACAAGGCGCTGGAGGTGCTGCGAACTTCGGCGCGCTAGCCGCCGCTGAGCGCAGGAAACCGCTCCGAAGTTTCCGGTTACAGCAGCACGTCGGCGTCGAAACAGCTGTGCTCGCCGGTGTGGCAGGCCGCGCCGGTCTGTTCGACCTCCAGCAGGACCGTGTCGCCGTCACAGTCCAGCCGGACCGAGTGCACTCGCTGGGTGTGCCCGGATGTGGCGCCCTTGACCCAGTACTCACCGCGAGAGCGGGAGTAGTAGGTGGCCTCGCGGGTGGCCAGGGTTCGGGCCAGTGCCTCGTCGTCCATCCAGGCCACCATGAGCACCACCCCGGTGCCGCGCTCCTGGGCGACCGCGGCGAAGAGGCCGTCGCAGTTGCGTTTGAGCTTCGCCGCGATCGTCGGGTCGAGCATCACCTGACGGTAATCCCTTCCGCCGCCATGGCGGCCTTCACGGCTCCGATGGTCAGCTCCCCGAAGTGGAAAACGCTGGCGGCCAGAACCGCGTCGGCGCCTGCTTTCACGGCGGGCGCGAAATGCTCCACCGCGCCGGCCCCACCGCTGGCGATCACCGGCACGGTGACCGCCCGACGCACCGCGCGGAGCATATCCAGATCGAACCCGGCCTTGGTGCCGTCAGCATCCATCGAGTTGAGCAGGATCTCCCCGACCCCGAGTTCGGCTCCCCTGCAGGCCCATTCGACCGCGTCGATCCCGGTGCCATGCCTACCGCCGTGGGTGGTGACCTCCCAGCCCGACGGTGTTGGCGCTCCCCCGCGCGGCACGGTCCGGGCGTCCACCGACAGCACGATGCACTGCGAACCGAATCTCGTGGCCAAGTCGACCAGCAGATCAGGGCGGGCGATCGCGGCGGTGTTGACCGAGACCTTGTCGGCACCCGCTCGCAGCAGGGTGTCGACATCGGCGACCGCTCGTACCCCGCCGCCGACGGTCAGTGGGATGAAGACCTGTTCGGCGGTGCGGCGCACCACCTCGAGCATCGTGGCGCGTCCCGATGACGACGCCGTGACATCGAGGAAGGTGAGCTCGTCGGCGCCCTCGGCGTCATAGACGGCAGCCAGTTCCACCGGGTCCCCGGCGTCGCGCAGGTTCTCGAAGTTGACCCCTTTGACCACCCGGCCGGCGTCTACGTCAAGGCAGGGAATCACCCGCACCGCCAACTGGTGTCGCGGGTCCATCAGCGAAACTCCTCCGTCGAGCCGACCCCGCGCAGGATCTCCAGCACCTGGCCGTGGGCGCCCGGCGCGGCGGTCAGCGTGGAGCGGGTCTCGACGGTCCACGCACCGCCATCGAGGTCGGTAACCACGCCGCCGGCCGCCCGGACCAGCGCCACCCCGGCGGCGTGGTCCCAGACATGTCCGCCGAAACTGACTGCTGCGCCAATGATTCCGGCGCTGACGAACGCCATGTCGATACCGGTGGAACCATGCATGCGCAGTTTCGAGGAGACCCGGCTGAGACTTTCCAGCACCGCCAGCCGGTAGCGACCCGGGAAGCGACCTCCCCAGTCGACGTTGAAGGTGCCGAAGCCGACGATGGAGTCGGCCAGGTCAGCAGGCTCGAGCGCAGGCTGCTCGATACCGTTGACATACAGCGGTCCGCCCACCACGGCGGTATAGCGCTGATTGGTGAACGGCAGCCAGGTCAGCCCGGCCACCGGTTCACCGTCGCGCAGCAGGCCG
>CAZGPT010000179.1:0-5834 GCA_964527015.1 uncultured Mycobacterium sp. | reverse complement strand
CGGTCTTGATGACATCGGGGCCGGTGATGAACATCTGGCTGGTCTGGTCGACCATCACCACGAAATCGGTGAGCGCGGGGGAGTAGACGTGACCGCCGGCGGCCGCACCCATGATCAGCGAGATCTGCGGCACTACGCCGGAGGCCAGGATGTTGTTCCGGAAGATCCGGCTGTACAGGCCGAGGGAGACCACGCCCTCCTGGATGCGGGCGCCGGCCCCGTCGTTGATCCCGATGAGCGGTCGGCCGGTCTTGACGGCCAGTTCCTGGACCTTGACGATCTTCTCGCCGTAGACCTCCCCGAGGCTGCCGCCGAAGACCGTCGCATCCTGGCTGAAGATGCAGACATCGCGGCCGTCGATGGTGCCGTAGCCGGTCACCACGCCGTCGCCGACCGGCCGGTTGTCCTTCAGCCCGAAATTGGTGGAGCGGTGCCGGGCCAACGCGTCGAGCTCGACGAAGGAGCCCTCGTCGAGCAGAGCAAGGATGCGTTCACGGGCGGTCAGCTTGCCCTTGGCGTGGGTTTTCTCGACGGCTGCCTCGCCCACCGGACGCAGCGTCTCCTCCGCGCGCTGACGCAGATCGGTCAGCTTGCCGGCGGTGGTGTGGATATCCGGTTCGGTAACGCTTGTCATGGATGACGATGTTAGACCCCGGCCGATCGGCTCCCGGCTACTCCTTGACGACGAGCATCCTTGACGACGAGCACGGTTTGCAGCGACGGATCTCCGCAGTAGGCGATCCGGGTGCCGCTGCGCGCCTCTTCCTGCAGGGCCGCCAGCATCGCGGCGTGTACCCGTTCGCCGGGGGCCAGGGCGGGCACTCCGGGCGGATAGGGTGCCGCGGTCTCGGCGGCGATCCGGCCGATTGCGGCCTCGGCCGGAACTCGCTCGTGGTCGGCGAAGAAGGCCTCGCGGGGGCTCATCGCGGTGTCCGGCTGCAGCGTCCACGCGGTGATCGGGACCAGGGGCCGCGGGGCACCGCGGTGTTCCGCTATCGCCCGGACGATCTCGGTGACCATGAAGTCGACGCTCGCCGGTGTGTCGGCCAGCGTGATGACGGGGCAGAACGTGTCGCGGTCGGCGAACTCCAGATGAAGGCCCCGCTGTTCGAGCACGTCGGCGACCAGTTGACCATCGGCTCCGGTTCCAGTCAGGGTCAGCACGATCTTGGTGGGATCCTGCATCAGCAGCCCGGGGGACCGGTCGGCCAACTCCGGACCGACCACACCGAGTCCGGGCACCTGCCGGAAGCGGTCACGCGCGCCGCGGGCCAGCCCGATCGCCTGGCCGAGCAATTCTTGGCCACGCTCGGCCAGCAGGTCCCGGGTCAGGTCGATGCTCGCGAAGATGCCACCCGACGGGCTGGTGGTGTGCAGGCCCTCGAACGCGGCCTCGAGGCGTTCGAGATCGATGAGCCGGCTCTGGGCCAGCACCATGGAGGACTGGGAGAAGCCGGTGGCATGTTTGTGGATACTCGTCACGAGTGCGTCCGCTCCGGCCCGGATGGCATGCGGCGGCAGGTCGGGATGGAAGCCGAGGTGAGCTCCCCAGGCGGCATCGACCGTCAGCGGGATGCCGTGCGCGTGCGCCAGGTCGGCGTGCGCAGCCACATCGGAGACCCCGCCGACGTAGCTCGGCTCGACCAGCATCACGGCCTTCGCCTCGGGGTTGGCCCGCAGCGCGTCGGCGACCCGACTCACCGGCATGCCCGCGGTCAAACCGGTCCGCTCGTCGATATCCGGCCGTACCCATACCGGCACCAGGCCGGCCAGGACGAGGCCGAAGAACAGTGATTTGTGAATGGTGCGGGCCACGATCACCTTGTCGCCGGGCTTGCCGACCGACAGGCACAGGGCCTCATTGCCATGCGAGGAACCCTGCACGGAGAATCCGCACCAATCCGCCCCCCACAGCTCCCCGGCGAGGCGTTCGGCGGTGGCCAGCCGCCGGGTCGAGACCCGCCGGTTCTCCACCCCGAGGTAGTGCGGAACGTCCAGCGCCAGGAACTCGTCGACCAGTTCGGGGTTGCGTTTGTGGCCGGGGGTGGTGAACGCCGTGCCCGGATCGGCGAGGAAACTCCGGTAGGCGTCGTAGAGCGGGGCATTCTTGGGCCAATTGAACTTTTTGGGCCGGTTGAACATGGGCGGCAGTCCTCCGGTGATTTCCCGGAGCGTAGCGCTCCTGTGGCATCGTTGCCCGGTGACGTGGGAGTTAGGGACCCAGCGGGAGCACTAGGAGAAGCCAGTGGGATATCCCGATAACGTTCTCGCGGCCGACGAGGAGGTGGTGCTGCATCGCCACCCGCACTGGAAGCGCCTGATCGGTCCGGTGCTGGTGCTGCTGCTGACCACGGCGGTGGCTGCGTTCGGTGCAGCGGTGGTCAGCCGGACCGGCTGGGATCCGCGGGCCCGGCAGGTGGTGTCGGCGGTGCTGGCGGGTGTCTGGCTGCTGTTGACCGGTTGGCTCACGGCGCGGCCGTTCCTGGCCTGGCTGACAACCCACTTCGTCATCACCGACCGCCGGGTGATGTACCGGCACGGCGTGCTGGCCCGGGCGGGTATCGACATTCCACTGGCCCGGATCAGCAGCGTGGAATACCGGCACGGGCTGCTCGACCGCATGGTCCGCACCGGCACCCTGGTCATCGAGTCGGCGTCGCAGGATCCCCTGGAGTTCTCCGACATTCCCCGAGTCGAGCAGGTGCACTCCCTGCTATACCACGAGGTGTTCGACACCCTTGATGCCGAGGAATACCCGATCGGGCGCTAGGCCGCCGGAGGTCGGCGTCGCCGGCGCAGTGGGGTCACCACGCCGCGACGGGATTCGCGGGCCTCGATCTCGTCCTCGATCGCCTCGACGATGCCGCCCGAGGTCAACGTCGACTCCAGCGCCCGATCCGGCTCACGGCCCACCTCATCGGGGAACACCCACCGCCGGAACGCCCAGAAGCGGAAAGCCATCTGGAGCAGGTTGCCGATGATGTACGCGGAGAGAAAGTCGGCGAGGTTTTCCGTCGCCAGCGTCACATTCGGTACCCGCAGGCCCAGCACATAGCTGGAGAACCAGAGCGGCGCCATGCTGAGCACCACGCCCACGCCGCTGACCCCGAAGAACAACAGCGCCTCGTGATGACGTTCCCGCCCGCCGCGGTCCCGGAAGCTCCACTCCCGGTTCAGGATGTAGGACGCGATCACCGCGACGATGCCGGCGATCACCTTGGCGGTCACCGGTTTCGGCTCCAGGATGGTCAGCTTCAACGTGAAGAAGATCACCGAGTCGATGATGAAAGTGGTGGCGCCGACGATCGCGAACTTGATCAGCTCATGATGTCGCTCCGCGAAGGGCCGGAAGGCCCGGGGCAGCCGCGAAATCGTGGCATCGGCAAAAGACACGATTTCTAATTCTACGGAAATTGTCCCGACTCGCGTAGTGGCGCTGGTCACCACCGATAATTACGAGCTGCTGCGGCCAAGTCCGCGGTCATGTAACCGGCCGTGTCACTATGGAGCCCGTGCCGGACGGACCCGTGGTCGCGATGGTGGGCGGCGGGCAGTTGGCCCGGATGACCCACCAGGCCGCGATCGCCCTCGGCCAGAGCCTACGGGTGCTGGCGGTCAGCCCGGATGACCCCGCCGCCCAGGTGAGTCCCGACATCGTTATCGGCTCCCACACCGACATGGCGGCCTTACGCCTTGCCGCAGCGGGTGCCGCGGCGCTGACCTTCGACCACGAGCATGTGCCCACCGGGCTGCTACAGCAGCTCGTCGCCGAAGGGGTGGCGGTGCTGCCGCCACCCGAGGCACTGCTCTACGCGCAGGACAAGTTGGCGATGCGCCAGCGGCTCACCGCGATGGGGGCCCCGGTTCCGCGGTTCGCCGAGGTGAACGACGTCGACGACGTCGATGCCTTCGCCGCATCGGTGGGCGGTCCGCCGGTGGTCAAGACGGTGCGCGGTGGCTACGACGGCCGCGGAGTGGTGCTGGCCGCCGATATCGGGGCGGCCCGGGAGGCGGCGGCCGGGTATCTCGCCGACGGGGTGGCGGTGCTACTGGAGGAGCGGGTGCAAATGCGCCGGGAGCTCGCGGTGCTGGTGGCCCGTTCGCCGCTCGGCCAGGGTGCCGCCTGGCCGGTGGTGGAAACCATTCAGCGCGAAGGCATCTGCGTTACGGTGCTTGCACCGGCTCCGGAGCTCTCCGAGGAGCAACATGCGCAGGCCGAACGGCTGGGGTTGCGGATCGCTGAGGAATTGGGCGTCGTAGGTGTTCTCGCCGTCGAATTGTTCGAGATGACCGACGGAACGCTGATGGTCAACGAACTGGCGATGCGCCCGCACAACTCCGGTCACTGGACCATGAACGGTTCGGTCACCAGCCAGTTCGAACAGCACCTGCGGGCGGTGCTGGACTACCCGCTCGGTCAGACCCGGGCGCTGGCGCCGGTAACGGTGATGGCCAATGTGCTCGGCGCGCCGAGTGCCCCGGCGATCAGCATGGATGAACGGCTGCACCATCTGTTCGGCCGGATGCCGGAGGTCAACGTGCATCTGTACGGCAAGCAGGAACGGCCCGGTCGCAAGATCGGGCATGTGAACGTGTTGGGCGAGAATGCCGGGTTGGTGCGGGAGCGAGCCGAACGGGCGGCACACTGGTTGTCCCACGCCCAGTGGACCGACGGATGGGACGGGTGTACCGATGGCTGAGTCGCCGAGGGTCGGCGTGATCATGGGCAGCGACAGTGACTGGCCGGTGCTGGAGGCGGCCGCCGGGGCGCTGGCCGAATTCGAGGTGCCGTTCGAGGTGGGCGTGGTCTCGGCGCACCGCACCCCGGGGCTGATGTTGGACTACGCCCGCGACGCGGCCGGCCGGGGTCTGCAGGTGATCATCGCCGGTGCCGGCGGTGCGGCACATCTGCCCGGGATGGTGGCCTCGGCGACGACGCTGCCGGTGATCGGCGTTCCGGTTCCGCTGGCCAACCTCGACGGCTTGGACTCGCTGCTGTCGATCGTGCAGATGCCGGCCGGGGTTCCGGTGGGATGCGTGTCGATCGGCGGTGCGCGTAACGCCGGGTTGCTAGCAGTGCGGATCCTGGGCGCGGCGGACGCGCAGTTGCGTCGCCGGATGGCGGCTTTCCAGGCCGGTCTGGAGGCAGAGGTCGCGGCCAAGGACCGGGCGTTGCGGGAGCATTTACTCGGGGGGTAGGCAAGCGGGTAATCTGGCAGCGAGTAGCGAGGAGGCTGTTGTGGCTGGTTGGTCCGGTAATTCGTCGTTCGATGTGTTCAGTCTGCCCGAGGAGCACGAGGAGCTCCGGGCCGCTATCCGGGCGTTGTCGGAGAAGGAGATCGCTCCCTACGCCGCGGCGGTGGACGAGGAGGCGAGGTTCCCGCAGGAGGCGCTCGATGCGCTGAACGCCTCCGGTTTCAACGCGGTGCACGTACCCGAGGAGTTCGGTGGTCAGGGCGCGGACTCGGTGGCGGCCTGCATCGTCATCGAGGAGGTTGCGCGGGTCGACGCGTCGGCATCGCTGGTTCCCGCGGTCAACAAGCTCGGCACCATGGGGCTCATCCTGCGCGGCTCCGACGAGCTGAAGAAACAGGTTCTGCCCGATATCGTCGACGGCAAGATGGCGTCCTATGCCCTCTCCGAGCGGGAGGCCGGCAGCGACGCCGCAGCGATGCGAACCCGGGCCAAGGCCGACGGTGACGACTGGATCCTCAACGGTTCCAAGTGCTGGATCACCAACGGTGGCAAGTCCGCCTGGTACACGGTGATGGCGGTGAGCGACCCGGACAAGGGCGCCAACGGCATCTCGGCGTTCATGGTGCACGAGGACGACG
>CAZGPT010000178.1:0-5949 GCA_964527015.1 uncultured Mycobacterium sp. | reverse complement strand
ACTGGACAACTCCCCGGACAACTCGCCGGGCACCCGCGGGGCCTCGTCCGGGGCCGTATCCGGGGCCTCGTCTGGGGCCGTAGTCGCGGAATCCGGGGAACGCCGGATCCAGAGGAATTCGTTGATCGGACTGCCGGCGCGGTGGGCTTTGGTCTCGTACTTGGTGGCGGGCCGATCTGCCGATATCGGCAACGGCTCACCCGGCCGCGCTCTGCGCAGCGCCGGTTCGCCGCCGCCGACCTCGGCGATCTGCTCGGCGTATCCGGGGTGATCGGTCGCGGCGTGCAGAACTCCGCCCGGCCGGAGCCGATCGGCGATCATGGCAACCGTCGCCGGTTGCAACAGCCGTCGCTTGTGATGCCGCGATTTGGGCCACGGGTCGGGGAAGAACACCCGTACTCCGGTCAGGGAGCCGGGAGCGATCAGAGTTTCCAGCACATCGACTGCATCGCCCCGGATCAACCGGATGTTGTCCACCCCCTCGCGGTCGATGCCGCTCATCAACTGCGCGAGACCGCGACGATAAACCTCCACCGCGATCACTCCGATGTCCGGCTCGGACCGGGCCATCGCCAGCGTCGAGGTACCGGTGCCGCATCCGATCTCCAGGACCAGCGGGGTTCGCCTGCCGAACCAGGCTCCGGCATCGAGAGGCTCCGGCGGGCCCGCGGAGTCGGTGCGGGCCTGACGGCCGATCCGCGGCCACAGCCGTTGCCAGATCTCCTGCTGCGCCTCGGTCAGAGTCGAGCGCCGCGACCGGAAGCTGGTCACTCGGCGGGGAGGCGGCGCTGCGGACTCAGGCGTCGCCGGACCCCGCTCGCGCTGCGCTTGCATTGACCCATGGTGGACCATGAACTCGGCAGGGCCATCATCGTGACGCAGATTGATACCCAACGGTTGCCATCGGGGTGACTCGCGCCGCGGCGGAGTGACTGTCAGCATGGCGCGGTGGCCGATAGCCCGGTTCAGGCGGTGCTCACCGCCGCCGCGGAAGTACTTGATGACGCGGCCCTGCACGGACTGGGCGACTGCCTGGCGGCAGCGGATCCACTGCCGCCGGCTCTGTCCTATCGCGGCCTCGTCGATGTGCTCGACGGGCTCGCCGCGGCCGGGCCGGCCGGCGCCGCGGTGGCGGATTTCCTATCCGGGGACGCGGTGGTGCTGGCGCGGATGAACGCCGCGGTCGAGGTCATGCTGGATGCCGGCTTCGAGGTCGATCGGGGCGGTGATCTCGACGGGCACCTTCGCCGGGCGGCGCACTGGCGCCGGCGGGCCGCCGACGGATCCCTATCGGCCCTGCATCGGCGCTGCGCCCTGGACATCGGCAGAGGCTCTCTGCGGTTGTGGGTTAGGGCGGGCGGAGTGCCCCAGCCGGTGCCGGAACCTTCGAACCACACCGCACGGGTCCGGAACCGACAGGTACGGACCGTCCTACTGCGCAGCCAGGTCCGGCTGGCCCGGGTGCAGCTCGGCGTCCAGGCCCGCACGATGTGTGCAGCGCTGCGCACCGATCTGGGCGGTGCGGCGGCTGAGTTGCCCCGGGGCGGCCTGCATGGGTTCGAGGGCCGGGTACGCCGCGAGGTGAGGCGGGTGGGCGACGAATTCGACGCGGCACTGGCACTGCGGCTGACCGAACTGGCCGAGGCGGTCGGTATGTCTGCCCCGGAGCCCGGCGACGCGCCCCGTGCACGGGACGAAGCATCCTTTCGGCCGCGCCGGTGGCCGCCGCTGGAGAACCGTCTGACCGCACTTCTGGGGATCGGATTCGGGTGCAGCGTGTCCCTGGCCGCGGGTCGGGTGCTCACCGATGTCCGCCCGGACTGGGCCCCGTTCGCGGTTCTGGGGTGCGCCGGGATTGGTGTGTTGCTTACGTGCTGGGTTGTCGGAGCCCGCCGGTTGTTGGCCGAACGGGTGGCCATGGAACGCGGGGTGGCCGAAGCGGTCGCCGATCTGCGCGCAGCGATGGAGGAGCGGATGGTCACCCGTCTGCTGGACTTCGAGTCGGCGCTGGCGGTCGCTTCCGCCGACCCGGTTCCGGAATGCCGCCCGGCCCCGGCGGGCCATCCTCCCAATTACCCGTCCAATTACCTGTCGCAGTCCGGCCCGCGTTAACCTTCAAACAGGAGTACGGCTGACCTGATCCGGGCAGCAAATCAATGCGGGAGACACCGATGACCTCAGCGACCATCCCCGGTCTGGACAACGCACCCACCAAACACGCCGACCTGCTCAGCTGGGTTCGGGAAGTCGCCGAGCTCACCGGCCCGGATCGCGTGGTGTTCGCCGACGGCTCCGATGAGGAGTACGAGCGGCTCTGCGAACAGCTGGTGGCGGCCGGCACCTTCACCCGGCTCAGCGACTCCGAGACGCCGAGCTCCTACCTTGCCCGGTCGACTCCCTCGGACGTCGCCCGCGTCGAGTCCCGCACGTTCATCTGCTCCGAGCGCGAGATCGATGCCGGACCGACCAACAACTGGATGGCCCCCGACGAGATGCGGGCGACCATGACCGAGCTGTACCGGGACTGTATGCGCGGCCGCACCATGTATGTGGTGCCGTTCTGCATGGGTCCGCTGGGCGCCGATGATCCGAAACTCGGGGTGGAGATCACCGACTCCGAGTACGTGGTGGTCTCGATGCGCACGATGACTCGGATGGGCAAATCGGCGCTGGACAAGATGGGCGGCGACGCGTTCTTCGTCAAGGCGCTGCATTCCCTCGGCGCGCCGCTGGAGCCGGGTCAGGCCGACGTCCCGTGGCCGTGCAGCGACACCAAATACATCACTCATTTTCCGGAGACCCGCGAGATCTGGAGCTACGGCTCCGGCTACGGCGGCAACGCGCTGCTGGGCAAGAAGTGCTACTCGCTGCGGATCGCCTCGGCGATGGCACGCGACGAGGGCTGGCTTGCCGAGCACATGCTCATCCTCAAGCTCATCTCGCCGGAGAATAAGGCCTACTACGTGGTGGCCGCTTTCCCGTCGGCCTGCGGCAAGACCAATCTGGCGATGATCCAGCCCACCATCCCCGGCTGGCGCGCCGAGACCCTGGGTGACGACATCGCCTGGATGCGGTTCGGCAAGGACGGCCGGCTGTACGCGGTCAACCCGGAGTTCGGATTCTTCGGTGTGGCACCGGGCACCAACTGGAGCTCGAACCCGAACGCGATGAAGACCATCGCCGCGGGCAACACCGTGTTCACCAATGTGGCGCTCACCGACGACGGCGGGGTCTGGTGGGAAGGCCTGGAGGGCGAGCCGCAGCACCTCATCGACTGGAAGGGCGAGGATTGGACCCCGGAGTCCGATCAGCCCGCCGCGCACCCGAACTCGCGCTACTGCACGCCGATGTCCCAGTGCCCGACGCTGGCGCCGGAGTGGGACGACCCGCAGGGCGTGCCGATCTCGGCGATTCTGTTCGGTGGCCGCCGCAAGACCACGGTTCCGCTGGTGACCCAGGCTCGCGACTGGCAGCACGGGGTGTTCATCGGCGCGACCCTGGGCAGCGAGAAGACCGCCGCGGCCGAGGGTCAGGTCGGCACCATTCGCCGCGATCCGATGGCGATGCTGCCGTTCATGGGCTACAACGTCGGCGACTACTGCCAGCATTGGATCGACCTGGGCAAGAACTCCGACGAGTCCAAGCTGCCGAAGATCTTCTTCGTCAACTGGTTCCGCCGGGGTGGTGACGGCCGCTTCCTGTGGCCGGGTTTCGGCGAGAACAGCCGCGTACTGAAGTGGATCATCGAACGGGTCGAGGGCAAGGCTGGTGGGACGTCCACCCCGATCGGGATCGTGCCTGAGGCCGGCGCCCTCGATGTGAGCGGTCTGGACGTCGATGAGGCTGATCTCGCCGAGGCGTTGGCGGTGCGCGCCGACGAGTGGCGGGCCGAACTGCCGCAGATCGAGGAGTGGTTCGAGTTCATCGGCGAGAAGCTGCCGACCGGGGTGCGCGACGAGTTCGAGGCGCTCAAGCAGCGGCTGTCGGAGGCCTGATCCCCGGGCGGGGGCTTCCAGCACATGCAGATCCGCGAGCATGCCGAGGCCGAGCCCGACAAACCCGCCGTCATCCTCTATCCGTCCGGGACGACTGTCACCTTCGATGAGATGGAGACGCGGGCGAATCGGCTGGCACATCTGTTTCGCCAGGCCGGTCTGCGCGAGGGCGATGCCGTCGCCATCATGTTGGAGAACAACGAGCACTTCCACACCGTGATGTGGGGGGCCCGTCGGGCCGGTCTGTACTACGTGCCGATCAACACCCATCTCACGGCCGCCGAGGCCGCGTACATCGTCGACGACAGCGCAGCGAAGGCGATCTTCGGCTCCGAAGCGCTGCGGCCGGTTCTGGAGAGTCTGTCTGAGCACCTACCCAATGGGCTCCCAGCCCTCCGGTTGTCCGCCGGCGGCGAGATTGCGGACTGGCTGAGCTATCCGCAGTGCGTCTCGGATCAACCCGGTACGCCGATAATCGACGAACTCGAGGGCGACCTCCTGCCCTATTCGTCCGGCACCACCGGACGGCCCAAGGGCATCAAACGTGAACTGCCCCATCGGTCTCCGGCTGATACGCCTGTCATGTTGACCGCCTTGGTGTCGCACTGGTCAGATCCTGACGGTAGATACCTGAGCCCCGCGCCGCTCTATCACACCGCGCCGTCGATCTGGTCGATGAGCATGCTGGCTGCCGGGATCACGGTGGTCGTGATGGAGCGTTTCGAGGCTGCGGGTGCCCTCGATGCCATCCAGCGTCATCGGATCACACATGGCCAGTTCGTCCCGGTCATGTTCACCAGGATGCTGAAACTGCCTGAGGCAGTGCGTAACTCGTATGACATGAGCACCCTCAAGCGGGTGGTTCACGCCGCTGCGCCGTGCCCGGTGGAGATCAAGAACCAGATGATCGACTGGTGGGGCCCGATCATCGACGAGTACTACGCCTCCTCGGAGGCGATCGGCTTGACGTGGGTCACCGCCGAGGAGTGGCTGGCCCACCCCGGATCGGTGGGCCGGGCCGTACTGGGAACCCCGCACATCCTCGACGAGGCGGGTGTCGAACTTCCGGTCGGTATACCGGGTCAGATCTACTTCGAAAGCGCCAGTACCTTCGAGTATCTCAACGACGCCGAGAAGACCAGCGCAGCAAGTGATCCGCGTGGCTGGATGACCGTCGGTGATATCGGCTACCGCGACGAGGAGGGCTATCTCTACCTCACTGATCGCCGGCATCACATGATCATCTCCGGCGGGGTGAACATCTATCCCCAGGAGGTCGAGAACATGCTCGTCACCCATCCCCGGGTGATGGATGCCGCGGTGTTCGGCATCCCCGACGAGGAGATGGGCCAGTCGGTCAAGGGTGTGGTACAACTCGTCGACCCCACTGATTCCTCCGAGGAGTTCGCTGAGGAACTCCGTGGTTGGCTGCGGGATCAATTGGCGCACTACAAATGTCCGCGGACCATCTCTTTCGAGATGCAGCTTCCCAGGACCGACACCGGCAAGTTGTACAAGCAGAGCCTGATCCAGAAGTACTCGGCGATCTAGATCCCGCCGCGGGCGATCAACTGCGGGGCGATGACATGGCGCTGGATCTCGTTGGCGCCCTCCCCGACGATCATCGGCGGGGTGTCGCGGAAGTGGGTGAAGCGGGGCTTGGTGTGTGGGTGGTCGGGAGAGTAGCCTCGCATGCAATCGCCAGAAAGGCGAGGCGTGGGTCAGGGCGTGGTCGGTATGCGTGGTGTTCGGGTTGTGGCGGCCGCGTTCGCCTTGGGTTTGTCGCTGGTGGGGCCGCAGGCGGTCGGGGTCGCGGTAGCCGACAGCACTGAAGCGGATTCGTCGACGGTGTCGGCGGGAAACTCCCCGAAGCGCGAGAAGCGCGGGGCGGTGCCGCGGACTGCGCGAACCTCTGCCCGCAACGCCCACGCCTCCCCCGCCGGTGGTTCAGGCG
>CAZGPT010000177.1:0-5965 GCA_964527015.1 uncultured Mycobacterium sp. | reverse complement strand
GCGTCGACCGGCACGTCGAGGCGGGCAACGGTGACCGGGTGGCCATCCACTGGGAAGGCGAACCCGTCGGCGATGAGCGCACCATCACCTATGCAGAGCTGCAGGATGAGGTGTGCCGGGCGGCGAACACGCTGAGCGGACTCGGCCTCGTCGCCGGCGACCGGGTGGCCATCTACATGCCGATGGTTCCCGAGGCCGTGGTGGCCATGCTCGCCTGCGCGCGACTGGGCGTCATGCACTCAGTGGTGTTCGGCGGATTCTCAGCGACGGCATTGCGCGCCCGCATCGAGGATGCCGAGGCCAAACTCGTGATCACCACCGACGGCCAGTATCGGCGGGGCACCGCGGTGTCACTCAAGGATGCCGTCGATCAGGCCGTGGCCGATCAGCCTTCGGTGCGCAATGTTCTGGTGGTGCGCCGGACCGGAATAGATGTGTCCTGGACCGAGGGCCGAGACCTCTGGTGGCACGACACCGTCGAAAAGGCCGCGGCGCGGCACACGCCGGAGGCCTTCGATTCCGAACAGCCGCTCTTCCTGCTCTACACCTCGGGAACCACCGGTAAGCCGAAGGGCATCATCCACACCTCGGGCGGTTATCTCACCCAGGCGTCATACACCCATCACTACGTCTTCGACATCAAGCCGGAGCGGGACGTTTACTGGTGTACCGCCGATATCGGCTGGGTCACCGGACACTCGTACATCGTCTACGGCCCGCTGTCGAACGGTGCCACCCAGGTCCTCTACGAGGGAACGCCGGCCTCACCTGACGAACATCGACATTTCCAGGTGATCGAAAAATACGGCGTGACAATCTATTACACTGCTCCGACCCTGATCCGCACCTTCATGAAGTGGGGACGCGACCTCGCCTTCGAGCATGACCTGTCGAGCTTGCGCCTGCTCGGGTCGGTCGGTGAGCCGATCAACCCGGAAGCGTGGCGCTGGTACCGACTGGTATTCGGCGATGATCGGACGCCGATCGTCGATACCTGGTGGCAGACCGAGACCGGCGCGGCAATGATCTCCCCACTCCCCGGCGTGACCGATTGCAAGCCCGGATCGGCGATGCGGCCACTGCCCGGTATCTCCGCGAAGATTGTTGACGACAACGGAAACGAATTGGCGCCGGCGACCGAGCACGGCGAGCAGGTCACCGGGTACCTCGTGCTGGACAAGCCGTGGCCGTCGATGCTGCGCGGCATCTGGCGGGATCCGGACCGGTACACCGAAACGTACTGGTCGCGGTTCAGCGAACAAGGCTGGTACTTCGCCGGCGACGGCGCGCGGTACGGCACCGACGGCGAGGTCTGGGTGCTGGGCCGAATCGACGACGTGATGAACATATCCGGCCATCGCATCTCCACCGCGGAGGTGGAGTCGGCGCTGGTGGGCCATGCCGGGGTGGCGGAGGCAGCCGTGGTCGGGGCCTCCGATGACCACACCGGTCAGGCGATCTGTGCGTTCGTGATCCTGAAGACACACCACGCCGCGATGTCAACCGCGGAGATGGTCGAGTTATTGCGCGCCGAGGTGGCCAATGAGATCTCACCGATCGCCAAACCCCGCGAAATTCACATCGTCCCGGAACTCCCGAAGACCCGCAGCGGCAAAATCATGCGGCGCCTCCTGCGCGATGTCGCCGAGGGCCGCGAACTCGGCGACACCTCGACACTCCTGGATCCAACCGTGTTCGAGGCTATCCGCGCCAGCAAGGCCAATTAGCTCAGCTGGCGAATGGGGCGGGTCCGGGCGCCGGACTCGAGGTCGGGACAAAACCTGCACCCGGCCGGTCCTTGGCGGCTAGGTCGGCCTCGATCGCGTTTATCGACATGGTCACCGCCGGCGTGTGCAACGGAATGTACTTAATGACGCAGGTGGGCAAGCCTTCGGTGAAGGCGCCGTGAATCATGCCCACCAGCTTGTTGTTGACAGTCACCGGCGCACCGGAATCACCCGGCTGGCCGCAAACCTGATTGACGATGGTGCCCGGTTCATCGCCCGGGCCCCACGTCACCCCGCACGAGTACCCGGTGGTGCGGCCCAACTTGCAGGCAATCTGACCGAACATCGGGTCGGGACCGATGCCGTTGATCTGGAACCCGTTCCAGTTCGACACCGGGTTCACCCTGGCCGGGTCGAACCGGATCACCGCGTAGTCAAGGCCGTCATTACCGGCGACCATGGTTCCGATGACGCCCTTGTCCTCGGCACCTTCCGCGGAGACCTGGGCCCCGGGGCCGCCGCAGTGAGCCGATGTGAAGCCGACAAGCGCACCGGTCCTGTCATTACCGATGGCGGTCAGCGTGCAATAGGTTTCGCCGTCGACGATGATGCCGGCCCCACCCCCGATCGGCACCGGATCATCGGCAACAGCGACCGCCGGCGTCAGCAGCAGGGCGGCAAGGAGTCCGATGGCGGCGACTCCCGCCGACCGCGACAGCCGGAGTGCGGTCATCACTGGAACCTCCATCGCAACCTCCATCGCCGTCCTCACCTGCCCCATAACCTTACCTTCATCACTTCTGTAACTTGCGCAACAGATCCCGGGGTGTGCCCGTCAGCGAGCCCGACATGGCAACATGAATCGCGACCAAGCCGAACGTTGGAGGACCGCCTTGACCAATCGGGATCGCAAGAATGGAGTGCCCGGCACGGTGACCTCGATTCCGCTGGTCGACCCACACGCGCTGCCTCCCGATCCGTCGATCGGCGAACTGGTCAAGGACGCGACCACCCAGGTGTCCACGCTGGTGCGCGCCGAGGTCGAACTGGCCAAGGCCGAGATCACCCGCGACGTGAAGAAAGGGCTCACCGGCAGTGTCTTCTTCATCCTGGCCCTGGTGGTGCTCCTGTACTCGACCTTCTTCATGTTCTTCTTCCTGGCCGAACTTCTGGACAGCTGGCTGTGGCGCTGGGCGGCCTTCCTGATCGTGTTCATCCTCATGCTGGTGGTCACGGCGGTGTTCGCACTACTGGGCTACCTCAAGGTTCGCCGGATCCGGGGGCCGCAGCAGACCATCGAATCGGTGCGGGAGACCACCGCCGCGCTCACCCCCGGCGTGAACAAAGCCATGGGCGTGTCCGGCCCGAGCGTGGCCGCAGCAGAGTCGGCGCCATCAGAGTCGGCCACAGCAGCGTCCGTCACAGCCAAACCCGATCGCGCACCCACCGACCCATCGGGTTGGTGATGACGCGGCCGGACCCCTCGGTCACCCGGATCACGGGACCATGGCGCCACCGCGACGTCCACGCCAACGGAATCCGGTTCCAATGCGTCGAGGCGCTTCCCGCCACCGGTGACGGCACCCCGCTCACCGCTCGCCCCCTGGTTCTCCTACTCCACGGCTTCGCATCCTTCTGGTGGTCCTGGCGTCACCAACTGCGCGGGTTATCGGGCGCTCGAGTGGTCGCCGTCGATCTGCGCGGCTACGGCGGCAGCGACAAACCGCCGCGGGGCTATGACGGCTGGACGCTGGCAGGCGACACCGCCGGGCTGATCCGGGCCCTGGGCCACACCTCGGCGACACTCGTAGGCCACGCCGACGGGGGCCTGGTGTGCTGGGCGACCGCGGTGCTGCATTCACGGATGGTCCGGGCCGTAGCACTGATCAGTTCGCCACACCCGGCGGCCCTGCGGGCCTCAGTGCTGACCGGTCGCGACCAGAGCCGCGCTTTACTACCCACGTTACTGAGCTATCAGCTGCCGCTTTGGCCCGAGCGAGCGCTGACCCGCAATGACGCCGAGGGACTCGAACATCTGATCCGACACCGGGCATCCAGCCAATGGCAGACCACGGCTGATTTCTCGGATACCGTCGTCCGTCTCCGGCAGGCCATCCAGATCCCGTCGGCTGCGCACTCCGCGCTGGAATACCAGCGCTGGGCCGTGCGAAGCCAGTTCCGCAGCGAAGGCCGACGTTTCCTGGGCTTGATGAACCGCCCGAGCACCATCCCACTGCTGCACCTGCGCGGCGAAGCCGATCCCTATGTCCTGACCAACCCGGTCGAGCGCAGTGTGCGTTACGCCCCACATGGTCATTTCCTCGACGTGGCGGGCGCCGCCCACTACGCGCACGAGGAGGCCCCAGACGAGGTCAACGAGCATCTTCGCCGGTTCCTGGCGGTGGTGTAGCGCGCCCGGCGGCCAGTGTCGAAAGGGTTCAGCCCCCGATGCAGGCCCCGGTAGGTACCTCGGCGGTGTTGCCGACCCGGGCCAGTTGTCGTGAAACTTCCCCGGTGGTCATCACGAAACCGGTGTCGTTGTCGTCGACGGCCGCGCCGAACACCACTCCGATCACCTGACCGCCCCGGTTGATCATCGGCCCACCTGAATTGCCCTGGCGGACCAGGCCCCTGATGGTGTAGACCTCGCGGTTCACCGTCGTCGTCTTGTAGATGTCGGGCCCACTGAGTTCGATGATCTCGCGGACCCGCGCCGGAGTCGCGACGAAATCGCCGCCTCCCGGGAAGCCGAGCACCACCGCATCGGTTCCGGATTTCGCCGGCTCCTCGGCGAACTGCAACGGCTGGATCGGCAGATTCGGCACGTCGAGTATCGAGATGTCGGCGTTGGGGTCATATGAGACCACCGTCGCCTCGTACTCGGTGCCGTCCTCGGCTTCAACGGTGACGCTGTCCGACCCCGCCACCACATGCGCGTTGGACATCACCCGATTCGGAGCGATGACGAACCCGGTGCCCTCCAGAACTTTCTGGCAGGCCGGCGCCACCCCGCGGATCTTGACCACACTGGGCCGCGAGGTGGCCACCACAAGACTCTCCGCGAGCGAGGCGTCCGGGACGGCGACGTTCTGGATCGACGTACCGCCGATCGGTTCGAGCACGTCCGGAAGACCGGACGTGCTCAACAGCCCCGACATCCGCTTGGGCACCGTCCGCAGCCACTCCGGTGCGTACTTGTCGACTTCGGTTATCACCTTCGAACCGTTCACTGCCGCGGCAAGATTCGGCTGGTTGGACGAGGTGAGCGGGCTGCCCAATAACCATGCGGCGATCAGCACGACCACCAGCTGCAACGCCACGCCGATGACGGAGTCCACGAACCGGACCGGACCGGACCGGATGGAACCCCGGACCGCGCGACCCAAGACCACGCCGGCGACCTCGCCGATCACCACCAGCGCGAGGATCAGGAACAGCGCGGTGAACAGCTTTCCGCGCGAGGAGTCGATGTGACTGACGATGTGGGGGGCAAGCATCACCCCGGCGATGGCACCCAGAACCACTCCGACGAAGGACATAAGCGATCCCATCGCGCCTGATCGCCATCCGGAGATGGCCGCGATCAGCGCGATGCCGATCACGGCGATATCCAGCCATTGCGAACTCGTCACAGCGTTTCCTCACTGTAGTCGCTGACCAGTGCCATGGCCTCGTCCAACGCCCTGATATCCCCGGTGTCCCACTCCCGCGCCCACCCGCCCACGTCGAGCAACGCCGAGATTACGTGACCGGTGAAACCCCAAACCAGCATCTCATTGAGCAGGAAGGCCGGACCGGCGTGGCGCCGGTCGCCGCCCGAATGGTGCACCATCAGACGGTTGTCCGGATTGATGAAGGCCCGCAACGGAACCCGCGCCACGACGGCCGTCTCGGACTGGTTCATCACCGAGACCGGCCCCGGATCGGGCGAGTAGGCCAGGACCGGCACGACGTGGAAACCCGACGGTGGAATGAACATTCGCTCCAGGGTGGCCAGCGGATGCAGACGATCGGGGTCGATACCGGTTTCCTCGCGGGCCTCCCGCAGTGCGGTGTCCACCGGCCCGACATCGCCAGGATCGGCGGCCCCACCCGGGAACGCAGCCTGACCGGCGTGGTGGCGAAGACTGCCGGCCCGAACCGTCAGCAGGAGGTCGGCATCTGGCGGCACCCCGGCGGACGCTTGCCCAGCGATCGGCCCCGAAAAGAGCACCAGCACCGCGGCGTCGCGACCTGAT
>CAZGPT010000176.1:0-6010 GCA_964527015.1 uncultured Mycobacterium sp. | reverse complement strand
TCGGGGCTGTCGCCGGATGACAACCTGCCGGTCGGCCTGCAGATCATGGCCCCGGCGTTGGCCGACGACCGGCTCTACCGGGTGGGCGCGGCCTACGAGGTGGCACGCGGGCCGCTGCCAACCGCTCTCTAAGCCCTCCGGGGTTCGGTTAGATTCGGACCGAGGAGCGTGGACGGCGACCGTGGAGGTTAGGTAGGGATATGCGCATCGGAGTTCTCACCGGCGGCGGGGACTGCCCCGGCCTCAATGCTGTGATCCGCGCGGTGGTGCGGACCTGCGACGCCCGTTACGGCTCCTCGGTGGTCGGTTTCCAGGACGGCTGGCGCGGACTGCTGGAGAACCGGCGCATCCAGCTCTACAACGACGACCGCAACGACCGGCTGCTGGCCAAGGGCGGCACCATGCTGGGCACCGCTCGGACCAACCCGGAGAAGCTGCGGGCCGGTATCGACGACATCAAGGCGACCTTGGAGGACAACGGGATCGACGTGCTGATCCCGATCGGCGGCGAGGGCACGCTGACCGCGGCGCACTGGCTGACCGAGGAGGGTGTTCCCGTCGTCGGGGTGCCCAAGACCATCGATAACGACATCGACTGCACCGATGTGACATTCGGGCACGACACCGCGCTGATGATCGCCACCGAGGCGATCGACCGGTTGCACAGCACCGCCGAATCCCACCAGCGGGTGATGCTGGTCGAGGTGATGGGACGGCACGCCGGCTGGATCGCGTTGAACTCCGGGCTGGCCTCCGGTGCGCACATGACGCTGATCCCCGAACAACCTTATGATGTCGAAGAGGTGTGCCGGCTGGTCAAACAGCGTTTCCAGCGCGGCGCCTCGCATTTCATCTGCGTGGTGGCCGAAGGCGCCAAGCCCGCCGAAGGCTCGATGGACCTGCGCCGGGGCGGGGTCGACGAGTTCGGCCACGAACGGTTCACCGGGGTGGCCCAGCAACTGGGCCAGGAGGTCGAGAAACGCATCCGCAAGGAAGTCCGGGTCACCGTGCTGGGCCACATCCAACGTGGCGGCACCCCTACCGCCTACGACCGGGTGCTGGCCACCCGGTTCGGGGTCAACGCCGCCGACGCCGCACACGCCGGCGAGTACGGAGTGATGGTTTCGTTGCGGGGTGAGGACATCGGCCGGGTCTCGCTGGCCGACGCAGTGCGCCAACTGAAACTCGTACCGCAGAGCCGGTACGACGACGCGGCGGCGTTCTTTGGCTGAGAACAGGCGGCCCGCCGCCGCACTATCTGCTGTCGCGGTGCTGATCGCCGCCACCGTGCTCATCGGTCCGGTTCCGCAGGCCCGCGCCGACGGCTGCCCCGACGTGGAACTCGTTTTCGCCCGTGGAACCGGGGAGCCACCGGGTATCGGCCGGGTGGGCCAGGCGCTCGTCGACAACCTCACGCCCAAGCTCGGTGGACGCAGCTTTTCCGTTTATCCGGTGAACTATCCGGCGGGAATCAACTTTCTGACCACCGGCAGTGGTGCCACCGACGTCGAAGTGCACCTGGCCGCGGCTGCGACCGCCTGCCCGGCAACCCAATTCGTTCTCGGCGGCTTCTCGCAGGGGGCAGCGGTGATGGCGATGCTGGCCGGGGTCCGGCCGCTGGGCGGTCTCGTTGGTGACCTGGGTTCCGCCCCGCCACTGCCGGTCGAGGCGGCCGACCAGATTGCCGCGGTCGCGGTGTTCGGCAACCCGAGCGCCCGGTTCGGCACACCGCTGTCGACGACCGGGCTGTTCGCCGGGTATGCGCTCGACCTGTGCAGTCCCGGTGATCCGATCTGCTTCCCCGGGGGCCGGGATCGTGCCGCTCACAACGGTTATGAGTTCCCGCCCTACATCACCGACGCCGCCAGCTTCGTGGCAGCCCGGGTCTGACCCGCCCGCTGCCCTGCCCCTGCCCGGTGCCGCCCTGCCCGGCCCCGTCAGTCGACGCAAACTCGCGTGAAACGGGCCTTCCGGGTGGGAGTTCGTGTCTGCTCGCGGCGGGAACGGGGGCGGCCCGCCCGCTAGGATCCCCGGCTATGACGACGAGTGGCAGCTCCATGACCGCCGACGCGGACCTGATGGCCTATGACCACGTCGTGGCCCGATTCGACCCGGTGCTGGGCCTGGAGGTGCACGTCGAGCTCTCGACGGCCACCAAAATGTTCTGTGGGTGCGCGACGACCTTCGGTGCCGAACCCAACACCCAGGTATGCCCGGTGTGCCTGGCCCTGCCCGGCGCGCTGCCCACGCTGAACGCTGCCGCCGTCGAGTCGGCCATCCGAATCGGGCTGGCACTGAACTGTGAGATCGCGCCGTGGAGCCGGTTCGCCCGGAAGAACTACTTCTATCCGGATATGCCGAAGAACTATCAGATTTCCCAGTACGACGAGCCGATCGCCTTCGACGGCTTCCTCGACGTGCCGTTGGAGGACGGCACCACCGTCCGCATCGACATCGAGCGGGCTCATATGGAGGAGGACACCGGCAAGCTGACCCATATCGGCAGCGAGACCGGCCGCATTCACGGTGCCACCAACTCGCTGTTGGACTTCAACCGGGCCGGGGTTCCGCTCATTGAGATCGTCACCAAGCCGATCGAAGGGACCGGTGAGCGCGCGCCCCAGGTGGCCCGCGCCTACGTGACGGCGCTGCGGGATCTGTTGCGCGGCCTCGGTGTCTCCGATGTGCGTATGGACCAGGGCTCGCTGCGCTGCGATGCCAACGTGTCGCTGCGCCCGATCGGCCGAAGCGCGTTCGGCACCCGCACCGAAACCAAGAACGTCAACTCGCTCAAGAGCGTCGAGGTGGCGGTCCGCTACGAGATGCGCCGTCAGGCGGCGATCCTGGCCGCCGGCGGGTCGATCCATCAGGAGACCCGGCACTTCCACGAGGACGGCCACACCTCCCCTGGGCGTGACAAGGAGACCGCCGAGGATTACCGCTACTTCCCCGAACCGGATCTCGAACCGGTGGCCCCCGGTGCCGAGCTGGTGGATCGGCTGCGCGAGACCATCCCCGAGCTGCCGTGGCTGATGCGCAAGCGGACGCAGCAGCAGTGGGGTGTTTCCGACGAGGTGATGCGTGATCTGGTCAATGCCGGTGCGGTCGAGTTGGTGGCGGCCACCGTCGGCCACGGAGCGGCCAGCGAGGCGGCGCGGGCGTGGTGGGGCAACTTCCTGGTACAGAAGGCCAACGAGAGCGGATGCGAGCTCGAAGCGTTGGCGATCACCCCGGCGCAGGTCGCCACCATCATCGCCCTCGTGGACGACGGGAAGTTGTCCAACAAGTTGGCCCGCCAGGTCGTCGAGGGGGTGCTGGCCGGCGAGGGGCAGCCCGAGCAGGTGATGGCCGCCCGGGGGCTGGCCATGGTGCGCGACGAGTCGCTGATTCAGGCCGCGGTGGACGAGGCGCTGGCCGCCAGCCCGGAGATCGCCGAGAAGATCCGCGGCGGCAAGGTGGCCGCCGCCGGTGCGATCGTCGGCGCGGTCATGAAGGCCACCAAGGGTCAGGCCGACGCGGCCCGGGTCCGCGAACTGGTGCTGGCGGCCTGCGCACCGAGCGGTTAGCCCAAGCCAGGCGGGTGGTGCGGTGTGCGAGCCGGTTTCGGCCTCGAAATCCATTCCAGATCGGCCATTGCGGCGGTAGGGTCAGGGTGGTTGACAAAGCGAGAGTGCCGCGCGTCCCCAACTTGTCCCGCGAACTCTCCGGCGCCCCCGGGCGATTCTGAGAGGAGTGCATCCATGGCTTCAGTTCTGTGGTTTCAGGGGGGTGCGTGCAGTGGCAACACGATGTCGTTCCTCAACGCCGATGAGCCCAACGTGGTCGACCTGATCGTCGACTTCGGGCTGGACGTCATCTGGCATCCCTCGCTCGGAATGGAGATGGGCAAGAACGCTCAGAAGCTGTTCGCCGATTGCGCCTCCGGTGCGCGCCAGATGGACGTGTTCGTGTTCGAAGGCTCGGTCATCGAGGCGCCCAACGGCACCGGCCGGATGGATATGTTCGCCGACCGCCCCATGAAGGAATGGGTGACCGAGCTGGCGTCCCAGGCCGGGATCGTCGTCGCAATCGGAGACTGCGCCTGCTGGGGCGGTATCCCGGCGATGGAGCCCAACCCGTCCGGCTCGACCGGACTGCAGTTCCACAAGCGGGCCAAGGGCGGATTCCTCGGCCCCGACTTCAGGTCCAAGGCCGGCCTGCCGGTCATCAACATTCCCGGCTGCCCGGCCCACCCGGACTGGATCACCCAGATCCTCGTGGCGCTGGCCACCGGGCGCACCAGCGATATCTCGCTCGACGAACTTCAGCGGCCTGAGACGTTCTTCAAGACGTTCACCCAGACCGGCTGCACCCGGGTCCAGTTCTACGAGTACAAGCAGTCGACGCTGTCCTTCGGTGAGGGCACCCGCACCGGCTGCCTGTTCTACGAGTTCGGCTGCCGCGGCCCGATGACCCACTCGCCGTGTAACCGCATCCTGTGGAACCGGCAGTCGTCGAAGACCCGGGCCGGTCAACCCTGCTACGGCTGCACCGAGCCGGAGTTCCCGCATTTCGATCTCGCTCCGGGGACGGTGTTCAAAACTCAGAAGGTCGCCGGGGTCATCCCGAAGGAAACCGGAACCGGAACCAAGAAACTGTCCTATATGGCCGCGGCGGCGGCGGCCCGGGTGGCCGCACCGCAGTGGTCGAAAGAAGACATGTTCGTGGTCTAGGCCGTCCCGCCTGGCCCCGCCGTGAGTTCGCCCCGAAAGGATTTTCATGACCGCGCTCGATCTGCATGTCAGCCCGCTCGGACGGGTCGAGGGCGACCTCGACGTCCGAGTCACCATTGAGGACGGCGTCGTCACCTCCGCCTGGACCGAGGCCGCGATGTTCCGCGGATTCGAGATCATCCTGCGGGGCAAGGACCCCCAGGCCGGTCTCATCGTCTGTCCGCGCATCTGCGGTATCTGCGGCGGCAGCCACCTGTACAAATCGGCCTATGCGCTGGACACGGCATGGCGTACCCATATGCCTGCCAACGCCACACTCGTGCGCAACATCGCCCAGGCCTGCGAAACGCTGCAGTCGATCCCGAGGTATTTCTACGCGCTGTTCGCCATCGACCTGGTGAACAAGAACTACGCGAAGTCGTCGATGTACGACGAGGCGGTGCGCCGGTTCGCGCCCTATGTCGGCACCAGTTATCAGACCGGTGTCGTGCTGTCCCAGAAGCCCGTCGAGGTGTACGCGATCTTCGGCGGGCAGTGGCCGCACTCCAGTTTCATGGTGCCGGGCGGGGTGATGGGTGCGGCGACGCTGTCCGATGTCACCCGCGCGATCGCGATCCTGGAGAACTGGAAGGACAACTGGCTGGAGTCCAAACTGCTGGGCTGCAGCATCGACCGCTGGCTGGAGAACAAAACCTGGGAGGACGTGCTGGCCTGGGTCGACGAGAACGAGTCGCAGTACAACAGCGACCTCGGATTCTTCATTCGCTACTCGCTGGACATCGGATTGGACAAGTTCGGGCAGGGTGTCGGCAACTACCTCGCCACCGGCACCTACTTCGACCCGAAGCTGTACGCGAACCCGACCATCGAGGGCCGTAACAAGGCGCTGATCGGCCGGGGCGGCATCTTCGCCGGCGGGAAGTGGCACGAGTTCGACCAGGCCAGGGTCCGCGAAGACGTCAGTCACTCGTTCTACGAGGGCAGCCGACCATTGCACCCGTTCGAGGGGGAGACCATCCCGGTGGATCCGGAGGCGGGCAAGAAGCAGGGCAAGTACAGCTGGGCCAAATCGCCCCGCTATGAGCTCGACGGACTGGGCAACCTGCCGCTGGAGACCGGCCCCCTGGCCCGCCGAATGGCGGCGGCCGGGCCGAGTCCGGCCGCGCATCAGGATGACGATCCGCTGTTCCTCGATATCTACAACAAGGTCGGGCCGAGCGTGCTGACCCGTCAATTGGCCCGGCTGCACGAGGCGCCGAAGTACTTCAAGTGGGTCCGGTCCTGGCTGGATCAGCTCG
>CAZGPT010000175.1:0-6039 GCA_964527015.1 uncultured Mycobacterium sp. | reverse complement strand
AGCTGCTCTCCCAGGGGATGTTCGAACCCAAGGCCACCCCCGAGCAGACCGCCGCACTGGAGCGGCTGGAGACCCTGCTGGCGCTGGTGGAGGGCTGGGTGCAGACGGTGGTGACCGCCGCCCTCGGTGACCGGATCCCCGGCACCGCCGCGCTGAGCGAGATGCTGCGCCGCCGTCGCGCCACCGCCGGGCCGGCCGAGCAGACCTTCGCCACCCTGGTCGGTTTGGAGTTGCGGCCGCGCAAGATGCGCGAGGCCGCGGTGCTGTGGGAGCGGCTGACCAAGGCTGCCGGGATCGACTCCCGCGACGCGGTGTGGGCCCACCCCGACCTGCTGCCGTCCACCGAGGATCTGGACGACCCGGCCGGGTTCATCGACCGGGTCATCGGCGGGGATATCAGCGGAATCGATATCGACGCCGCGATCGCCGAGTTCGAGAAAGAGACCCGCGAGTCCGACACCGACACCGACACCGGCACCGACACCGGCCCGGACGAGGGCCCTGTTAACAACTGAGTCGCCGGCGGCCCCGCAGCTGACACAGTCGCGGGATGCTGCGTTCGGACGTCATCTACGTGCTCGACCCCCGGATGCCGGTCCTGCTGCGGCCCGACGGCGCGGTTCAGGTCGGCTGGGATCCGCACCGCGCGGTGCTGGTGCGCCCGCCGTCCGGGCTCGGGGCCGGCGGGCTGGCCGCGGTGCTGCGCGCCCTGTCCGCACCGCTGTCCTCGGCTGAGCTGCACCGGCTGGCCCGGATGCGCGGGCTCGACGACACCGCCGGTTTCGACGCGGTACTGGCCGGGCTGGTGAACGCGGGCGTGCTGACCGAGCGCGATCCCCGGCCCGGTGGGCGCGCCGGCGGCCACACCCTGTCGATCCGGGTGCACGGCAGCGGCCCGCTGTCGGAACTGCTGGCCGACGGGCTGCGCTGCTCCGGGGCGCGGGTCGGACGCAGCAACCGGGTCAGCGCCGCCGGCGCCCCGGCCGGGGTCGGTCTGGTGGTGCTGGCCGACCAGCTGGCCGCCGACCCGCGGCTGGTCCGAGATCTGCAGGGAGCCGGTGTGCCGCACCTGCCGGTGCGGGTGCGCGACGGGGTCGGCATCGTCGGTCCGCTGGTCATTCCCGGTCTGAGCAGCTGCCTGTCTTGTGCCGATCTGCACCGCACCGACCGCGACGCCGCCTGGCCGGCGCTGGCCGCCCAGCTGCGCGAGGTCATCGGCACCGCCGACCGGCCGACCCTGCTGGCCACCGCCGCGCTGGCACTGGCGCAGCTGCAGCAGATCATCGCCGCGGTGCGCACCGGGCAGGCGTCGGGGACGGCTTCGGGGACGGTGTCGGGTCCGCCCGTCCCGGCCACGTTGAACGCCACCGTCGAGGTCGACGTCGCCTCCCAGAGCATCCGCGCCCGGCGCTGGAGCAGGCATCCGCTCTGTGGTTGTTGGCCCACCTCGTTGACCGGGCGGCCGGATCAAGGATGATGGTGAGCGTGGCCGATGACATCAAGCGCGGATCTGCCCGGCGTAACGCCAGATTGGCCAGCATCCCGGTCGGCATGGCCGGACGCGCGGCCCTGGGTGCGGCAAAACGCCTGACCGGGAAGTCCCGCGACGACGTCAACGCCGAGATGATGGAGAAGGCCGCCAACCAGCTGTTCAGCGTGCTGGGCGAGCTCAAGGGCGGGGCCATGAAGGTGGGCCAGGCGCTGTCGGTTCTCGAGGCGGCCATCCCCGAGGAGTTCGGCGAGCCCTACCGCGATGCGCTGACCAAACTGCAGAAGGACGCCCCGCCGCTGGCGGCGGCCAAGGTGCACCGGGTGCTCGACGCTCAGCTGGGCACCAAGTGGCGGGACCGGTTCCAGTCCTTCGACGACACCCCGGTGGCCTCGGCCAGCATCGGGCAGGTGCACAAAGGCGTATGGGCCGACGGCCGCGAGGTGGCCGTCAAGATTCAGTACCCGGGGGCCGACGAGGCGCTGCGCGCCGATCTGAAGACCATGCGCCGGTTGACCAGCGTGCTCAAGCAGCTGTCCCCGGGCGCCGATGTGCAGGGGGTGGTCGACGAGCTCGTCGAGCGCACCGAGATGGAACTGGACTACCGGTTGGAGGCCGACAACCAGCGGGCGTTCGCCAAGGCTTATGAGAGCCACCCGCGTTTCTTCGTGCCACACATCGTGGGCAGTGCCCCCAAGGTGATGGTCAGCGAGTGGATCGACGGTGGGATACCGCTGGCGGAGATCATCCGCAACGGCACCCCCGAGCAGCGCGATATCTGCGGCACAAGGCTTTTCGAGCTGACCTTCGACGCGCCGGGGCGGGTCGGGATGATGCACGGCGACGCCCATCCCGGCAACTTCATGCTGCTGGACGACGAGCGGATGGCCGTCCTGGACTTCGGCGCGGTGGCCCCGCTGCCCAACGGGCTGCCGGTGGAGATGGGCATGATGATCCGGCTGGCTCAGGAGAAGCAGTACGACCTGCTGCTGCCCACCATGGAGAAGGTGGGCTTCGTCCGTTCCGGTGAGCAGGTCTCGCTGGAGGACATCGACGAGATGCTGGCCCAGTACGTCGAACCCGTCCAGGTCCCGGTGTTCCACTACACCCGCAAATGGTTACAGAAACACGCCGCGGCCAATATGGAACGCACCCCTCAGAACCTGAAGATGGCCCGGCAGATGGATCTGCCCGCGCAGCTGGCGATCCCGCTGCGGGTGATCGGCTCCACGGTGGCGATCTCCTGCCAACTGGACTGCCATGTGCCGGTGCGGGAGATGGCCGAGGCGCTCATCCCCGGCTACGCCGAGCCACACCCGGTCTAGCCCACTCGGCCCGCGAACGATATCCAGGGTCACTGCGACGACGTGGGTACCGCGGTCTTGCCATCAGGGCCGCCGGACCGGCCGGCCTCGTCGGGGTGCAGCAGTGCTCGCACCGAGGGCCGCGTCCCGTACGGCCGCAGCATGGCGCTGGCCGGGCGCGGACGCACCTTCAGCGGCCACCAGAACCAGCGGCCGAGCAGCGCGGCGATCGACGGCGTCATGAACGAGCGCACGATCAGGGTGTCGAAGATCAGGCCGATGCCGATGGTGGTGCCGATCTGGCCGAGGACCATCAACTCCCCGAAGATGAAGCCGCACATGGTGAACGCGAAGACCAAGCCCGCGGCGGTCACCACCGACCCGGTGCCGGCCATCGTCCGGATCAGCCCGGTGTTCAGGCCCGCACCGATCTCCTCCTTGAGCCGGGAGACCACCAGCAGGTTGTAGTCCGAACCCACCGCCAGCAGGATGATGATGGCCAGCGCCAGCACGATCCAGTACAACTCGATGCCCAGCAGGTGCTGCCAGATCAGCACCGAGAGCCCGAACGACGCCCCCAATGACAGCACCACCGTGCCCACGATCACCAGTGCGGCCACCACACTGCGGGTGACGAACATCATGATCAGCAGAATCAGGCTGGCCGCGGCGATGACGACGATGAACAGGTCGTAATTGGCCATATCCCGAGCATCCTTGAAACCCGATGCGGTGCCGGCGATGTAAATGCTCGACCCGGCCAGCGGGGTGCCCTTCAGCGCCTCCTGCGCGGATTGGCGGATCGGGTCGATATGCGAAATGCCCTTGGTCGTCGCCGGATCGCCGTCGTGGGTGATGATCATCCGGGCTGCCTTACCGTCCGGGGACAGGAACAGCTTCATCCCGCGTTTGAACTCGGAGTTGTCGAACACCTCCGGGGGCAGATAAAACGAGCTGTCGTCCTTGGCCTCGTCGAAGGCCTGACCCATCGCGTCGGCGTTCTTCAACGCTTCCGCCGACTGCTCCACCAACCCGGACTGGGTGGCGTAGTTGGTCTCGGCGAGCGCCTTGTTGCGCTCCTGGATGGCGATGTTCTCCGGAATCAGCGCCATCTGTTCGGGGATCAGCGCCAGCAGTTGGGGCTGCAGGGCGTTGAGCTTGTCCAGGCTTGCGGTGACCTGGTCGAACTGTTCGGTCAGCGAGTCCACTCCGTCCAGAGCGTCGAACAGCGAGCGGAACGTCGCACACAGCGGGATGTCGAAACAGTGCGGCTCCCAATAGAAATAGTTCTTGATCGGGCGGAAGAAGTCGTCGACGTTGGCGACCTTGTCGCGCAACTCCTTGATCTGCGCGGAGGTCTCACGGAAGGCCGTCACCTGCTCGTCGGTGGCCTCGGTGGCCTGTCGCTGGAGTTCGTACTGCCGTTCCTGCAGCGCGTACTGCTCCTGCAGCAGGGTGATCGAGCGGGAGATCTCGGCGACCTGCTCGAGCAGATCATCGGCACGGGCCTGCTGGAACGGCAGGTTCTGGATCTGGGCGGAGGACTGCGCGCTCATCTGGAAACCCAGCGAGGTGTGATCCAGCGGGGTGCCCAGCGGCCGGGTGATGGACTGCACCATGGCCACCCCGGGGGTGCGGAACACCTCCTTGGCCAACCTTTCCAGCACGATCATGTTGGCCGGGGTGCGCAGATCGCGGTCGGTCTCGACCATCAGCACTTCAGGGTTGAGCCGGGCCGCCGAGAAGTGCCGTTCCGCGGCCGCGTAGCCCACCTTGGCCGGTGCCCAGTCCGGCTGGTACCGGCGGGCGTCGTAGTTGGTCGTGTAGCCGGGCAGGGCGAGCAGACCGATCAGTGCCACCGCGATCGAGGCGACCAGGACCGGCCCGGGCCAGCGGACGATAGCGGTGCCGATACGCCGCCAACCGCGCGTCCGCATCGCCCGCTTCGGGTCGAACAGCCCGATATGGGAGCCCATCGCGATGACCGCCGGCGTCAGCGTCAGCGAGGCGGCCAGGGTGACCAGCACGCCCATTCCGGCCGGAATGCCCAGGCTATGGAAGTACGGCGTCCGGGTGAAGTACAGACAGAAGACCGCGGCGGCAACCGTCGAGCCCGAGCCGATGATGACATGCGCGGTGCTGCGGTACATCGTGTAGTACGCGGCCTGGCGATCCTCACCGGCCTGGCGCGCCTCCTGGTAGCGGCCCAGCAGGAATATCGCATAGTCCGTTCCGGCCGCGACGACCAGCAGCGTCAACAGGTTGGTCGCATACGTCGACAGCGGGATCACACCGATGTGCCCCAGGAAGGCGACCACGCCGCGGGCCGCGGCCACCTGGATCGCGACCGCCACCAACGTGAGCAGCGCGGTGGTGATGGACCGGTAGACGATCAGCAGCATCACCGCGATCACCCCGAAGGTCAGCGCGGTGACCTTGATGTGGCTGCCCTCGCCCACCGCGAACTCATCGGCGACCAGTGCCGCCGGGCCACTCACGTAGGCCTTGACCCCCGACGGCGACGGAGTTTGATCCACGATCTCGCGGACGGCCTCGACCGACTCGTTGGCCTGACTGCTCCCGGCGTCGCCGGCGAGGTACACCTGGATGAGCGCGGCCTTGCCGTCATTGCTCTGCGAGCCCGCCGCCGTCAGCGGATCACCCCAGAAATACTGGACGTGCTGGACGTGTTCGGTGTCGGCCTCCATCTCGGCGACCAGCACGTCGGCGAAGCGGTGTGCCTCGGCGCCCAGCGGCTGATCTCCTTCGAGCACCAGCGTGACCAGGCTGTCGGAGTCGTACTCGCCGAACACCGTCCCGATCCGCTTGGAGGCGATCAGTGACGGCGCGTCCTTGGAACTCTGCGCGACGTTGTGGATCGCCCCGACCTCTTCCAACTGCGGGATCAGGGCGTTACTCGAGGCGGCCAGCGCCAGCCAGATGATCGCGATCGGGAGCGCCAGCCGGCGCACCCACCGCGCGAAGCGGCCTTCGGAGCCGTGTTTGCTCATCCGGACTTGTCCAGGCAGAAGACGTAGGCCGACGTGCCGTCGGAGGACCGCTCGACCTTGACCACCCCATCGACGGTGATCCGGCAGCCCAGGGTGTAGCCGGATGTCTGGGCCTGCAGGTTGAGCAGCACCGCCGGGGTGGTCGTGGAACCGTCGTAGCTCCACGGCAGCACTGCGTTATCGACGCGCTGCGGCCTGGAGTTGACGTCCATGTAGGTGATGGTCGCGGTGGCAC
>CAZGPT010000174.1:0-6077 GCA_964527015.1 uncultured Mycobacterium sp. | reverse complement strand
GCCGGCATCACCCCGTTCAACTTCCCGGCGATGATCCCGCTGTGGAAGGCCGGGCCCGCACTGGCCTGCGGCAACGCCTTCATCCTCAAACCGTCCGAGCGCGACCCCTCGGTTCCGCTCCGACTGGCCGAGCTCTTCATCGAAGCCGGGCTGCCGCCGGGTGTCTTCCAGGTGGTTAACGGCGACAAGGAGGCCGTCGACGCGCTGCTGGACCATCCCGATGTCAAGGCCTACGGCTTCGTCGGCAGTTCCGATATCGCGCAGTACATCTACTCCCGCGCCGCGGCCGGCGGTAAGCGCGCGCAGTGCTTCGGCGGCGCCAAGAACCACATGATCGTCATGCCCGACTCCGATCTGGACCAGGCCGTCGACGCCCTCGTCGGCGCCGGCTACGGCAGCGCCGGCGAACGATGCATGGCCGTCAGTGTCGCGGTCGCCGTCGGCGAGGAAACGGCCAACCGCCTTCGTACCCTGCTCGCCGAGCGGATCGAACACCTCCGGGTCGGGCACAGCCTGGACCCCAAGGCCGATTACGGGCCGTTGGTCAATGAGGCGGCGCTGGACCGGGTGCGCGGATATATCGACGCCGGGGTCACCGCAGGAGCCGAACTGGTCGTGGACGGCCGTGACAAGGGCAGCGACGAGATGACCTTCGGCGACGACAGCCTGCAGGGCGGCTTCTTCCTCGGGCCGTCGCTGTTCGATCACGTCAGCACTGACATGTCGATCTACACCGACGAGATCTTCGGCCCGGTGGTGTGCATCGTGCGAGTCGCCAACTACGAGGAAGCCCTGCGGCTGCCCAACGAACACGAGTACGGCAACGGCGTCGCGATCTTCACCCGGGACGGCGACACCGCGCGGGACTTCGTCTCCCGGGTCCAGGTCGGCATGGTCGGAGTAAACGTGCCGATTCCGGTTCCGGTGGCGTACCACACCTTCGGCGGCTGGAAGCGGTCCGGCTTCGGCGACCTCAACCAGCACGGGCCGGCCGCGGTGCAGTTCTACACCAAGGTCAAGACCGTCACCGAGCGCTGGCCGTCGGGTATCAAGGATGGCGCCGAGTTCGTCATCCCGACAATGAAGTAGGGACGATGACCTTCACCACCCTCGACCACCACGAGCAGGTCATCACCGACACCGCCGCGGCTTTCGCCGCCAAGAAACTCGCACCGCACGCCCTGGCGTGGGACCGGGACCACCACTTCCCAGTCGACGTTCTGCGGGAGGCCGCCGAACTCGGAATGGGTGCCATCTACTGCGGGGAGGACGTCGGCGGCAGCGGACTCCGCCGGCTCGATGCCGTCCGGATCTTCGAACAGCTCGCCATCGGCGACCCGGTGATATCCGCGTTCCTCTCGATCCACAACATGTGCGCGTGGATGATCGACACCTACGGCACCCCCGAGCAGCGCAAGTCCTGGATTCCCAAACTCGCCTCGATGGACCTCATCGCAAGCTACTGCCTGACCGAACCCGACAGCGGATCGGATGCCGCGGCGTTGCGCGCCCGGGCTGTCCGGGACGGTGACCACTTCGTGCTGGACGGGGTCAAACAGTTCATCTCCGGGGCCGGCACCTCCGACGTGTACATCGTGATGGCCCGCACCGGGGCCGACGGTCCGCGCGGAATCTCCGCTTTCATCGTCGAGAAGGGCACTCCGGGGCTGACTTTCGGCGCCAGCGAGCAGAAGATGGGCTGGAACGCCCAGCCCACCGCTCAGGTGGTCCTCGAACAGGTCCGAGTCCCCGCCGATGCCATGCTCGGCGGAACCGACGGCGCCGGTGGGGGTTTCGGTATCGCCATGAACGGGCTCAACGGCGGTCGGCTCAATATCGCCGCCTGTTCGCTCGGCGGCGGGCAGGCCGCCTACGACATCGCCGCGCGCTATCTGGTAGACCGGCATGCGTTCGGCGGTGCGCTGATCGACGAACCGACGATCAGGTTCACCCTGGCCGAGATGGCGACCGCGCTTGAGACTTCGCGGTTGATGTTATGGCGGGCGGCGGCCGCGTTGGACGGCGACGAGGCCGATAAGGCCACGCTGTGCGCGATGGCCAAACTCTACGTGACCGACACCTGCTACGACGTGGCCGACCGGGCCCTGCAACTCCTCGGCGGGTACGGCTACCTGCGGGAGTACGGCCTGGAGAAGATCGTCCGCGATCTGCGGGTGCACCGGATCCTGGAGGGCACCAACGAAATCATGCGGGTGGTGATCGGCCGGTCAGAGGCCGCCCGGATCCGCGCCGGGGCTTGAGCGCCGCCGAGATGACCGCTGTGAAGGAGATGACAACGCCATGACCTCGATCGCGTTCCTCGGCCTGGGCAATATGGGCGGCCCGATGGCAGCCAACCTCGTCGACGCCGGCCACTCGGTGCAGGGCTTCGACCCGGTCCCGGCCGCCCGTCGGGCCGCCGCCGAACGGGGCGTGACGACCGTCGAGTCCGGCACCGACGCGGTGGCCGACGCCGATGTGGTGATCACCATGTTGCCCAATGGAACCCTGGTCAAAGAGTGTCTCGCCGAGATCCTCCCGAAAGCGGCTGCAGGGGCGCTGTTCATCGACAGTTCGACCATCGCCGTCGCCGACGCCCGGGAGGCGCACGCCTATGTCGCCGAACGTGGTTTCGCGTTGCTCGATGCCCCGGTATCCGGCGGGGTTAAGGGGGCGGCGGCCGGCACCCTGGCGTTCATGGTCGGCGGTAGCGCCGAGGCGCTGGAGATCGCCCGCCCGGTGCTGGAACCGATGGCGGGCAAGATCATTCACTGCGGCGAGTCCGGGGCCGGCCAGGCCGCCAAGCTGTGCAACAACATGCTGCTGGCAGTCCAGCAGATCGCCGTCGGCGAGGCCTTCGTACTCGCTGAGAAACTCGGGTTATCCGCACATTCGCTGTTCGATGTGATCACCGGCGCAACCGGAAACTGCTGGGCGGTGCACACGAACTGTCCGGTGCCCGGCCCCGTCCCGACGTCCCCGGCCAATAATGCGTTCACCCCGGGGTTCGCCACCGCGCTGATGAACAAGGACCTGGGGCTGGCGATGAACGCGGTCGCCTCCAGCGGAGCCTCGGCACCCCTGGGCAGTCACGCGGCCCAGATCTACGCCGCGTTCGCCGAGCAGCATGCCGACCTGGACTTTAGCGCGGTCATCCAGACACTGCGGGATTAGACGGACCGCGTCCGCCGAGTGGCGGCGAATCGTACATTTCACGGCCCGCGCGTGCGACTTGATGTCTGTTCGCGGTCAGGGCGGAGTCAGAAGTCGCCGGCCTGGCGCCGGAGCGTGTCAATCGCGTCGACCAGCGCCCGGGCCTGCTCGGGCGGCATTCCGATATCGGCGAACACCTCGCGGTTGAGGGTCACGGTGGCGTCCTCGACCGTCGAACGCCCCAGCCGGGTCACTCCGACCAGCGTGATGCGACCGTCGGTCGGATGTGGTGTGCGTCGGACGAGGCCGTCGGCCTCCAGCCGCCGGATGGCGTGAGTAACGCTGGTGACGTGCACCTGAAGCCGATCGGAGGCCTTCGTGATCGGTAAGGCGCCCGTGCGACTGAAGGCCAGCAGACGCAGCAGCTCAAACCGGGAGAAGCTCAGGTCGTAGGGCCGCAGCGCGGTTTCCACCCGGGCCAGCAGAATCTGGTGGGCCCGCATGACCGACGTCACCGCCACCATGCCGTCGGCGACGTCGTTCCAGTCAGCGCGAATCCAGTTGGCGCGCGCCGCCGCTATCGGGTCGGGTTTCTCCGGCACGAATGGCTCCGCCGACGCCCGCGCCTCCATACCGACCATTCCTACCCCATCGGGGCGAAGCAGCCGAACCGAGTCAGTTGGTGATGCTCTTGAACTGCGGGACCGCGACCATCAGCGGTCCTGTCTGCGTGCCGTCGACGGCAGGAGCGAAGGAACCCTGCGTTCCGTCGGCATCGGTGACACCGAAGCTGCCGCTGCGAACGGCCGCTCCACTGTCGCCGCCTTGGCCCTGCACGGACACCGAGGACGTCGGGCTGGCGACGGCTACCGCCGTACCACCGAGGCACGCGACCGCGATCGACAGACCGGAAGCCGCAATCATTGTTTTCACCATGATCATGAGGCGAATCTAACTACCCCGGCTGACAGCGAGCTGTGAGCGGACTGGGATAGCGCCGCTCAATGTGCTGATGGAAAGTTCAGACCGTCAGAATCCGGGGACCGTCGTCGGTCACCGCAACGGTGTGTTCCCAGTGCGCGGCCCGCGAGCCGTCGGTGGTGACCACAGTCCACTCGTCCTCGAGAATCCGGGTCCGGGTGGTGCCCAGGGTGAGCATCGGCTCGATGGCCAGCACCGAACCGGCCACCAGCCACGGCCCGCGGCCGGGTTCACCCTCGTTGGGCAGGAACGGGTCCATATGCATGCTGCGGCCGATGGCGTGACCTCCATAGCCTTCCACGATCCCGTACCGACGCTCGTGGGCAGCCTCGGCGGCGCGGGTACCGCGCTCGATCGCGTGCGAGATATCGGTGAGGCGGTTTCCGGGCACCATCGCCGCGATACCGGCTTCCAGCGCCGACCGGGTGGCCGCCGACAGCGCCTCGTCCGCCGGGATCAACGCGCCCACCCCGAAGGTGACGGCGGCATCACCATGCCAGCCGTCGATGATCGCGCCGCAGTCGATGGACACCAGATCGCCGTAGGCCAGGGCCTCCTCGGCGGACGGGATTCCGTGCACCACGCGGTCGTTCACCGAGGAGCAGATACTCCCCGGAAATCCGTGATAGCCCAGAAACGACGGCACCCCGCCGGCCGCGCGGATGACCGCCTCGGCGATATCGTCGAGGTCTTTGGTGGAAACCCCCGGGACGGCGGCCCGCCGAACCGCCCGCAGCGCCTCGGCCACCACGGAACCGGCGGCGGCCATCGCGTCGACCTCACCGGGTGTGCGAGCTGCCACCGTCTTACGGCCACGCAGCCCGGGCAGCGACACCATCACAGCACCCAGGGGTCAGCGACCGAGCGCCTGCAACGCCCGGGCGAAAACCTCGTCGAGGCTGCCGACCGCATCCACCGTCTTCAATTCGGCGCCACCGTAGTGTTCCAGCAGCGGCGCGGTCTCGTCGCGGTAGACCTGCATCCGGTTGCGGATCACGTCCTCGGTGTCATCGGCGCGGCCGCGGCCCTTGAGACGGTCAACCAGCTCATCCTCGGGAACCCGAAACTCCAGTACGGCGTCCAGCTTGAGGCCGCGGCGCTGCAGCATATCGTGCAGGGCCTCGGCCTGTTCGACGGTGCGGGGGAAGCCGTCGAGGATGAACCCGCCGGCCGCGTCGTCCTCGTCGAGCCGGTCGTCGACCAGCGCGTTGGTCAGGCTGGACGGGACCAGGTCACCGGCGTCGAGGTACTTCTTGGCCTCCACACCGAGCGTGGTCGCATGGCTGATGTTGTGGCGGAACAGGTCGCCGGTGGAGATCTGCGGGACACTCAGTTCCGAGGCCAGTTTCACCGCCTGCGTGCCCTTACCCGCTCCCGGCGGGCCCAGCAGGACGATCCTCACTTCAGGAACCCTTCGTAGTTGCGCTGCATCAGCTGGCTCTCGATCTGCTTCACGGTGTCCAGACCGACGCCGATCATGATCAGCACCGCGGTGCCGCCGAACGGCAGGTTCTGCACGCCGCCGCTGTTGCCGGCCTGCAGGAACAGGTTAGGCAGAACGGCGATCACACCGAGGTAAATCGAGCCCGGAAGGGTGATCCGGTTCAGCACGTAGCTCAGATACTCGGAGGTGGGCCGGCCCGGCCGGATACCGGGGATGAAGCCGCCGAACTTCTTCATCTCGTCGGCGCGCTCTTCGGGGTTGAAGGTGATCGACACGTAGAAGTACGTAAAGAAGATGATCAGGCCGAAGTAGAACGTGACGTAGCCGATGTCGGCCGGGTTGGTGAGGTGGTCGGCGACGAATCGGTCCCACCAGGTGTTCTCCGGGGTGCTGCGTCCGCTCTGAATCAGCTGAGTGACCAACTGCGGGATGTAGATCAGAGATGAGGCGAAGATGACCGGGATGACGCCGGCCTGGTTGACCTTCAGCGGCAGGTAGG
>CAZGPT010000173.1:0-6088 GCA_964527015.1 uncultured Mycobacterium sp. | reverse complement strand
CGAGCCGGATATCGGTGCCGCGGCCGGCCATCTGGGTCGACACCGTGACCGCGCCCAGCTTGCCGGCCTCGGCGATCACCCGGGCCTCCTCCTCGTCGTTCTTGGCGTTGAGCACCACCGCCGGTACCCCTCGTCGCAGCAGTCGCCTGTGCAGATCCTCGGACTCCGCGACATCCTGGGTGCCCACCAGAATGGGCTGACCCGTGGCGTGCGCCTCGGTGATGTGGTCGATGATGCCGTCGTTCTTGGCCGCAACGGTGACGTACACCCGGTCGGGCTCGTCGTCCCGCACATTCGGCGTGTTGGGCGGGATCGGCGAGACGCCCAGTTTGTAGAACTGGCGCAACTGTTCACCGGCCGCCAGCGCGGTACCGGTCATCCCGCAAACAGTGGGATAGCGATTGATCAGGGCCTGCACCGTGATGGTGTCGAGCACCTCGCCGGTTTCGGTGGTCTCGATCCCCTCCTTGACCTCGACGGCTGCCTGCAGGCCGTCGGGCCATCGCTGCAACGAGGCGATCCGCCCGCGGGAGGCGTTGATCAACTGGACCGCGCCGTCCCGGACGATGTAATGCACATCCCGCTGTAACAGCACGTGCGCGTGCAGAGCGACGTTGACCTCGGTGAGGGTGGTGCCGACATGTTCCTCCGAGTACAGGTCGATCCCGCCGAGGGCCTTCTCCAGTCGCCGCGCGCCGGCCTCGGTGAGGTGAACGTTGCGACTGTCGGCGTCGGTGGCGTAGTCCTCCCCGGGAGTGAGATCGCCGACCAGTTGCACGATCTCCAATTTGGGCGTCTCCCGATGGGTGGTGCCGGCGAGAACCAGTGGAACCAGCGCCTCATCGACCAGTACCGAGTCGGCCTCGTCGATCAGCGCCACATCGGGATTGGGTGACACGAGGTCGGCCACATCGGTGACCAGCTGATCGCGCAGCACATCGAACCCGATCTCGTTGACCGACGCATACGTCACCGAGCACTGATATGCGGCCTTGCGTTCCTCGCGGGTGGATTCTGACGTTATCCACCCGATCGTGAGTCCCATCGCCTCGATCAGCGGACCCATCCACTCGGCGTCACGTCGGGCCAGGTAGTCGTTGATGGTCACCACGTGAACATTGCGCCCGGCCAGCGCGTAGCCGGCCGCGGCGATAGCGCCGGACAGCGTCTTGCCCTCGCCGGTGGCCATCTCGATGACATCGCCGGCCAGCATCCGCAGCGCCCCCAGCAACTGCACGTCGAACGGGCGAAGCCCGGTGCTGCGTTCGGCGGCTTCGCGGGCGATGGCGAGGAACTGCGGAATATCGGCCGCTTCAGCCAGATCGCCGAGTTCGAGCAGTTGCGCCGCCTTGGCCAGTTGCTCACCATCGAGGCCGATTGCCTTCTCGTCGAACGCGGCCGCGGCGTCCACCTCGGCCATCGACTGGGCCTCCACCTTGTCGGTGGTCGCACCGAGCATTCGCCAGAATCCCCGACTGAGGCGGCCCTGTCCGGGAGCGGGGGTGCCGGGACCCCTCTTAGTCTTCGCCCCAGCCTCCGCTCCAGTCTTCGCCCCGCTCTTAGCCCCGGTCTTAGCCCCAGCCTTAGCCCCAGTCTTAGCCACGGCCCCAACCGTACCGGCGGCAAGCCCGAACCCGGTTCAGGCGGGCTGCCAGCACGGTGTTGATGCTCGCACCCTCGTGCTGCGGTAGCTTTCGCCGAGGACGTCCGCCGCACGGAGGAGAGCGCGTTGGAGCCATACGAACCGTCTATGGACTGGGGCCACGCACTGGTCCCGTCGCTGCTGTGGATTCTGAAGGCCTGGAGCATCGCCGCGGTGGTGACACTCGTCGTGCTTTTCCTGCTGGTCCGCTTCACGCTCTGGGGCCGTCAGTACTGGCGTATCACCGGCGACTACTTCACCGGCCGTTCCGCGGTCAAACTCTGGATCTGGCTCGGCGCACTGTTGTTTTCGGTGATGATCTCAGTCCGGATCAACGTGTTGCTGAGCTACTTCAGCAACGATCTCTACAACGCGCTGCAGGTCGCCTTCGAGGCCACCAGTTCCAATGAGGACGCGATACGCGCCGACGCCATCCGGGGCTTTTGGTTCTCCCTGATCATCTTCGGCATTCTGGCGACCATCTACATCACCCAGGTGATGCTCGACATCTACCTGACCCAGCGGTTCATCATTCGCTGGCGCACCTGGCTAACTGACCGGCTGACCGGGGACTGGCTGTCCGACCGCGCCTACTACCGGTCCCGGTTCACCGATTTCAACACCGACAACCCGGACCAGCGCATCCAACTCGACGTCGATGTCTTCACCACCGGGACCGGCGGCACACCGAACTCGCCAACAGTGGGGACCGGGTCGACGCTGCTGTTCGGGGCCATCTCGTCGGTTGCCAACGTGGTGGCCTTCATCCCGATCCTGTGGAGGCTGTCATTCGATGTGACGATCTTCGGCCTCACCCTGCCCAAGGCGTTGTTCTGGGTGGCCTTCGTCTACGTTTTCTTCGCCACCGTGGTGGCGTTCTGGATCGGCCGGCCACTGATCCGGTTCAGCTTCCGCAACGAACTGACCAACGCCGCGTTCCGCTACTCGCTGGTGCGCCTCCGCGACGCCGCCGAGGCGGTCAGCTTCTACCGTGGTGAGGCCACCGAGCGCGGATTGCTGCGCACCAGGTTCGACAACATCATCACCAACTACCGCGGCTACGTCCGCCGGACACTGGAGTTCACCGGATGGAACCTGGCCATGAGCCAGATCATCAACCCGTTGCCGTTGATCGTGCAGGCCCCGAATCTCTTCAGCGGGAAGATGGATTTCGGCGATGTAACCCAATCCGCCAGCGCCTTCTCCAATATCAGCGACTCGCTGTCGTTCTTCCGCAACGCCTATGATCAATTCGCCGGCTACCGCGCCGCCATCATCCGTCTCTACGGGCTGGTCGAAGGCAACCGACTGGCCCGCGAAATGCCAAGCCTGGATACCGTCCCCAGCCACGATGGCTCGCTGGAACTTCGGCGAGTCGAGGTCCGCACACCCGGCGGCAGCCAACTGCTGGATCCGCTCGATATGCGGCTGGAACCGGGTGAAACCATGGTGATTACCGGGCGCTCCGGCTCCGGTAAGACCACGCTGTTGCGAAGTCTGGCTCAGATGTGGCCCTACACCACCGGAACCGTGCGCAGGCCCGTCGAGGGGCACCAGACGATGTTCCTATCCCAGCTGCCCTATGTCCCGCTGGGCGACCTGCGCACTGTGCTGTCCTATCCGGCGCCCTCCGGGGAGATCCCCGACCGCTACCTACAGTCGGTGCTGACCCAAGTCGCACTGTCGCATCTGACTAACCGGCTCAACGAAGAGGAGGACTGGGCCAAGGTGCTCTCACCCGGGGAACAACAGCGGGTGGCGTTCGCCCGGATCCTGCTCACCAAGCCGAAGGTGGCGCTGCTCGACGAAGCCACCTCGGCACTCGACGAGGGTCTGGAATGCATGGTCTATGACCTGCTGCGCGCCGAGTTGCCCGACACCATCCTGGTGAGCGTGAGCCATCGGGCGACCGTGGACCGCCACCACGAGCGGCACCTGGAACTGCTCGGCGACGGCGCCTGGCGACTCGGCCGCGTCGAGGACGGCGATCAGATGCCCGTCTGATTCTGCCGGCTCAGCCGACTTTCGCGGTCGCTGCCGCGTGCACTCCCGCGCGGCGGCCGAAGAACGATCCCGACCCCAGCTGCGTCCCGCTGGAGTACCCCTTACCGTCCTGCGCCAGGTTGGACGCGCACGCCCCGGCCGCGTACAACCCGGGGATCGCCGCGCCGTCACCGCTGAGCACCCGGCCGTCGACATCGGTGGCCAGCCCCCCGACGGTGAAACCGGAGTACATCGCCTTACCCAGCGACAGATCGAACGCGGCCCACGGTCCGGTGTCCTGGGCCGCCAGGAACTCCGGCTGTTTGTGAAAGTCAGGATCCTCGCCCCGGGCTGCGTGGGCGTTGTACCGGTCCAGGGTGGCCACCAGCTTTCCGGCCGGAATCCCCAGCGCCGACTCCATCTGCTCGACCGTCTCCCACCCGTCGATGAACTTGATCAACGGGAACTCAGGGCGCTGCAGATGAGCCTCGTCGACGATCAGGAACGCCGCGCTGTCCGGTTGGTCCATGACGAAACCCGAAGTGCGCGAATGGTAGGAGTCCTCGGCAACGAAGCGCTCCCCGCGATTGTTGACGATGACCCCGGTGAGCAGAATGGCCGGCGGATAAGCGGGGGCGGTGATGAAGGCCTGATCCATATGCCTGGTCGCCGCACCGGCCGATATACCCAGCCGGATGCCCAGACCGTCATCGTAGCTATTGCCGAGCACGAACGGTTTCTCGGCGAGCTTCGGAGTGTGGGCGGCGACCATATCCGCATTCATCACGAAACCACCGGCGGCGATCACCACCGCCGGACAACGGATCACACCGCTTTCGCCGAATCTCTTCCAGCCCACGCCGGCCACCGCACCGTCGTCGATGACCAGGTTGGTCGCACCGGTCTCGTAGCGGATCTGCACGTCGAGTTCGGCGGCGCGTTTGAGCAGCAGGTCGATGACCATCGCCGCGCCCTGGGTATCCCCCGGCACCGGAACCTTATGCCCGCGCGGCGCCGGGACCGCCAAATCCTTGTACGGCCAGACCTTTTCGTTGCCGGTGTACATCAGACCCTCGGTATTGGGCTGGATCACCGCCTTGTGCGGATAGTAGCTGCGCTCGAAATGCACCCCGAGGTCCTCGAGCCAGTCGAAGTGCTCGACGCTGCCGTCGCAGTAGGTGCGAATCTTGTCGTGTTCGGGTTCACGCGACATCGCGACGAGGTATTTGTACATCTCATCGGCACTGTCCTGGTGGCCGGTCGCCTGCTGGACCGCCGTCCCGCCGCCGAGGTAGAAGTGGCCGCCGGCCATCGCGGTCGTCCCGCCGGCGACCGCGGCACGTTCCAGCACCAGCACCCGGGCACCGTCGGCCGCGGCCGTCACCGCGGCGCAGCCACCACCGATTCCGAACCCGATGATCACGACGTCGAACTCGTCGGACGAACCGGTGAGCGCGTCGACGTCGAGTGTTGCGGGTAGGTCCAGTCCGCTCATTTCGATGAGGATATCGCCGGACCGGCCCGCTGGCTAGAACGTGTTCTAGTTTGCCGGCGATCCGGCGCCGGTCGCCGCGACGTTGACGACCGCGCCCACCCCGATATTGTCCTGCAACACCTGCTGGCCGGTGGCCTCCCAGGACACCGCCGCAGGCAGGTCGCCCCAGGTGCTGTTGAACAACCCGGCGATGACCGCGGTATCGTTGCCTGCCAGGGTGTAGACGGGGCCGCCGGAGTCGCCACGGCGGCTGATAACGCCATTGTGCATGGTGAACCAACCGTTGTTGATCCGCTCCACCGTCCCGCAGGTCTCCGAGGTGATAGCGCCGAAGTGGCAGATCGGCTGGCCGGGCGCGAGCCGGGCGTCCGGGTCGACCACCAATCTGCGGCCACCGGGGAGAACGGTGCTCGCCGCGACACCGTCGGCGAGGGCGATGGTCTCGTAGTCGGCGATGACCTGATCGGTGCGCACCACGGTGCCGTTCGGGGTGTTGTCCCGGGAGTTGGCCACCACTCCGATGAAGCGACCGGCACGGTCGGTGACCGTTCCGCTGCCCCGGCAGTGCCCGGCGGAGAACGCGATCCGCGCAACCGGGTCGACGAAGCCCAGGGTGCAGACGGTGGAGCCCTGCCGGATCTCCATACCGGGAAACACCGTGACTCCCGAGTCTGCCGTGGCGGCCGGAGCCAGAGTGGTCAGCGCGGCCACGGCCGCCACGGCGAGAACAACGGATCGCAGGAAACGGGGCACCATACACCTCAATCGGTCGGCGACCCGGTAAGGATCGCAACGGCGTGTCGATTGTGTATCGGCCTGGTCGGCGAATTGTTACCGACTCTTTATCGCGAATCCCGAATATTCCCGCGACTCTCCCTTAATCCCCAGTTCAGGGGCACGAGTCAAGGAATCGTGATGACCTGCCCGATCTCGATGTGGTCCGCATTGGGGATGTTGTTGGCCTTGGC
>CAZGPT010000172.1:0-6116 GCA_964527015.1 uncultured Mycobacterium sp. | reverse complement strand
CTGGTGTTCGGCGCCGGCACCAACTACGCGCTGCTGCTGATCTCCCGCTACCGCGAGGAGTTGCGCCGGACGCCCGATCACCGCGAGGCACTGCGCACCGCCGTGCGATTCTCCGGGCCGGCGATCGCGGCGAGCAATGCCACCGTGGTGCTGGCACTGCTCACCCTGCTACTGGCCGACTCGCCGACCACCCGCAGTCTGGGGGTACAGGCCGCCGCCGGCCTGCTGGTAGCCGCGGTGTTCGTGCTGTGCGCACTGCCACCACTGCTGGCACTTTTCGGGCGAAAGTTGTTCTGGCCCTTCATTCCCGAACCCGGCGGGCAGGAGATCACCACCACCGGCCCCTGGCATCGGGTAGCAGACTGGGTGGCCGCCCACGCGGGACGGGTGGCGGTGGCTTCGACGCTGACCCTGAGCGCCCTGGCCACCGGTCTGATCGGCACGCCGGTCGGGCTGTCCCTGATCGACCAATTCCGGGTGAACGCCGATTCGGTCGACGGATTCGAAACCCTGGCCGCACACTATCCGGGTGGGGTGGCCGACCCGACCCGAGTGATAGCTCCCACCGGGTCCGCGCCGACGGTCAGCGCCGCCATCCAGCAGACCCCCGGTGTGGTGTCGGTGAGGCCCGCCGGTCTCTCCACCACCGGGCTGACCCAGTGGCAGGTCGTCATCGATGCCGCACCGGCTTCCGATGCGGCCGCCGATACCATTGCAGCCCTGCGGAACTCGGTACACAAGGCGGATCGCGCGGCGCTGGTGGGCGGCGCCGACGCCCAGGCCCTCGATGCCCGGACGACCGCCGTGCACGACCAGTGGGTGGTGATCCCGGCGATCCTGGTGATCGTGCTGGCCGTGCTCTACGTGCTGTTGCGCGCGGCACTGGCGCCAATGGTGCTGGTCGCCACGACCGCGCTGTCCACCCTGGCCGCCCTGGGGATGGGTGGCTGGATCAGCGTCCACCTGCTCGGTTTTCCGGCACTGGACAACACCACACCGCTATTCGCGTTCTTGTTCCTGGTGGCGCTGGGGGTCGACTACACCATCTTCCTGGTCACCCGAGCGCGCGAAGAAACCCCCTGCTACGGCACCCGGGACGGCATCGTACGGGCGGTATCGGCGACCGGCGCGGTCATCACCAGCGCCGGTATCGTGCTGGCCGCGGTGTTCGCCGTGCTCGGTGTGCTGCCGCTCATCGCCCTGACCCAGCTCGGCATCATCGTCGGCCTCGGCATCCTGCTGGACACCTTCGTTGTGCGCACGGTGGTGATCCCGGCACTGTTCACCTTGATCGGTCCGCGGATCTGGTGGCCCGCCTTCCAGACCCGGGATAGCGAGAGCATCGAAAGAACATCGAACAACCTCCCGCACGCGGTCAGCCCTGACGATGACTTTCGAACATTCCGGCCCGGACCAGGAAAAGCACGCTGACGGTCAGCACCCAGGCCGGAAACACCAGGGTCAGCCACATGCTGGTGTCGCCACCGATGATCAGCGCCAGAGCCAGCAGGTAGCTCATGATCGCCAGCCAGCGCGGCATCAGACCGGTGCGCCACCAAATGACGGCAAGCGACATCATGAAGACCGCCGCCATGCGCACCGCGTAGGTCTTGGACAGCTTCAGTAGCAACATCTGGCCGAATACACCGGTGTCGGAACCGGAGAGCGGCACCTGCAGCGCATCGTGGGCGGCCGCCAGCGACGCACCCACCGCGGACGAGGCAAATATCATCGCCAGAAAGAGCAGCCCACTGCCGAGGAACACCGTGGCGAAGAACCGGTCCTCGTACTTACCGAAGTTGGCCCGGACCACCCCGATGAACCACAGGAAGCAGATGCCGGCGAACGGCATCAACTCCGAGGCCACCCGGATCCTGGGGCCGCCTGACTCCAGCCACTGCGAGCCGGGCTCGGCGCCCTCCGGCAGCGCGGTCCGAATCAGAATCATCGCAGTCGCGAACACCACCGCGAAGAGCACGCCGGCGAAAGCGGCGGCGCGTGGAGTGGTCAGACGGTGCAGGGAAGGCGGGAGGTTGACGGCCATCTCACCATGTTTGCAGACCTCACGGTTGGCCGGGCAGCAGGCGCACCATCAACCCGTTGGCCTCGGCGAGCAGCGTCCCGTCCGGGGCGATGAGTTCGGCATTGACGAAGGTCTTGCGGCCCTCCACTTTCGGAGCCCGTCCGCGCAGCGTCAGCGGCACGTCGATCGGAGTGATGTTGCGGTAATCAACGTGCAGGAAAGCGGTGCGGCTGATCGGCCGGCCGAGGGCGTGCAGGAGCATGCCGCACATCACGTCGAACATCATCGCCACGACTCCCCCGTGCACCGCGTTGTTGCCGCCGACGTGATAGCGACTGAATCGGACGTCGGCTTCGACCTCCTCGGCGTCGAAGCGGCGGATCTCCCACGGCGGCATCAGCAGACTGCCCGCACCGGGCAGCGTCGCGACACGTCCGGCTGGACCGACACCACCGGGCACCTGATGCGGTGCCAGGAATCCCGCCAGTTCCTCGACCCGCTCGGCGGCGGCATTCCAGTCCGCCATCTCGGTGGACACGGCCAGATCCTGTGCGCGACGCATGGCCGTCACGAACCGTCCGAAGCCCGGCGGTTCTTCGACCGGGCTCAGCCGGGGAAACCCACCCTTGCGGTCATAGTCCGGGTCGACTTCGTGCGGATCGCGACCGTCTGTCACCGGGGCGCCAGCACGTCCCGGCGGACAATCGTCTGGTCCCGCCCCGGACCGACACCGATACACGAAACCGGCGCTCCGGCAAGCTCTTCCAGCCGCAGCACATAATCGCGGGCGTTGGCCGGCAAGTCACCGAATTCGCGCGCTGAGGAGATGTCCTCCCACCAGCCGGGCAGTTCCTCGTACACCGGCACGGCGCGGGCGATATCACTCTGAGTCATCGGCATGTGGTCGGTGCGCTTACCGTCCACCGTGTAGCCGACGCACACCGGAACGGTCTCCAGGCTGGACAACACGTCGAGTTTGGTCAGGAAGTAATCGGTGATGCCGTTGACCCGGGTGGCATAGCGGGCGATGACGGCGTCGAACCAGCCGCAGCGCCGCCCCCGACCGGTGGTCACGCCGACTTCCCCGCCCGTCTTGGCCAGATATTGGCCGTGCTCGTCGAACAACTCCGTGGGGAACGGCCCCGAGCCCACCCGGGTCGTGTAGGCCTTCAGGATTCCGAGCACCGTGGTGATGCGGGTGGGCCCGATACCCGAGCCGACCGCCGCGCCGCCCGCGGTCGGGTTCGACGAAGTGACGTAGGGGTAGGTGCCGTGATCGACATCGAGCAGGGTGCCCTGGGAACCTTCGAGCAGGACGGTCTCGCCGGACTCGAGTGCGCTGCCCAGCAGCAGCCGGGTGTCGGCGATTCGGTGCGCGAAACCCTCCGCCTGGGCCAGCAGCGCATCGGTGACCTCATGCGCGTCCAACGCCTTGCGGTTGTAGATCTTGATCAGCACCTGGTTCTTGAACTCCAGCGACGCACCGATCTTGGCGGCCAGCAAATCGGGGTCGAGAACATCGGCGACCCGGATGCCGATCCGGGCGATCTTGTCCTGATAGCACGGGCCGATACCGCGACCGGTGGTGCCGATCTTCTTATTGCCCAGATAACGTTCGGTGACCTTGTCGATGGCGACGTGGTAGGGCATCAGCAGATGGGCGTCCGCGGAGATCAGCAGCCCGGAGGTGTCGACGCCGCGTTCATCGAGACCATGCAGCTCGGTCAGCAGCACCCCGGGATCGACGACGACGCCGTTGCCGATCACATTGGTGACCCCGGGCGTGAGAATGCCCGATGGGATGAGGTGCAGCGCGAAGTTCTCCCCGTTCGGCAGGACCACGGTGTGCCCGGCGTTGTTACCGCCCTGGTAGCGCACCACCCACTGCACTCGACCACCGAGCAGGTCGGTGGCTTTCCCCTTGCCCTCGTCGCCCCACTGGGCGCCGATGAGGACGATTGCCGGCATGGCCTGACCCCGTTCCGCTCCTGGCCTACTGTGTCCAGCCGGAGACCTACCTTATCGGAGCACCGCTGGGCGATCCGCATAACCGGGGACGGAGGGAGTGTCGATGCAGCCGACGGGGATTATCGTCTTGCGTTTCCGGAACCACCGGTTGCCCCGGGCACTGGCGGGGCTGCCCTGCCGCGAGGCCGACGATGCGACCGCGATCGACGAGGCCGTCCGCATCGCGCGGCGGGTGGTGGTGGCCGGTAATGACGTCGACCTGGCCGCGGTCCTGACCCGCCTGCTGAGGTCGGAGCTGCTCGACGTCGAGGTGGCTCACCTGCGGGGCCGGTGGTGCTCCCGCAGGGCTGTGACCGGAACCGCCCGGCGAGTTCCGTTGATCCGCGACGACACCGGGACGGCACTGGTCGGCACGGCGCTGTGGCTGCCACCGGCGGGCTCGGACCGACTGCGGGGCGAGGCTGTGGTCGATGACACGGTGCTGTTCGACGGTGGTGTCGCCGGGGTTCGGGTCGAGCCGACCCATGTCCTGCCGGGACTGCGGGCCACTGTCCTCGGCGGGCGCCGGCGACGCTGGGTGAGCGGGCGGGCGGCACAGCTGGGCACCACCGGCGCCCGGGTGCTCCGGGACGGCGCCGCCGGAACACGGGAGGTGAAACGGTCGACTTTTTACCGGCACACCACCGGCTGGCTGCGGGTGGGGGCACCGCGGACATGACAGCGTCGGCGGCGGCGTCAGTGCCCGGTGGCCCCGGCCTGCCGCTGCGATTCGGCCAACCGAAACAACACCTGTGTGCCATTCCGTGGCACCAGCACCGGGGCCGCGTGGCGGGGCGGACTCTCCGGACGGCGGTCGGCTGGTTCCAGTTCCCCCTCGCGCAGCACCGTGTGCAGGACGGTGATCAGTTCCGTCATCGCGAAAGCCGCACCGATACAGCGTTTGACCCCGCCACCGAATGGTATCCACGCGTAGGGCGGCGGCTTGGCCGCGCCGAACCTCTCCGGGCGGAACGCGTCCGGATCGGGATAGGTCCCCGGATCACGGTTGACCGCGTCGAGTAACAACACGATCCGGGTACCCGCGTCCAGGACATAGTCACCGAGTTGGTAGCGGCCGGCTGTCATTCGGCCGGTGATCGGGGCCGGCGGCCACAGCCGCAGGGTTTCGTTGATCACCGCCTCGGTGTAGTCACTCGAACCGGAATGCGCCTCGGCCCGAACCCTTTTCAGCGCGTCCGGATGGTGCAGTAGCAGGTCCATCGCCCAGGCCAGCGTGGTGGCGGTGGTCTCGTGCCCGGCCAACACCAAGGTGACGAGGTCATCGCGAATCTCGCTGTCGGACAGACTTTCCCCATCTTCGCCGCGCGCATCGACGAGCATCCCCAGAATCCCCGCATCGCGGCTCCGATGCGCGCGACGGGCCGCGATCAGCGGCAGGATCTCCGCGTCGATACGGCGGTTGATCGATCCCAGCCGGCCCCACATCCGCAACGCGCCCAGCCGCCGCGCGGCGTAGCGCACCGGCGTCTCCTCCGAGATCGCCAGCACCAGCAACTCGTCGAACGGCCTCCCCAGCCGGCGAACCTCGCCAGGTTCACCCACCCCGAACATGATCCGCACAATCACGTCCAGGGTCAGTTCGCGGGCCGCCTCCAGCATCCGCATCGGCCGCCCGACCGGCCATCGGGCCATCGCGGCGCGGGTCGCCTCCTCGATCACGGGCACGTACCCGGCCAGCGCGGCACCGTGCAGCGGAGGCGTCAGTAGCCGTCGCCGGCGCAGGTGCTCGGGCTCTTCCTGGACAAACATCGACCGCGACCCGTAGATGGCCCCGGCCGGACCCACCCCTTCGCCGCCGAGCAGCACGTCGGGTTTGGCCGCGAAAACCTGTCTGGCCAGAACGGGATCAGCAACCGCGACGACGGGCCCGAACCCCAGGACCGGCAGCGCCACCACCGGGCCGAGGCGGCGGACGAGTTGGGCCACCAACTGCTGACCACCCACACCGTAGGCGGCCGCATACACACCCCCGAAGAGCGGAGCGAGCGGTCCCGGTGCCGGGAGGGCCGGAGGACGCATGACGAAACCATGGCACATCAGAACGCGACATAAAACAGTGGCAGAT
>CAZGPT010000171.1:0-6262 GCA_964527015.1 uncultured Mycobacterium sp. | reverse complement strand
CCGGCGGGCAGGAGCGTAGCGACCCGGGAATAGCCCCGGCGGGCAGGAGCGTAGCGACCCGGGAATAGCCCCAGCGGGCAGGAGCGTAGCGACCCGGGAATAGCCCCAGCGGGCAGGAGCGTAGCGACCCGGAGATACGGAACCCGCTCATCGGGGTCGGTGACGGTACCCTCATCACGATGTCCGGAACGACCACCCCACAGCGGCTGACCGGCTGGGGCCGCACCGCGCCCAGTGTCGCCGAAGTCCTCTCGACCCCCGATCCCGGGCAGATCGTCGAGGCCGTCGCCCGCGCCGCCGAGCGGGCGGCCGATGGACGGCACCGCGGCGTGATCGCCCGCGGACTCGGTCGCTCCTACGGTGACAACGCCCAGAACGGGGGCGGACTTGTCATCGATATGACCGCACTACGCCGGATTCACTCCATCGACGCCGCGACCCGGATGGTCGACGTGGACGGCGGGGTCAGCCTGAATCAGTTGATGAGGGCCGCCCTGCCGTGCGGGCTGTGGGTGCCGGTGCTTCCGGGCACCCGACAGGTCACCATCGGTGGAGCCATCGCCTGCGACATCCACGGCAAGAACCATCACAGCGCCGGCAGCTTCGGCAATCACGTCCGGTCGATGGACCTGCTGACCGCCGACGGCCAGATACACACCGTCACCCCCGACGGCGAGGGCGCCGAACTGTTCTGGGCCACCGTCGGCGGCAACGGGCTCACCGGGATCATCCTGCGGGCCATCATCGAAATGACCCCGACCGAGACGGCTTACTTCATCGCCGACGGCGACGTGACCGCGAGCCTCGATGAGACCGTCGCTTTTCACAGCGACGGCAGCGAGGCCAACTACACCTACTCCAGCGCGTGGTTCGACGCCATCAGTGCACCACCGAGACTCGGCCGGGCGGCGATCTCACGCGGTTCGCTGGCAACGCTCGACCAACTACCCGAAAAGCTGCAGCGTGATCCGCTGAAATTCGATGCACCGCAACTGCTTACCTTTCCCGATATCTTTCCGAACGGGCTGGCGAACAAGTACACCTTCGGCCCGATCGGCGAACTCTGGTACCGAAAGTCGGGCACCTACCGCGGCAAGGTGCAGAACCTGACCCAGTTCTACCACCCGCTGGATATGTTCGGAGAGTGGAATCGTGCCTACGGCCCGGCAGGGTTCCTCCAGTACCAGTTCGTGGTTCCGACCGAAGCGGTCGACGAGTTCAAGGCGATCATCGTCGATATCCAGGCCTCGGGCCACCACTCCTTTCTCAACGTGTTCAAACTGTTCGGGCCGGGCAACTCTGCACCGCTGAGCTTCCCCATCCCGGGTTGGAATGTCTGTGTGGACTTTCCGATCAAGTCCGGACTGAACGACTTCGTGAAGAAACTGGACGACCGGGTGCTGAAGTTCGGTGGCCGGCTTTACACCGCCAAGGACTCGCGCACCAGCGCAGAGACCTTCCACGCCATGTATCCGCGCATCGACGAGTGGATCGCGGTGCGCCGCAGAGTCGATCCACATGCGGTTTTCGCCTCGGATATGGCCCGACGTTTGGAGTTGCTCTAGATGGTGCTCGACGCGATGGGGAACCCCCAGCGGATTCTGCTGCTCGGCGGCACGTCCGAGATCGGATTGGCGATCTGCGCACGCTACCTGCGGGATGAACCGGCGCGCGTCATTCTCGCCGCACTTCCCGACGACCCCGGCCGCGACGAGGCTGTCGCCCAGATGAACAGCGCCGGGGCAATATCCGTTGAGGTGGTGGACTTCGATGCCGTGGACTCCGCGAGCCACCCGGCGGTGATCGAGAAATGTTTCGAGGGCGGCGATGTCGATGTCGCGATCGTGGCATTCGGACTGCTCGGCGATGCCGAGGAACTCTGGCAAGACCAGCGCAAAGCCGTCCAGATCGCCGAGATCAACTACACCGCAGCCGTTTCGGTGGGTGTCCTACTCGGGGAGCAGATGCGCCGCCAAGGCTTCGGACGGATCATCGCGATGAGCTCGGCCGCCGGCGAGCGAGTGCGAAGGTCGAACTTCGTCTACGGGTCCACCAAAGCCGGGCTGGACGGCTTCTATCTCGGCCTCGGGGAGGCGTTGCGCCCCTTCGGTGTCAACGTCCTGGTGATCCGGCCGGGCCAGGTGCGCACCAGGATGAGCGCACATGTCAAGGAGGCCCCGCTCACCGTCGACAAGGAGTACGTTGCCGACCTCGCCGTCACCGCCTCAGCCAAGGGCAAGGAATTGGTTTGGGCACCAGGAACTTTCCGCTACGTCATGATGGTGCTGCGGCACATCCCGCGGCCCATCTTCCGCAAACTGCCGATCTGAGGTCGGCGTGCAGTCGGTGCGCAACGGCCTGTCGGCAGTTGGCCACATGGCCCTGGCGACGGTCGTCGCGGCAGTCATCGCGGCAGTCGTCTCCGTCCTTGCGCTGGAGGCGATTGCACGGGTCGAATGGCCTGCATTCCCATCATCGAACCAACTACAGGCACTGACGACGGTCGGCCAGGTCTGCTGCCTGCTCGGACTGATCGCCATGGGGTGGCTGTGGCGCAGCGGCCGGGAAATCCGGCGGTGGGCGGCGCGGATCGGCGCATCGGTGTTCCTGTCGGCCTTCACCGTCGTCACCCTGGGCATGCCGCTGGGGGCGACCAAGCTCTATCTGTTCGGCATCTCCGTCGACCAGCAGTTCCGCACCGAGTACCTCACCCGGCTGACCGACAGCGCGGCACTGCGCGATATGACCTATGCGGGCCTACCGCCGTTCTATCCGCCCGGCTGGTTCTGGCTTGGCGGGAGGGCCGCTGCGCTTACCGGGACACCGGGCTGGGAGATGTACAAGCCCTGGGCGATCACCTCGATCGCAATCGCCGTGGCGGTAGCCATGTCGCTGTGGGCGGCCCTGATCCGATTCGAGTACGCACTGGCGGTCACCATCGCCACCGCCGCGGTCACGCTGGCCTACAGTTCCGCGGAGCCCTACAGCGCGATCATCGCCGTGCTGATCCCGCCGGTGCTGGTGCTGGCGTGGTCGGGCCTGCGGGGCGGCGGCGCGGACGGCAGGAGCGGAGAGACCCGGGGATCGGCTGCGCGGTATTCGGGCTGGGCGGCCGTTGTCGGGGTGGGGGTGTTCCTCGGGTTCGCCGCCACTTTCTACACGCTTCTGCTGGCCTACACCGCCTTCACGGTGACCATCATGGCCGGGCTGGCCGCCATCGCCCGGCGCAGTATCACCCCGCTGCTCCGCCTCGCAGTGATCGCCGCCATCGCGGTGGCCATCGCGTCGATCACCTGGCTGCCGTTCCTGCTGCGGGCGGCGCGCGGCCCGCTCAACGGCACCGGCAGCGCCCAGCACTACCTGCCCGCCGACGGTGCGGTGCTGACCTTTCCGATGCTGCAGTTCTCGCTGCTGGGGGCGCTGTGCATGCTGGGCACGTTGTGGCTGGCCTGGCGCGGAAGAAGTTCAGTGCGGGCTGGTGCTCTCGGTATCGGAGTGCTGGCGCTCTACGCCTGGTCGGTGCTGTCGATGCTGACCACCCTGGCCGGCACCACCCTGCTGTCCTTCCGGCTTCAGCCCACCCTGGCCGTGTTGCTGGCGGCGGCGGGAGTCTTCGGGTTCATCGAGATCATCCGCTCGGCGGCCGCCCGCTGGGGCCGCCGGGTCATCCCGGCGGGGATGGTCATCGGCCTGATCGGCGCCATCGGTTTCAGCCAGGACATCCCGCACGTGCTGCGCCCTGATATCACCGTCGCCTACACCGACACCGACGGCGACGGCCAGCGCGGCGACCGCCGCCCGCCCGGCGCGGAGAAGTACTACTCCCGCATCGACGAGGCCATCCTCGAGGCGACCGGCCGGCCCCGGGACGCAACGGTGGTGATGACCGCCGACTACAGCTTCCTGGCCTTCTACCCGTATTACGGCTTCCAAGGCCTGACATCGCACTACGCCAATCCGCTGGCAGAGTTCGACCAACGCGCGGCGGCCATCGAATCCTGGGGCGAACTGACCGACCCCGATGGGTTCGCCGAAGCCCTCGACGCGATGCCCTGGCAGGCGCCGACGGTTTTCCTGATGCGGCGAGGGGGCGCGGCCGGTTCGGCCGACACCTACACCCTGCGCCTGGCCGAGGACGTCTACCCGAACCAGCCCAACGTGCGTCGGTATACCGTCGACCTGGATGCCGGCCTGTTCGCCGAGCCGCATTTCACGGTCCAGACGATCGGTCCGTTCGTGCTGGCAGTGCGCACCGGCCGCTAATAAATTCAACGCGACAGAATTCAACGTGTCGGAGGGCCCGCCTATTATCGAATGTATGTTCGATAAAGGGCTCCCGCCAGCCGCTCGCCTGGCCCAGGAGCAGGATGCCGCGGTGGTAGCGGCGATCGCCGGCTGGGCACGGATTGAGGCCCAAGCCGCCGCCCGCCGACTGCAGGCGATCGCCGAGTTGGTGCACCGGCGGTGCGCCACCGTCGAACGAGCCGACTGGGCCTGCGACGAGTGGGATGCCGCGGCCGCAGAGGTCTCCGCAGCACTGGAAATCAGCCACGGGCGGGCGTCCGGACAGATGTATGAGGCGATGGGGCTGCGGGAGCGGCTACCGGAGTTGGCCGCCCGCTTCGCCGCCGGGAACGTCAGCGCCAGGGTGGTCACCGCGATCGCGTGGCGCACCTATTTGGTGACCGATCCGGCTGCCCTGGCGTCGATCGACACCACGATCGCCGAGCACGCAAGCCGCTGGAACGCCCTGTCGCAATACAAACTCGACCAGGCCATCGACGCCGTCGTCGACCAACACGATCCCGGGGCGCTGCGGCGCAACCGGGCCGGTGTGCGCGGCCGCGATGTCAGCTTCGGCGGCCGCAACCCGGAGACCGGCACGACGTCGCTGTGGGGCCGACTGCTCGGCGCCGACGCCGCGGTCCTGGAACGACGGCTCACCCGAATGGCGCATGCGGTCTGCGACGACGACCCCCGCACCGTCGGCCAGCGACGGGCGGACGCCCTGGGCGCGCTGGGCGCCGGTTCCGACCACCTCGCCTGTCAGTGCGGGAACCCGCAGTGTCCTGCGGCAGGCAAGGAACGCGGGCCGGATCCGCGGGCCGGGGCTGTCGTCATACACGTGCTCGCCGATGCCGACGCCCTCACGGCGGAGCCGGATCCGTTGATGTCCGGCGAGGCGCCCCGACACGCGAGTCGGCCGATCACCCGCGACACCCCGCTCACCGAGGCGCTGGCTCCGGATTCCGAACCCGAACCCCAGCCGCGGCACTGTGCCGGCAGGGCGGCGATTGCCGGAGGTCCCGCGATTCCCACCCCGCTGCTGGCTCAATTGATCGCGGACGGCGCGGCCGTGCGCCACCTAGATCCGCCCGCACACCAAGTCGAACCGGGGTACCGACCGTCTACCGCGTTGCAGGAATTCGTTCGGATGCGGGATCTGACTTGCCGGTTTCCGAACTGCGATGTGTCCGCTGACCGCTGCGACGTGGATCACGCGATCCCGTGGCCGTTCGGGCCCACCCACCCGTCGAATCTGCGCTGCCTGTGCCGCAAGAACCACCTGCTGAAAACGTTCTGGGCGGGTGACGGCGGCTGGTCTGACCGGCAGGACTCCGATGGCACCATCACGTGGACCTCGCCGAACGGCCAGACCTACACGACCGAGCCGGGTAGTCGGCTGCTGTTTCCAGGTTGGAATATCGATACCGGCCCGCTGCCCTCCACGCCAAACCGCCCGGTCAACGCCGAACATCGGGGCGCGATGATGCCGGTCCGCCGGCGAACCCGCGCCGCCGAGCGACAGCGACGCATCGCACTCGAGCGCGCCCACAACGATGCTCATATCGCCGAGCGGAACATGCCGCCGCCGTTCTGATCCTTCGGTGGACCGCAGGCCAATTACCATCAAGCCCCGTGGCTGCGACGAGGGCGAACTACCGGACCGCCCGCCTGGTGGCCGTCGTCGCCGGCTTGCTGGGCGCAACCTGCGCGATTTTGACCCCGTTCCTCCCGGTCAAACAAACCACCGCGGAACTGAACTGGCCGCAGGACGGCGTGCTGGGCAACGTCACGGCCCCGTTGATCGGTTATGTGCCAATCGATCTGACGATCACGGTTCCATGCAGCGCGGCAGCCGCCCTCAGCTCGACCAGAACGGTTCTGCTCTCGACGGTGCCCGAGCAGGCGCCCAAGGCCGTCGACCGCGGACTGCTGATCCAGCGGGTCAACGGCGATCTCGCCGTCGTGGTGCGAAACA
>CAZGPT010000170.1:0-6333 GCA_964527015.1 uncultured Mycobacterium sp. | reverse complement strand
AGGTGACGTTCAGCGGTGCCAGCCCGATGTGCAGGTGCTTGGAGTGCAGCACGATGAGCAGGAAGACCAGCATGACGCCGATGTGGAGCAGCAGGGCGACCGTCTCGATAATCTCGTTCGTGTGCACGCCCAACGGGCTCAGCAGGCTGCCCATCGCATGGGAGAAGAATGCCGCTTTGTCGTAGGGCAGGTTGCCGGTGGCCACCGCCGCGCCACGGAACAGCGCATAGGTCCAGATGACGTTGAAGATCATGACCAGGATCAGCCAGGCGCCACCGGTGTGCGAACCATAGAACCGCGACGAGCGGCCGTATTCCTTGGGCTCTGAGCGCAGCCGGATGATGGCGAAGGTGATGACGCCGAGCAGCACTGCGACGGCGAAGAAATCCTGCAGGAATCCCAGGATGGCCCACCTGCCCACGAACGGGAGATGGAACTTGGGGTCGAACAGCACCCCGTAGGCCTCGAGGTACACCGTGGCCAGGACGAAAAAGCCCCACATCGTGAAGAAGTGCGCAATACCGGGAATTGACCAGCGCAGCAGACGGGTCTGTCCGAACACCTCGCGGGCCTGGTTGGCGATCCGTTCAACGAGGTGGTTCTTGCGGCCACGCTCGTCGGCGGTCGGCTGACCGGAGCTGATGAGCTTCGTCAGGTACAGGATCCGCTTGAGCGCGAACACTGCGACGACGGCGGTCATAGCGAGGCCGATGGTCAGCCGGATAAGCGTCTGAGTTTCCACGACTTCCCTCTTCAGATAGGTTACCGGTGGGTAACTTGACGCATGTTACCGGTGGGTAACTTGCGTGGGTCGATATCTAATACTCGCATCCGGGGTGCGCGCCGCGCGAGTGAGGTAGGAAAACGGTTTTCGACGGACGCCGGATGAGGTGCCGCGCGCCCTACCCGGAGGACGCCGACCGGATCTCCGGCAGCAGTTACTCGGGAATGGCCATCTGGGTGGTGACGACGGGCCCTGCGGGTTCAGCGGACCCTGCGGACTCAGCGGCGTTCGGGACAGGTTCGGCAGTCGTCGCTGCCGCGGCGCTGGTTACCTCCGCTGCGGTGTTGGTCGGTGGCGCCGCGGTGGTGGTCACCGCGGCGCCCGTGGTGGTCACCGCGGCGGTGGTGGTCGGCGGTGCGGTGGTAGTGATGGCCTGAGTCGTGGTAGGCGCCGTCGTCGTTATGGTGGTCGGCGCTGTTGTTGTCGGTGTCGTTGTTGTCGGTGTCGTCGTGGTCGTTGTCGTGGTGGTCGTTGTGGTCGTTGTGGTAGTCGCCGGGGTCGTGGTGGGCGTGGACTCGGTGGTGGACGGGGCCGCCGTCGTGGACGGGGTTATCGTGGAGACGGTCGGCTGACCGTTGCCGCCGGTGACGGTGACCGTCTGGGGTACAGCCGGATTGGCCGGCCCCTCGCCGGGCTTGGTCATCCGGGTGGTGGTTGTGGTGGGGCTGCTCTCACCGGCGGTCAAGCTGATCGCCAGGCCACCGACGGCCACCGCCGCGACCGCCGCGGCCAGGCCGAAAATCAACGGAGGCCGCCGGTACCAGGGCAGCGGATCCGACGCGGTGATCGTGTCCTGATAGCCGGCCGTTTCATCGGTCATCGGTGCCTGGCCGGCAGGTGGTGCGGTTGTGTAGTCCTCGCCGGTGTAGGGAACCGGGTCCCCGCCGGCGTCATCGTCCTGTGACCAGGCCAGTGCCCGGTAGGTCGCCGACGGCGAGCCGTCCGAGGCCGACTCGGTGGCAGCCTGTCCCGCCGCCCCGGCGGCCCACGCTGCTTGAGCGAGGTTAGTCGGGGCATCTGGAGCGCTGGCCGCCCTGCCGGTCGGCGCGTCCGGTACCGGACCCCGCGCGGCCAGTGCCGCCGCGCCCAGCGCGGCGGCGGTGCCGGGAAACGGTGTCGTGATCACCGGTACCCGCAAAGTATCGGATAGACGCCGGCTGATCGCGGGGATCGCCGCCCCACCACCGACGATGGCAACCGCAGCCAGGTTCACCGCGGGAACCCGATTGCGTTCCAGTGCGTCCGCGAGGACGTCGAGGAATCCGGCGAGTGGCTCGGCGATCACGGCGTCCAACTCACCGCGGGTGAGCGGGACATCGGAGCGGTATCCCGGCAGGTCGGCGCGCAGCGTCGTGGTGGTCTCGGTGGACAGCCGTTCCTTGGCAAGCCGGCATTCCTCACGCAACCGGGTCAGCGCTCCAACCGCCGTGGTGCTGCCTGCCTGCTCGGGGCCGTCGGGTCCGATGCTACCCAGTAGCCGGTCGAGTAGATCCTGGTCGATCCGGTCCCCGGAAAGGTCCCCGAACCGGACCGTCTCACCGATCGGGGTCAGGTTCGCGCCGGCATCGGCCAGGGTCACCGAGCTGCCGCTGCCGCCGAAGTCGCACAGGGCCACCACGCCGCGATCGGGCAGTCCGGGACGGTTCTTCAGGGCGGCCAGCGCGGCGGTGGCATCGGAGACGATCGACGGGGGCGCTCCGCCCGGTGACAGCAGCGGATTTCCGCGCAGTGCGCCGCGCAGGGCGCCGATGGCGGCAGGTCCCCAGTGGGCGGGCACGGTCACCGCGACGGAGGTCGGTGGCACACCGTTATCGGCTGCGCGGGCCATCGCCTCCAGCGCTGTCGCCACCAGCATCTCGCCGCGGTGGGCTGATCCGTCTGCGGCAACCAGCGGCACCGGATCGCCGACCCGTTCGACGAAACCACGTAGCACCAGTCCGGCCCGGGTCGGATCGGGGCTGGTGAGTGCGGGGTTCTGGGATGGAACGCCGACTTCGGCCGGGCGGTCGTCCCACAAGGTCAAGACCGACCGACGGGTGATCGGTCCACCGCCCGGGCGGACGGCCACCAGGTTCGTCGTTCCGATCGAGAGCCCCAGCGCGTCGCTCACTATGCGTGTCCCCTTCGCTTTGCGGCACCCAACCGTAGCGTCCAACTGCCCGCTGGCCCGGCAATCCTCCGATGTGTCGCCGCGTCCTGTTCGCGCAGCGACGTGGTCCTCACCCCGGAAGTCGCGGGATGACCTCGGTCGCGAACAGTTCGAGTTGATCCAGATCGGACATATCCAGAAGTTGCAGGTAGACGCGTTGGACGCCCGCATCGGCGAATACTCCGAGCCGGTTGGCGATCTCGTCCGGCGTGCCGACCAGCGGTGAGTTGTCCCGAAGCTCGCCGAGATCGCGGCCGATGTTCGCGGCACGACGGTTCAACTCGGGCTCGCCCGCACCGACGCACACCACAAATGCCGCCGAGTACACCAGATCGTCGGCGGGGCGCCCGGCGCGCTCCAATGCCGCTCGCACCCGCCCGAACTGCAATGGGACGAAAGCCAGGGTGGGAAAGGCCAGATTGAATTCCGCGGCGAAGCGGGCGGCGAGGGCGGGGGTTCGCCGTGGACCGCCGCCACCGATGACGATCGGCGGACGGGGACGTTGTACCGGCTTCGGCAGCGCCGGGGAGTCGGCGACGGTGTAGTGGGTGCCGGGGTAGTCGAAGGTTTCGCCGGTCGGGGTTTCCCACAGCCCGGTGATGATGTCCAGTTGCTCTTCGAGTCGTTCGAAACGCTCCCCGAGTCCGGGGAAGGGGATGCCGTAGGCGCGGTGTTCGGCTTCGAACCAGCCCGCTCCGATCCCGAACTCGACCCGGCCACCACTCATCGCATCCACTTCGGCCACCGAGATCGCCAGCGGGCCCGGATGGCGAAAGGTGGCCGAGGTCACCAGGGTGCCGAGTCGGATATTGGACGTCTCGCGGGCGATGCCGGCCAGCGTCACCCAGGAGTCGGTGGGGCCGGGCAGTCCCGCGGTGTTCATCGCCAGGTAGTGATCAGAACGGAAGAACGCCGAATATCCCAGCGATTCCGCCGCCCGGGCGACGGTAAGTTGCTCGTCGTAGCCGGCGCCCTGCTGCGGTTCGACGAAGACGCGGAAGTCCATCAGGTCAGCTTAGGGCGACCCGAGCGAGTCAGACCGGCCCGGACCGGCTCAGAAGAACCCGACCCCTTCGGTGCTGACGAACATGCCGTGACCGGTGTCGGCATTGGTGAACTGGGTTCCGTTGGTGTCGGCCTTGATAGTCCACCCCACCGCGTAGTAGGTGGCGTAGTCGATGGTCGTGGTCGGCATGGCTCCCAGATTGCCCAGCACCCAGCGGTTGCTCCCACTGGCCGACACCTCGACTCCGTTCGCCCGCTCGCCGTCGATCACCGGGGAGTCGGTGAACTCCGACTCGCAGCCCACTGTGCCCGTCGAGATCTGGCAACGCGTCTGGCCCGACCGGGTCTCGATGTAGACGTAGCCGTTGGCGTTGGGCGCCAGTGTTCGGGTGCCCGGGGGCGGTTGGATCTTGGTGGAAGGGACGCTGGGTGCCGTCGGGGGAGCGGTGGTCGGCCGGGCGGTGGGGAAGTCCGGTTCGGTACCGGGACCGCATCCCGGGCATGTCGCCGCCCCATCGACGGTGGTGCTGCACCCGGCGGCGAGCATCGCGGTGACCAGCCAGCCGACCGCGATGCCGGCCCTTACGCCGTTGGAGATGCGCACCAGGTCAGAGTACGCACCCGGTGACGGGAGTGACGCCAGTGACGCGCGGTCGCTTAGGTGACGTCCACGTTGGCGGAGAAGACCCAGATCTCCTTATCCCCGCCGGGCCACGGTTCGCCGTAGGTGGCCGAAACGGTGGTGTTGCCCGACTCCATCGCCTGCAGTACCCAGACGTCATTGCCGGGCGCGCCCGGCCGGTCGGCCGCTGGTGCGATGGTTTCGTGTCCGGTCTGTGCCATGACCTGGGGGTCGGAGATCAGCATCTCCTCAGCCCATTTGTCACCGGTCGATGCGTTGGAGCCTAGGCTGACCTGCAGGAAGTCTCCGACCCCCAGGCTGATGCTGCGGCTGACCTGCTTTTGTTCCAGCAATTCATCGTAGGAGATCTCGATCGTCTGGGTCTGCGGTTCGGCTTGCGGCGAATCGGCTTTCGGGGTCTCGGACTTGCCGGAGCAGCCCACCAGTGCGGCGGCGGTGATCGCCGCTGCTGCTAACACACCCACGTGACGTTTCATGATCAATTCCTTTCGGAGAACTGTCGGGTTCGTCTGTAGTAGGACACCAGTCGACGGGCCGGCACCGGACGCGGCCAGTCATCGGCACGGAAGTACGCGTCTGAGCCACCATCGACGAAAACCATACTGCCGCAGAGAAAATCCGCCGAGTCCGACAGCATGAACACCACCCAGTCGGCGAGCTGTCCGGCGTCACCGAATCCTCCGGTGGGCACCGGGAACCGTCGGACGTGCCTGGCCTCGGAAGGTATGGCCAGTTGCTGCTCCAACATCGGGGTCATGATGGCGCCCGGTGCCAGCGCGTTGAGCCGAATCCCGGCGCCAGCCCATTCCGGTGTCACGGCAGTGCGGCGTATCCAGCGGCTGACCGCGATCTTCGACCCCGCATACGCCATCGGCGGAGAGAGCGGGCCGAAGAGCCGGTAGGCGCGCAGCGCTCTGTCGGAATCGCCTGCCAGCAGTGCCCGGATGGCGCGGCTGGGAACCATCGGCACCGTGGTCGTCGAGTTGCTGGCGAAGGCCACCACTTTGGCGCGCTGCGTGGCGGCCAGGGCTGGCCGCCACGAGCGCAGCAGGTCGACCACCCCGAAATAGTTGACCTCGGTGATCAACCGCTCGGCGCCTTTGGTCGGCCCGAGGCCGGCGGCGAGCACTGCGCCGTCCATAACGCCGGAGCAGGACGACAGAACCTCGGAGGCAGCTGCGCGCCGACCGGTCGGGGTGGACAGATCGGCGACGATGTCGGCGTCCTTGATGTCGACGCCGATCACCGTGTGCCCGCCCGAGCGCAGTTTCGCCACCACGGCGTAACCCATGCCGGAGGCCGATCCGGTGACTGCGTACGTGCCCACGCCGAGAAGTATGACGAACGGCGGGCACGTTGCCGGTCACGACTCGCAGGACTCGCACCGTTTCCGGTGCCGACCTCAAAGCTGCGCCTCCACCGGCCCGATCACAGAATCGACGGCCCCGTCCCGGCGGCCTGGCCGGCCTCCCAGAACTCGTTGAGCGGGGCGGCGAACTTGTCGTTGTTGGTCAACGTCGGCAGGCTCAGGGAGTCTTCGATGAACCGCAGCAGGCTGTAGTGGTTGTAGTGGTTGGTTGCGTTGAAGGAACCACTGCGCATCCCAGCCGTCACCGCACCCGGCGATGGGATGACCACGAACACGACCCGGTTGCCTTCGTTGCCGAAGCCCAGTGAGGTGTTGTTGTTGTCCTCATCGAAGGTGACGACCAGCGCCGACTTGCGGCTGGGGTCCTTCCACACCTCTGAGTT
>CAZGPT010000169.1:3457-6364 GCA_964527015.1 uncultured Mycobacterium sp. | reverse complement strand
CGCCACGATCCGTGGTGTGCCGGCGCGGCCGGCTGCGGCCCACGTGTCCTGCAGGAGCCGCACCGGCTGGTCGATGTCGACGTCGCGTGGTGTGGTGATCCAGCCGTCGGCCGACCGGGCGATCCACTTGAAGTTCTTCTCCGTCCCGGCCGCGCCGACGAGCACCGGGACGTGGGACTGCAAGGGTTTGGGCCAGGCCCAGCTGGGCCCGAACGTGACGAACTCGCCGTCGTAGGACGCCTCTTCCTCAGTCCACAGCGCGCGCATGGCCTCGATGTACTCGCGCAGCATGGTCCGCCGGCGGCCCGGCGGAACATGATGGTCGGCCATCTCGTCGGTATTCCAGCCGAATCCGACGCCCACGCTGACCCGGCCCCCGGAGAGATGGTCCAAGGTGGCAATGGTTTTCGCCAGGCTGATCGGATCATGCTCGACCGGCAGTGCCACGGCGGTGGCCAGTCGTACCCGCGACGTGACGGCCGCCGCGGTGGCCAGGCTCACCCACGGATCGAGGGTCCTCAGGTAGCGGTCATCCGGCAGCGACTCGTCCCCGGTACCCGGATGTGCGGCCTCGCGTCTGACCGGTATGTGAGTGTGTTCGGGCACGTAGAAGGTGGCGAAACCGTGGTCGTCGGCGAGCTTGGCCGCCGCCGCCGGGGTGATTCCGCGATCGCTGGTGAACAGGACAAGCCCATGATCCATGCGGTGAATTAGAACGTGTTCTAGCTTGGCGGACAAGTCCGCCGCCCATACGGCCGCGAACGAGTCGGGCTGCCGGCGCGACGGATAGGCCGCCGCTGGGCCGTGGCTCGCCGGTTGTCCGCTCGGGGTGCGCTAGCGTGGTCCCCGCCACCTGTGAGGAGAGACCATGACCTACCCGCCCACCAACCCCGGCTACCCGGCGCCGCAGCAGCCCGGCGGCTACGGCGGCCCGGTCGGACCGGCTTACATACCGCCCGCTGCCGGGCCCGCCAAGACGCCGGCATACTTCACGTGGGCCGTGGTCCTACTGGGGCTGGCCGCTTACCTCGCCAGTTTCGGTCCGCTGTTGAGCATCAACGCCGATATCGGGCCGTTCGGTGGGGCGGAGTTCACCGCGAGCGGGCTGAGCTACTGGACCGTCGCTGCGCTGTTCTCCGCGCTGTTGGCCGCCGTGAGCCTGCTGCCGAAGTCGCGGAGCTACACCGCGATGGTCACGGTGACCGCGGTGCTGGGGGTCCTGCTGGTCATCGGACAGGTGATCAATCGCCCGAACGGTTTCTCCGTCGGCTGGGCATTGTGGCTGGTGCTGGGTTTCACTCTGCTGCAATCGGCGGCGGCAGTCTCCGCTCTGCTATTCGACTCCGGTGTGCTCACCGCTACCGCTCCCCGCCCCCAGTACGGACCGTATGGTCCGCCGCCGGTCGGTTACTACGGCCAACCGGGGGCGCGGACCGGACAACCCGGGTCCGTCGGCGGCCAGGTGCCGCCGCAGCGACCGGGCTACCCCACGCCCTATCCGGGGGCCCAGCCGGCCGGCGGGTACAACGTGCCGGACACCAGCGACCCCGACACCCCTCCAACCGGGATTCCGAGTTATCCGTCGCATGCTGCCCCGAGTTCGCAGCAGCCGTCCTCGGAGCCTTCCTCCGGTTCGGCCCAATCCTGAGCGAGCGGTCCAGTCCTGAGCAGTGACAGGGATGGAGGACAGGGGTCCGTCAACAGCCGGTTCCCCCCAGCCTCGTGACTTGGTACGGGTCGCCTTCGGCCCGTCGCTGGTGGCGCTCGTCGTCATCGCCGCCGTCGTTCTCGTGCAACTGGTGGTCGCCAACAGCGAACTGACCGGAACTCTCGGGGCGGTGGCCAGCATCTGGCTGGCAGCGCACCTCGTGCCGGTATCGATCGCCGGTCAGCAGATCGGTGTGCTGCCGCTGGTGCCGGCCGCCCTGATGGTCTGGGCGACGGCACGCGGTACCGCCGCGATCACCCCGCCGCGTGGCTCGTGGTTCGTCATTCGCTGGATCGTTGCCGCCGCACTGGGCGGCCCGCTGTTCCTCGCCGCGCTTTCGCTGGCGGTCGTCCACGATGCCGCGTCGGTGATCACCGACTTGCAGACCCCCAACGCGTTGGGGGCCTTCGCCGGCGTGCTCGCCGTCCACGGTCTCGGCGCACTGATCGGCGTGGGTTCGCGGGTGCGCGCACGACTGCTGCCGACACTGGGCCTGCCCGGCTGGCTCACCGATGCCGTGCGCCCGGCACTGGTCGGGGCGGCGACGCTGCTGGCGTTATCCTGCGCGGTGCTCGCGGCGTCGCTGGTGGTGCACTGGCGGACCATGCACGAGTTGTTCGGCATCACCGACTCGTTCTTCGGCCAGCTCAGCCTCAGCCTTCTCTCGCTGCTCTATCTGCCGAATATCGTGCTCGGCGCCGCGGCGGTGGCGGTGGGCTCCAGCGCCCATATCGGCTTTGCCACCTTCAGTTCGTTCACGGTCTTCGGGGGCGACATCCCCGCGTTACCGATTCTCGCCGCGGTTCCGACCCCGCCGCTCGGCCCGATATGGGTGGCGTTGCTCATCGTGGGCGCCGCCTCCGGGGTGGCCGTCGGCCAGCAGTGCGCGCTGCGGCCGCTGCCGTTTCCGCTGGCCTTCGCCAAGCTGGCGGTGGCTGCGCTGCTTGCAGCGACGGGACTGGCTCTGCTGGCCTTCGCCGGCGGCGGTCAACTGGGAAACTTCGGCCAGGTTGGAGTCGATCAGGCCACCTTCGGACCGGGCGTGTTCTTCTGGTTTTTCCTGACCGGAGCGGCCACGGTCGTCATGGCCGGCGGGATCAGTCGTCGGCCGGCCCCGGTAGCCCCGGTGGCGCCGGCGGTCCCGCCGGAACCGGCGGATGAGGATCACCAACCGGCCGAAGGGATTACTCCCGATGCCG
>CAZGPT010000169.1:0-3357 GCA_964527015.1 uncultured Mycobacterium sp. | reverse complement strand
CCGACGAAGCCGAGCCCGATGATGAGCCGGAAGCCGAAGCAGGAGCAGAAGCCGTGGTCGGCCCGGCGCGCGAGGCCGACCCAGCGCCCGGACCGCCACCACCGCCGGTGAAACCGGCGCCGGACCTCGAGGATGTCGAGGATCTGATGTTCGTCGACGCCGATATCGATACCGACCCGCCGCCGCCGGCGGCGGGCTCCCATTAGGCTCATCGTCGTGCCCGAACCGATCCGCGTGCCGCCCAGCGTGCCGGCCCGCCTGGTGGTGTTGGCCTCGGGTACCGGGTCATTGCTGGAGTCGCTACTGAACGCCGCGGTGGGCGACTATCCGGGCCGGGTTGTCGCCGTCGGGGTCGATCGGGACTGTCGAGCGGCGCAGATCGCGGCCGCCGCGGGTATTCCGCACTACCGCGTCCGGCTCGGTGATCACCCGGATCGGGCGGCTTGGGACGTGGCCATCGCCGACGCCACCGCCGAGCACGCACCCGACCTCGTCGTCTCTGCCGGTTTCTTGAAAATTCTTGGGCCGGAATTCCTTTCCCGGTTCCCCGGCAGAGTCGTCAACACCCACCCAGCACTGCTGCCGTCGTTTCCCGGCTCGCGTGCGGTGGCTGACGCGCTCGACTACGGGGTCAGCATCACCGGGTGTACCGTCCATTTGGTCGACGCCGGGGTGGACACCGGGCCGATTCTGGCCCAGCGGGCCGTCGATGTTCGCGCTGACGACACTGAGCAAACCCTGCACGAACGGATCAAGGCCGTCGAGCGGCACCTGCTGGTGGAGGTGCTGGCCGGGCTTGCGGAACATGGTGTGACATGGAATGGCAGAAAGGCGACCCTGGGAATGGTGGAAGCATGACGGCGCAGACCCTCATCGGCAAAAAGGCGATCAGGCGCGCTCTGATCAGCGTGTACGACAAGAGCGGCCTGATTCCCCTGGCGCGCGGTCTGCACGAGGCCGGCGTCGATATCGTGTCCACCGGCTCGACAGCCAAAACCATTGCCGACAAGGGAATTCCAGTGACGCCGGTGGAGTCGGTCACCGGGTTTCCGGAGGTGCTCGACGGCCGGGTCAAAACCCTGCATCCGCATATCCATGCCGGTCTGCTGGCCGACACCCGCAACCCCGAGCACCTCGAGGCCCTGGCGAAGTTGAAGGTCGCGCCCTTCGACCTGGTCGTGGTCAATCTCTACCCGTTCAGCGAGACGGTGGACTCCGGAGCCGAGGTCGAAGAGTGCGTCGAGCAGATCGACATCGGCGGCCCTTCGATGGTGCGGGCTGCGGCGAAGAACCATGCCAGCGTGGCGGTCGTCGTCGAACCCCTCGGCTACGAGGGCGTGCTGGCCGCGGTCCGCGACGGTGGTTTCACTTTGGCGGAGCGGAAGAAGTTGGCGGCGTTGGCATTCCGGCACACCGCCGAATACGATATAGCCGTCGCCAGCTGGATGGGCGATGTGCTGTCCCCCGAACAGGATCCCCGACAGGACTTGGAAGACGTTCCGGGGCAGGGGGGGCGGCCCGCGCATCTGCCGCCATGGCTCGGCCGTAACTGGCGCCGAACCTCGGTGCTGCGATACGGGGAGAATCCGCACCAACGTGCCGCGCTGTACAGCGACGATGCCGACTGGCCCGGGCTGGCTCAGGCGCTGCAGATGCACGGAAAAGAGATGAGCTACAACAATTTCACCGATGCGGATGCGGCGTGGCGGGCCGCGTTCGACCACGAGGAGATCTGCGTGGCGATCATCAAGCATGCGAATCCGTGCGGTATCGCCATCTCGCCGGTCTCGGTGGCCGATGCCCACCGCAAGGCCCACGACTGTGATCCGTTGAGCGCCTTCGGCGGGGTGATAGCGACCAACGCAGAGGTCACCCGGGAGATGGCCGAGCGGGTCTCAGAGATTTTCACCGAGGTCATCGTCGCCCCGGCCTATCAGGAGGGGTCGGTGGAGATCCTGGCCCGCAAGAAGAACATCCGGGTGCTGTTGGCCTCCGAACCCGCGGTCGACGGGGTGGAGATCCGCCAGATCGCGGGCGGGTTGCTCGTCCAGGAACGCGACGGCCTGGACAGCCCGGGGGATGACCCGGCGAATTGGACGCTGGCGACCGGTGCGGCGGCCGACGCCGGCACGCTGTCAGATCTGGTGTTCGCCTGGCGCACCTGCCGGGCGGTGAAGTCCAACGCGATTGTCATCGCTGCCGATGGTGCGACGGTGGGTGTGGGAATGGGTCAGGTGAACCGGGTCGACGCCGCTCGGCTGGCGGTGGAGCGTGGTGGCGACCGGGTCGGCGGTGCGGTTGCGGCCTCCGACGCGTTCTTCCCGTTCCCCGATGGTCTGGAGGTACTTATCGCCGCCGGGGTCAAGGCCGTCGTCCACCCGGGCGGATCGGTGCGTGATGAGGAGGTGACCCGGGCCGCTGCGGCTGCCGGGATCACGCTCTACCTCACCGGGGCGCGGCACTTCGCGCACTGACCCACCGGCCGCGAGCAGACACAAACTGCTCGCGACACGCGGCGATTCGGGGCAGTTTGTGTCTGCTCGCGGGGGTGATGGCGGGGGTGATGGCGGGGGGCGGTCGTGTGACGGAACACTGACCTCGGCAGCGCTCGCCCGATAGCCGTCGTAGCGTAGAGGACGTGACTTCGCCCTCGAATCTGCCCACCACCGTCGGCGCACTGCGGGCCTCCGGCCACCGTGAGCGAGATATCAAGACGGAGATCCGGGAGAACCTGCTGGCCGCCCTGGCCGACGGGGAGGAGGTGTGGCCCGGGATCTTCGGATTCTCCGACACCGTGCTGCCCCAACTGGAAAGGGCCCTAATCGCCGGGCACGATTTCGTCCTGCTTGGCGAGCGTGGCCAGGGCAAGACCAGGCTGCTGCGATCACTGGCCAACCTGCTCGATGAGTGGACCCCGGTGATCGCCGGGGCTGAACTGGGTGAGCATCCGTACTCGCCGATCACCCCGGAGTCGATTCGCCGGGCCGCCGACCTCGGTGACGCACTGCCCGTGGGCTGGCGCCACCGCAGCGAACGCTACTTCGAGAAACTGGCCACCCCCGATACCAGCGTGGCCGATCTGGTCGGCGATATCGATCCGATCAAGGTCGCCGAGGGGCGCACCCTGGGCGATCCGGAGACCATCGCCTTCGGACTGATCCCGCGCGCGCATCGCGGCATCGTCGCGGTCAACGAGTTGCCCGATCTCGCCGAGCGGATCCAGGTCGCCATGCTCAATGTGATGGAGGAACGAGACATCCAGGTCCGCGGCTATACGCTGCGGTTGCCGCTGGACGTGGTGGTCGTCGCCAGCGCCAACCCGGAGGACTACACCAACCGCGGCCGGATCATCACCCC
>CAZGPT010000168.1:6188-6569 GCA_964527015.1 uncultured Mycobacterium sp. | reverse complement strand
GCTATATCGCCACCTCGCTGCGACTGCTGGAACGCAAGATCGTCCAGACCCCGCCGAAGAAACACGGGAATATCCCACTGTGAACATCCCACTGCAGGGAGACCAGCATGCGACATGAGGACATCACCGAGGTCAGCGATCCGCACCAGCTGACAATCGACGCACCGGAGCCCACCGCTCCGGAGATCCGGGTACTCAAGGGCCGGCCGACCGATTCCGAACTGGCCGCGCTGATCACCGTGCTGGCCGGTCTGCGCGACGGGACCGCGATTGCGGGCCCGCAGGAACTCAACATGTGGGGCCATCCGGTGGACAAACTGCGCTACCCGGTTACCAGCTGGCAGCGCGTCACGCTGCTGGAGCGCACGCACGTCCGCCGAT
>CAZGPT010000168.1:0-6088 GCA_964527015.1 uncultured Mycobacterium sp. | reverse complement strand
GACGGGCCTCCGCCCGGGCAGCCGATGACGGGCCTCCGCCCGGGCAGCCGATGACGGGCCTCCGCCCGGGCAGCCGATGACCCGGGTTGTGCTGGGCTCGGCGTCGACCGGCCGGCTCCGAGTGTTGCGCCAAGCCGGGATCGACCCGCTTGTCGCGGTGTCCGGGGTCGACGAGGGCGCCATTATCGAGCGGCTTGGCCCCACCGCGGACCCGGCAACCGTGGTCAACGCCCTTGCCGAGGCGAAGGCCGACGAGGTGCGCCGCGGACTGGACGCTGCCGTGACCGCCGATTGCGTGGTGATCGGCTGCGATTCCATGTTTTACCTCGACGGCCGGTTGAGCGGTAAACCCGGTTCCGGGCCGGAGGCACGCCAGCGGTGGTCGTCGATGGCCGGCCGGACCGGCCAGTTGTTCACCGGGCACTGCGTCATTCGGCTGCGGGCCGGCGAGGTGGTGGCGAACGGGACGGCGGCCGCGGTGACCGAGGTGCGGTTCGGCCGGCCCGGCGACGCCGATCTGGCGGCCTACATCGCGCACGGCGAACCACTCGGTGTCGCCGGCGGGTTCACTCTCGACGGGCTCGGCGGCTGGTTCGTCGACGGTGTCGACGGCGATCCGGCCAATGTCGTCGGCCTGGGCCTGGCTGTCACCCGCCGGTTGCTGGAGACGGCGGGGTGCTCGATAGCCGACCTCTGGCGGGCGAATCCGCCCTCCCCATCGGTACGATCTTGACGTGACCCTTCCTCCCGACCCCAGCCCCGCCCTGCAGGAATACGCCCATCCCGAACGACTGGTCACCGGCGACTGGTTAAACGAGCATCAGGGTGCGCCCGGCCTTGCGATCGTCGAATCGGACGAGGACGTACTGCTCTACGACGTCGGTCACATTCCGGGGGCGGTCAAGATCGATTGGCATACCGATCTCAACGACGCCCGGGTGCGCGACTACATCAGCGGCGAGCAGTTCGCGGAGCTGATGGACCGCAAGGGCATAGCCCGCGATGACACCGTGGTGATCTACGGGGACAAGAGCAATTGGTGGGCGGCCTACGCGCTTTGGGTATTCACCCTGTTCGGCCATCCCGACGTCCGGTTGCTCAATGGCGGGCGCGATCTTTGGCTGGCCGAGGGCAGGGAGACCACCCTGGACGTTCCGGAGCGGACCAGCACCGGCTACCCGGTGGTGACCCGCAATGACACGCCGATCCGCGCCTACCGCGACGATGTGCTGACCGCGCTCGGACAGGCCACCCTGATCGATGTGCGTTCGCCGCAGGAGTACACCGGCGAGCGCACCCACATGCCGGACTATCCGGAGGAGGGCGCACTGCGCGGCGGCCACATCCCCACCGCGATATCGGTCCCGTGGGCCAAGGCCGCCCATGACAGCGGACGGTTCCGGTCCCGCGCGGAGTTGGAAGAGATCTACTCCTTCGTCGGCTCGAGTGTCGATGACCCCCGCGACACCATCGCCTACTGCCGGATCGGCGAACGTTCGAGCCACACCTGGTTCGTCCTCACCCACCTGCTCGGTATCCCCGGGGTCCGCAACTACGACGGTTCGTGGACCGAGTGGGGCAACGTCGTGCGGGTGCCGGTGGCGGTCGGCGAGGAACCCGGATCCGCTCCCGCGCAGCCATGACCATGCCGACACCGCTGGCCGAGGTGGTCTCGGAATTCGCCGAAGTCGCCGGCCAGGACAAGCTGAGGCTGTTGCTGGAGTTCGCCGACGAGCTGCCCGACCTGCCGGAGGATCTGCACGAGGCCGCGATGGAGCCGGTGCCGGAATGTCAGTCGCCGCTGTTTCTGCATGTCGACGCCGATGACCGCAAGCGTGTCCGGTTGTACTTCAGCGCGCCCGCCGAGGCACCGACCACCCGCGGTTTCGCATCGATCCTGGCCACCGGACTGGACTCCCAGCCGGCCGCCGACATCCTCGCCGTACCGGACGACTTCTACGCGGAGTTGGGCTTGGCCGCCCTGATCAGCCCGCTGCGGTTGCGCGGTATGTCGGCCATGCTGACCCGAATCAAGCGGCGCCTTCGCGACTAGAACGGCGGCGGGTCGGCGGCCCAACGTTTTTCGTTGATGCCGCGTTCCCACGCGATGCGGGTCATGCGTTCGCTGGCTCGGGAGCCTCGCCGGGTCGGCATCAGCAGGCCGCGGCCCCGGGTGGGTTCCGTCTCGGTGATGGCGATATCGAGCCGTTCCGTGGGCTCGCCGAGCTGCGGGAAGAACAGCGCGCCGTCCGGCGTGGTCGTGTACAAGCGCCCGGATGGCGATGTCCAGAGAATGACGCCGTCGCTGAATTGCTTTTCCTGCCAACCATTTTCGCCAGTCCAGAACGTTTTCAGTAAATGATGAAGACGACAGAGGAGGGCTAGGTTTCCCGGATGGGTGGGGCCGCCGAGGCTGTGGGGAATGGTGTGGTCGATATCGCATACCTCGGCGGGTTTATCGCAGCCGGGGAACCGACAGCTCAGATCCCGCGCCCTGATGAAGGCAGCCAGCGCCACTGATGGGCGGTAGTGCGACTCGGCCCGCAACTCCCCGGCTCGGGCCAGCGGACGCAGCCGTGCACGGGAGGCATAATCCCGGACGGCCTCGGCGGGAATCGCACCGTGCCCCGGGAGATAGCCCGGCGCGTCGCTGTCACCCGCGACGGTGCCGGCCTCGGCCAGCAGATGGATCACGATCTGGCCGGGGCCCGCATCGGCATCCCTGGCCGGGCAGTCGGCCGAGTCGCACTCACAGTTCAGCACCGCCCGCCCTGCTGACAACGCAACCAGGGCGTCGGCGCGCTGCTGGGCCCTGGTCCGCGGATCGGTCCGGCATACTGCGGCGGCGAGCTGATCGAGTCGGCGGTCCAGGACGACGGCGTCCGGGGCACGCAGCGAACCCCAGAACTCGGTCATCCCGTCGCGAGTGGGACCGAAACCGACGCGGCGGTCGGCATCGACGCCGCGCGCGACGCGCACCGCCGCCGGGTCGGCGTTCCGAACCCGCCAGTCCACCAGTTCGGCGACCCGCGCCCGCGACAGAGCATTCCATTGCGGGGCCCCTGCGGCTAAGGATGCATCGATACCGGCGAGTGTGTCGCCGTCGGAGATCAGCCCGGTGCGAAACACCGCCACCGCGATGACTCGGAAGTCCACCTCGCCGGCGGCGAATGCCGCGGCAAGCCGTGGCAGCCGCTCAAGCAGTTCCACCCCGTAGTTCATTTCCGACGAGGCCCGGCCCCGGCTGACACCCAACTCGGCGCCGACCTCCGCCGCCACGGCCTCCCAGTTGTCCACACACCACTGAAACCGGTCCTCGGCGCCGAGACCGGCCATGCGTAGCTGACACAGGCGGCCCGCCGCCAACAGCCGACGGGCTACCGCTACCCGCTCGTCGCGCCGGGCGCATGACATCTCCCCCAGCAGCCCCGCTTCGTCCATATTTTCGAACATAAGTTCGATAGTAGCCGGGGGGTCGGACATTCACCGCCCGCGAGCGCATCTCCGCTAGGCCTTCATCTCATACGCGCCGCTATAGGACAGCACCTCATTGAGGAACGCCCGTTCCGCCTCGGCGTCGATCTGCGGCTTACGCAGGATCGACAGCGCCGCGGCGCTCTGCGCGTCGGTCGCCGTCGACTGGCCGTGCAGGGCAACCGCCTGGTCGGACATGTCGCGGATGAAGACCGCGAAAATACGGTCGAGGTGCGCCTCGGTGAGGTCTGACAGGTCGCTGACCGAACCGGGACGGGTTTCCCCGTTGTCGATGGCCAGGGCGGCGGACTCCAGAATGAGCTGCGCGTAGACGATCTGGGTAAACAATTGACCGAGGATCTGTAGGTAGTCCAGATCCTTCTGCTGCGCCTCGGTCGGCGGCGCGGTGAGGACCAGTTGGGTGAAGGCGTCGATCTGCTCACGGAACACCGCGACGTTGGCCAGGTGGCCGAATCGGTCGAACGGCGGGCGCCAGTCGGCGAAACCGATCCCGCCCAGGCCCTTGGCGGGGCCCTGATGGAACAGATAGGTGTCGTCGGCGGCGTCCTGGCGCACCGGGACCTCCGGGTACTCCTGGGCGGCACCGTGCGCCGCCCCCAGATAGCGCGGCATGAACTTCAGCACGAGGGCGATGTTGACGTGGACGGTGCCCTCGAGTTTCGGCAGCGCCCGAATATCGCCGGCCGCCCGGCTGAAGTAGGTGTCGCGTTCGAAGCCCCGGGCCGCGATGACGTCCCAGAGCAGGTCGATCACCCGCTCGCCCTCACTGGTCACCTTCGCCTTGGTGATCGGGTTGAACAACAGGAAACGGCGATCTTCCTCGCTGGCGCAGCGGAAGTAGTCGGTGGACCGGGCGGAGAAGACCTTCATCGCCACCAACCGCGCATAGGCGTCGGCGAGCATCCGCCGCACATGCGGAAAGTCGGTGACCCGGTTGCCGTAGAGCACACGGTTGTTGGAGTGGGTGACGGCTTCGTAGAAGGAGTGTTCGCAGATGCCGATGCTGGCCCAGCCCAGGTTGACCTTGCCCACGTTCACCGTCGCCAGTGCCGCGTCCCAGGCGGGCTTGCCGACGTGCAGGATGTCCGCGGCGGCCACGGGGTAGCCGTGCAGGTTGAACGCGGCGACGAACATCTGACCGGCCATCACGTTCTTGATCAGCTCGTAGCTCTCATGACGCGGATCCACCAGGAAGAACACGTACTCACCCGGATGTTCCGGATCGTCCTGGGCGAACTTGCCGAATACGCTCAGCCGGCCCGCAGCGTTGCCATTGCCGATGTACCACTTACCGCCGCTGGCGGTGAAGCCGCCGTCGGGGGTGCGGGTCAGAATCATGTCCGAGGAGTAGATGTCGGCGCCATGCTCGCGTTCGGACAGCCCGAACCCGAAGATGTTGCCCTCCCTCAGCAGTTCGGCGACCAGTGCGCGGGCGTCCTCGTTCGCGCTGAGCCACACCGGCCCCAAGCCCAGGACCGAGACCTGCCAGGCGTACCAGTGCGCCAACGAGTAGAAACCGAGGATCTCGTTGAGCTCGTTGATCCGGGCCAGGTCCCAGCGCGCATCGGTCTCCCCGACGAGCTCACCGACCTCGGCGGGGGTGGCGAACGTGGCGAAGATCTTCTTGTCTGCCACCAGCGTCAGAAAGTCGGAGTACCACTCCCCGGAGTAGAACTCCTCTTTGTTGCGGGCCAGCCCCTTGTTCTCGAAGAAGTCGATCAGCGCGACGAGTTGGCTCTGAGTCGGCTCGTCGAAGGATTTCGGGTCATAGGTACGCGGATTGAACAGCAGAGACATTGATCCTCCAGGTCCGGGCGGGGCAGGTAAGTCAGCCTACTTTGCGCCCGTCGAACCACCGCCGCCCCGGATCCGGACCAGCACGTTCTAGACTGCCTCCGAACTCTTCTTCGTCAACTCGGTTCCACACAGTCCAGGAGGCGCGCGTGCCCAATCAGACCATCTCCAAGGTCCTCGTCGCCAACCGCGGCGAGATCGCGGTCCGGGTGATCCGGGCGGCCAAGGACGCCGGTCTGGGCAGCGTCGCGGTGTACGCCGATCCGGATGCCGACGCCCCGCACGTACAGCTGGCGGACGAGGCTTTCGCCCTCGGTGGGCAGACTTCGGCGGAGTCCTATCTCGACTTCGGCAAGATCCTCGACGCCGCCGCCAAGTCCGGTGCGAACGCCATCCACCCGGGCTACGGATTCCTTTCCGAGAACGCCGATTTCGCCCAGGCGGTCATCGACGCGGGGCTCATCTGGATCGGCCCCAGTCCGCAGTCCATCCGCGATCTGGGCGATAAAGTCACGGCACGGCATATCGCCGCCCGCGCCCAGGCGCCGCTGGTTCCGGGCACGCCCGACCCGGTGAAGAATGCCGACGAGGTGGTGGCCTTCGCCCGGGAATACGGTGTGCCGGTGGCCATCAAGGCGGCGTTCGGCGGCGGCGGCCGGGGCATGAAAGTGGCCCGCACCATCGAGGAGATCCCTGAGCTGTTCGATTCGGCCACCCGGGAGGCGGTCGCCGCGTTCGGCCGCGGCGAGTGCTTCGTCGAGCGCTACCTGGACAAGCCGCGCCACGTCGAGGCCCAGGT
>CAZGPT010000167.1:0-6584 GCA_964527015.1 uncultured Mycobacterium sp. | reverse complement strand
GGCGGCGGGCGGGCTTCATCCCGGCGATGTCGATCTCCCGGGCCGCCGCCAGGGCCGGACTTCGAGAAGCCAATCTTGTTCCCACTCAGGAGGCGAATCATGGGAAGACTCCGTGTGCTGTGCCTGGTCGGTGTTGTGTCCCTGTTCGGGCGAACCGCCCGGGCGGAGATCGTGTTCGACGGTTCCCCGGGGACGGGGCCGCCGCCGGAACTGCTCTGCGGGTACGAGATGCTCTCCTTCCCGCCGGACGACCGGCCGCTCTTCGAGGACGTTCTCGAGGTGCCCACGCCGGGCGGGGAGCCGCTGCTGTTCAGCATCCCCCTGAGCCACCGGCAGATCGGCAGCGGCTGGTCCGGCTGGAGCCACGGCTACAGCGGGGACGTGTACTACACCAACGGCGAGTCGGCGGTGACCCTGCTGCTGCCCGAAGGGACGGCCGCGTTCTACTTCTACGCGGAGCCCAACCAGTTCGGCGTGTTCCAGGTCATGGCCACGGCGCAGGACGGCACGACCTCCGGGCCGGTGCTGGTCGACGGGGCCGGCGGGGCGACCTACTTCGGGTTCTGCGCCACGGGGAGCGACACCATCGCCTCCGTTGCGGTCGAAGCCGAGCCGGCCGCCGCGGGTTTTGCGGTGGGCGAGTTCGGCATTTTCGTCGAGGGGGGCGAGCCCTTCGGGGCCTGCTGCCTGCCGGAGGGCGAGTGCCTGGACGAGCTGTTCGGCCTGGAGTGCGCGGACCTCGGCGGCGAGTTCTTCCCCGGCCAGGGCTGCGACCAGGTGGACTGCCCGGGCGGCTACACGGAGGTCTGCCCCGATCCCTGCAACCCCTGGTGCCCGGACTACCACCCCGGCGAATGCGGCGACCGGCTGACCGAGCCGGGCAGCAAGCACGAGCCGGTGGCGGCGCCGTGTGAATGCCCGGTGTGCGCCGAGCCGACCGCGAGCACCTGGCTCGACCCGGTGTACCTGTTCAGCGGCGAGTTCTACGAGACGGTGGTCGACCTGCACATCGCCGGCCGGGGGCCGGAGTTCACCTGGGCGCGCAAGTACCGCTCGCGGATCGGCCCGTCCTCCGCCCAGGGCAACGGCTGGAGCTGGTCCTACGACGTCCGGCTCGAGGCGGCCGGCCCCGACCGGCTGGTCGCCGACGGCGGCTCGCGCAGGGACCTCTACACCCTGCAGGGCGACGGCACCTGGGCGGCGGACGAGTTCTTCCGCGTCCTCGAGGAGCACGGGGACGGCACCTACACGCTGACCTTCTCGGACACCGGCACCTGGGACTTCCACGCCCTGGACGGCAGCCCGCAAGCCGGCCGGCTCAGCGCCCTCCAGGACCGCAACGGCCAGACCATGACCTTCGCCTACGACGGCGCCGGCCGCCTGGTCACCATCAGCGACGCCCTCGATCGGGACGTCAGCGTGGCCTACAACGCCGACGGCTTCATCGAGTCGGTCACCGACTTCGCCGGACGGCAGGTGACCTACGAGTACTACGCGGACGGCGACGCGGGCGGCGGCTTCGGCGACCTGAAGTCGGTCACCACGCCGGCGGTCGAAGCCACCGCCGACTTCCCCCTTCCGCCGGGCCACGAGTACCCCGACGGCAAGACCACCGTCTACACCTACACCACCGGCTTCGCGGACGAGCGGCTCAACCACGACCTGCTGACCGTGACCGATCCGAAGGGCCAGACCTACCTGCAGAACGTCTATGCCCACACCGTCGACGCGGGCGATCCGCGCCACACCACCGACCGCGGCGACCTGTACTTCGATCGCCTCGTCCGCCAGGTGTGGGGTGACGCCGGCGACCTCATCGACGTGGTCTACACCCCGGAGGTGCCCACCGCCGACAACCACTTCGCGGTGCTCAAGGCCATCGTCAACGACCGGGTGGGCGACGTGAAGGAGCTGTTCTTCGATGCCGACAACCGCGGCGTGATCCAGCGGGAGTACACCGGGCGCTGGGACGCCGACCAGCCCACCTTCGACCCGATCGGCGCTCCGCCGACCGCCAGGCTGCGGGCCGGCGACCCGGACTTCTTCGAGACGCGGTACACCTACAACGCCGACGCCCTGGTCAGCGAGATCGTGTATCCCAACGGCAACGTGGAGGAGAAGACCTACGAGCTGGATTTGGACCCGATGGCCCCGCGCCGCTCGCGGGGCAACCTGCGGGAGGTCCGCCGCACCCCGGGCACGCACGTTCCGGGCGGCGACCAGAGCGAGATCGTGGGGCTCTACGAGTACGACTCCGACATGGGGGGCTGCTGCGGCACCAACTTCGTGACCCGGGAGGTGGACGGCCGGGGCAACGAGATCCTGCACGAGTACGACGACGCCGGCAACCGGGTCAGGACCATCCACCGCATCCCCGGCATCGTCGAGGAGTGGGAATACAACGCGTTCGGCCAGCTCACCGCCCACCTCCTGCCCGACAACGGCAGCGGCCACCTCCGCCGCGACGAGCTGGTCTACTACGACAGCGGACCCCAGGAGGGATACCTCCACCAGCAGATCGTCGATGCCGGGGGCCTGGCCCTGACCAGCACCTACGAGTACGACCTGGTCGGCAACCGCATCCGGGCGACCGATCCCCGGGGCAACGACCGGCAGCGGGTCTTCAACCAGCTCAACCAGGTGGTCCTGGAGCGCTCCCGCGAGGTCGAACTGCCCGCCGGCGGCGGCAGCCCGGTGCGGTACGAGGAGCAGACCTTCTACGACGCCAACGACAACGTCGTCCGCGTGGACGTGCAGAACATCGACGACCAGGGCGTGCTCCAGCCCAACGCCGTGTTCACCACGCTCTACGAGTACGAGATCCTCGACCGGCTGGTCCGCGTCACGGACGAGGTGGACGCCGGCCACAGCATGGTCACCGAGTACGAGTACGACGCCAACCGCAACCGAACCCTGCTGCGCAAGGGCGAGGCCACCTCGGGCGACGACCCGGACAACGTGGTGGCCATGGCCTACGACGAGCGGGACCTGCTCTTCCGGGAGATCCGGGCGCCGGGCTCGGCGGAGCAGTCCACCGAGCAGTACGACTACGACGGCAACCGGAGCCGGGTGCGCACCACGAGCGGCCTGGAGGGCACGCCGCGGGTCACCGAGCAGGTGTACGACGGCTACGACCGGGTGGTCAGCCGGACGGACCCCCTGGGCAACGTCACCACCTACCACTACGACGCGAACGCCAACCGCACCTCGACGCTGGTGGAGGGCGAACTGGCGGACGTGGCCGGCGGGGCCGGCAACGTCCGGCTGTCCGAGATCGCTTACTTCTACGACGACATGGACCGCCGCACGCGGGTGGAGAAGGCCTTCTTCGACACCGCCACGCAGGTGCCCCTGGACGACGGTCTCAGCGTCGCCGAGACGGTCTACAGCGACAACTCCCAGGTCGTCCTGGAGCGCGACGACAACGGCCACGAGACGGCCACCGCCTACGACACCGCCAACCGCGTCTCGAGCATCACCGATGCCCTGGGCAACGCGGTGACCTACGCCTACGACGCCAACTCCAACCTCCTGACGACCACGGGGACGGAGCTGTCCGACCTGGGCTCGCCGGCGGAGGTCTTCGTGACCACCTACACCTACGACGCCCGGGACCGGCTGATCCTCACCGTGGACAACATCGGCAACCCCACCGCCTCGGCGTACGACTCCCGGGACAACCCGACGGTGACGGTCGACGCTCTGGGCCACGAGACCCGCTACCGATACGACGGCCTGGACCGGCTGATCGCCACCGTCGGCGACCTGGACGGCGACGGGGCCGACGGTGACGGAGCGGACATCACCACGACCCGGGAATGGGACGACAGCTCGCGGCTGGTCGGCCAGGGTGACGACAACGGCAACGTCACCGCCTATACCTACGACTCCCTGGACCGCCGCACGGCCACGGTCTACGCCGACGGCACCGCCGAGCAGGTGCTGGCCCACGACGTCCACGACAACCCGCTCCAGACCGTGGATGCCAACGGCAGCCAGGTCACCTTCAGCTACGACCTGCTCGACCGGGTGACCGACAAGAGCGTGGTGCCGGGGCCGGAGGTCTCCAGCGACACCACCCTGGAGATGTACGTCTACGACGGTCTCTCCCGGATGGTGCAGATCAGCGACGACGACTCGCTGGTCGTCCGGCAGTACGACTCGTTGTCACGAATCACGAGCGAGACGCTCAACGGTGAGACGACGACCTCGGTCCACGACGGGGTCGGCAACCGGGTCACCTGCACCTACCCCGGCGGCCGGACGGTGACCTGCACGTACGACGCCCTGAACCGCAGGAAGACCGTCAGCGACGGCGGGGGGCTGATCGCGGAGTACAGCTACATCGGCCCGGAGCGGGTGGAGCGCCGGGAGTACGGCAACAACACCCGCGCCGAGTACGCCTACGACGGGATCCAGCGGATGGTCGGCACCACCCACACGGCGGACCCCGGCGGGGCGGCCACGGGGATCGACGAACGCACTTACACCTGGGACGCCATGTCCAACAAGACGCTGCGCCGGGACGTGCGGCCCGGGGGCCCGCAGCTCGAGCACGCGTACACCTACGACGCGTTCGACCGGCTCACCCGGACGGTGGTCACCGACGGCGACGCGACGACCGTCCGCGACACGACGTACGATCTGGACGGCGTCGGCAACCGCCGGAGCGTGGGCGGCCCCGGCGGGGGGGACTACCACCTCGACCCGCTGCTCCCGCCGGGCGACTGGCCGGTGAACCAGTACACGGCCACGCCGCAGTCCCGCCGGGAGCACGACGCCAACGGCAACCTGACCTGGGTGTCCCAGCCCGGCGACTGGGAGGCCGACGGCGACCTGGATCTGGACGACCACGCCGAGTTCGTGGCCTGCCTGACCGGGCCCGGGGTGACGGCCGGCTGGCCCTGCCGCCGCTTCGACACCAACTTCGACAACGATGTGGACCTGGCCGACTTCCGCGGCTTCGGGGTCGGCTTCACCGGCTCGACGACCGCTCTGCCGGCGGCCCTGGCGGTCTACGACTACCGCAACCGCATGGTGGAGTACATCGACGTGCTGGCCAACCGGAGGCACACCTACGCCTACGACGCCCTCGGCCGGCGGATCGCCAGGGTGGTCGACGCCGACGGCAGCCCGGCCGAAACCCGCTACTTCCACGACGGCTGGCGGGTGGTCGAGGAGCAGGACGCGGGTGGGGCCACGCAGGCCAGCTACGTTCACGGCATCTACATCGACGAGGTGCTGACCATGCGCCGGGCCGGGTCGGACCTCTACTACCACAGCGACGACCTGTACAACGTCATGGCCCTCACGGACGCCGCCGGCACGGTCGTGGAGCGTTACGAATACGGGGACTACGGCCGGCCCACCCTGCCGGTGGTCCACCAGACGTTCCCGGCTTCACCGCCGGAGTGGACCTTCCTGGGCGCAGCCGCCCACTCCGCCGCCGACGGCGGGGTCGTGCGGCTGGTGAGCAGCGGCGAGAAGGTCGCGGCGGGGGCCGCGTTCCACAGCCCGGCGGGCTACGCCACCGACCGCTTCGAGGTGGAGTTCGACTTCGCGATCACCAATCCCGACGGCAGCTTCGAGGACGAGGCCGGGCTGACCGGCCCGGACGGGCTGGCCTTCGTGGTGGCCGGTGCGGTCCCCGGCGCCCCCGGCGGCTTCGGCACCGACCTGGGCTACGGCGGCCTGCCGCTGGATTCCTTCGCCGTGGAGTTCGACTCCTTCCAGAACGAGTTCGATCCCGACAGCAACCACCTGGGCATCGACGTGGGCGGGTCGGTGGAGAGCATCGCCACGGCGGCGGTGGCGCCGGACCTGGAGGCGGGTACCGGCCGCTGGCACGCCCGCGTGGTGTTCGACAGCGGCAAGCTGACCGTGACGCTCACCTCGGCCACCGAGCCGGGCAGCGTGGTGCTCGCCGCGGTCATCCCGCCGGAGAACGTCCCCGCGGTGAAGTACTTCGGCTTCACCTCCGGCACGGGGCTCAACTCGGCCGACACCGACGTGGACAACGTGCAGGTGACGTTGTTCGAGTCGGCGGCCGGCAACCCGTACCTGTTCAACGGGCGGGAGTACGACATCGAGACCGGCTGGTACCAGTACCGCACCCGGTACCTGGACCCCCTCGCCGGACGCTTCACCACCCGCGACACCATCGGGATCTGGGGTGATCCGGTCAACCTGGGCAACGGCTACGCCTACGTGGGCAACGCTCCCTGGAATGCAGTCGACCCGATCGGACTCAGACGTTTCACGCTTTCGCGCACCTCGACCGGTGGCTGGGGGTTTGTATGTCTCAATGAAACCCCGGGCTGGGGATACCTGGTCGGCTTTGGCGAAACTCGTCGCGAGGCGCGACAGGAAGCGAGGGACAGATGTCCACGGGCTGCGCTGGCCCCCGGGGGCGGCGGCGGGCTGACCGGCGGCTGGGATCCGAGCGCAGGCGACGCCCTGGCCGCGATGCCGGGCGGTGTCCTGGAGCCAGGCGGCGTGTGGAGCATGCACAGCGAGCCGGATCGGGGGGGCGGGTTGCCCGCCACGCCGCCGCCCTGCTCGAAGTGGTTGGATCCTATCGGCTG
>CAZGPT010000166.1:0-6629 GCA_964527015.1 uncultured Mycobacterium sp. | reverse complement strand
TTGCCCAGCGATCGGCCCCGAAAAGAGCACCAGCACCGCGGCGTCGCGACCTGATCGCGTCGCCTCGGCTACGCTTCGGGCACCGGTGATCGCCCTGAGGACCTCGGGCCGGACCCGCCGCCGGTAGGCCTGCTGCACGCTGTCGATATTGTCGACCAGCGGCGCCAGCCATGGCGGCCGGGCCCGTGGGCGGAGCCGATCCGCTGGGCTCACCCGGCTCTCCCGTCCCGTGTCATTTCAGCGTCTTTTCAGCGCTGATTCCACCGCAGCGGCAATTTCCTCGGCACTGGTGAACTCCTGCGGCAGGATCTGGGCCACGCTACCGTCAGCGCGCAGGACGACCGTGGCGGGCATCACGTTCGGGACGTTAAGCGCCGCGGCGATACGGCGCCGGCCGTCCTGAAGCGTCGGCAGCCGGACGTCAAGTTCGGCCAACCTCAGCAGGGCGGCTGTTTCGTTCTCGTCCTGGTGCACCGTGACAACCGTCACTGCATCGCCGGCGCGGCGCTGGTATTGCTGCATCGCAGGCAGTTCGTCTGCACACGGTCCGCACCAGTACGCCCACAGGTTCAGCACGACTGTTCTGTCCGCCAGCGCTTCGGCCACCTCCACCGCGGCTCCGTTGGCCGCGCACTCGACGACGACACCCCGCAATTGAGGCGGGCCGGCATCCCGGCCACTGGCAGGACAGGGCCGCAGATCCGCAAGCCGACGGGGTTCGGCCAGCGCCTCGGCGGTATCGGCATCGCGATGGCTGCGTTGGGCTTGCTCGGCCGGTGTTACCGGCGGACCGTCATCGGCCCCGGGGGCCAGCTCCACAGCCAGCGCAACGGTGAGCGCGGTAAGCAGCGCGAGCACCGCCACCGTCCAGCGGCTCGAGGTCGTCATCGCCTACAGCCCGGCCAGCGCGAGCAGGTGCTCCGCCTCGGGCCCCCGAACCAGCTTGGCCGCGATCAACGGCTCAGTCGGACCCGTACCGTAGGACGGGCAGTCCCTGGCCAGAACACAGACCCCGCAAGCGGGTTTGCGAGCATGACAGACGCGGCGGCCATGGAAGATCACGCGGTGGCTGAGCAACGTCCACTGCCGGCGTTCGATGAGCTCACCGACGGCGTGCTCGACTTTGACCGGATCGGTCTCGCCGGTCCAGCGCCAGCGGCGGACCAGCCGTCCGAAATGGGTGTCGACCGTGATCCCCGGAACACCGAAGGCGTTGCCCAGGATGACGTTGGCGGTCTTACGCCCGACCCCCGGTAACGTGACCAGATCGGCCATGGTGTCCGGAACGGTTCCGTCGAACCGCTCCACCAGCTCCTGTCCGAGCCGTATCAGCGAATCCGCCTTGTTGCGGAAGAAGCCGGTGGGCCGGATCAGCGCCTCCATTTCCGTGCGATCGGCTCCGGCGTAGTCCACGGCGGTCCGGTACTTCTCGAATAGCGCCGGAGTCGTGAGGTTGACCCGCTTGTCGGTGCTCTGAGCAGACAGGATGGTCGCGACCGCCAGTTCCAGCGGATTGGTGAAGTCCAATTCGCAATACACATCCGGAAAGGCACCTGCCAGCGTGCGGTTCATCCGGCGGGCTCTGCGCACCAGACCAAGCCGGGTCTCGCCGTCCCACTTCGAGACCCGTCCCGACTCACCCGCCGTCACGATGCCAGGGTAGCGACCGCCGACGGAACGGTGGCAATTCGTGATCCCGATGAGATGTGCCACCGGTTAACTTGCCGGCTATGTCGTCGTTGGTCGCGGTGTGCTTTCCCGGGCTGCTAATGCTCTGCACATTCGGTTTGCAGCGACTGGAGGGTGTCCTGCAGCATGATCGGCCGACCGCGGCCCAGTCCATCACCCGACTAGAGCAATCGGCCCGCGCCGCTAGGGAAAAGGCGGCCCAGCGGGCCCTCGATGAGTTTTCCGGGGTCCAGTCGACGGCGGGGCTGGATCCCGTTTTCCTGGTCGACGAACCCGGGCTGCCGACTCGCCCGAATCCAGTGTTTCAGCCGTCGGGAACGGCCAATCGTGTGTAGCGTTTGCCACGTCACCGCGACCGCCTGAGAAACGCCTTCGGAGTCACGGTCATGTTCAAGTGTCTGCCACCGATGAGCTTGAGAGGGACAACGTGGACGAGATCCTGGCGCGGGCCGGAATCTTCCAGGGAGTCGATCCCGCTGCCGTTACCGCGCTCACCAGACAGCTGCAGCCGGTGGACTTCCCGCGCGGCCACACGGTGTTCTCCGAGGGCGAGCCGGGCGACCGCCTCTACATCATCATCTCCGGCAAGGTGAAGATCGGCCGCCGCTCCCCTGATGGCCGGGAGAATCTGCTGACCATCATGGGCCCCTCGGACATGTTCGGCGAGCTGTCGATCTTCGACCCGGGCCCGCGGACTTCGAGCGCCACCACGATCACCGAGGTACGGGCGGTCGCGATGGACCGCGACGCGCTGCGCGCCTGGATCGCCGACCGCCCCGAGATCGCCGAACAACTGTTACGGGTACTGGCCCGCAGGCTGCGCCGAACCAATAACAATCTGGCCGACCTGATCTTCACCGACGTCCCGGGCCGGGTCGCGAAACAGCTCCTACAACTGGCACAACGCTTCGGCACTCAGGAAGGTGGGGCGATGCGCGTCACCCACGACCTGACCCAGGAGGAGATTGCGCAACTGGTCGGGGCGTCCCGGGAGACCGTCAACAAGGCGCTGGCCGACTTCGCCCATCGCGGCTGGATCAGGCTGGAAGGCAAAAGCGTGCTGATCTGCGACTCCGAGCGGCTGGCTCGCCGGGCGCGCTAGATGGCGGCGCGCAGATAGCGCAGTTGAGCGCGTACCGAACTCTCCGCCGCATCCCGAAGTTTCACGTCGATGTCGGCGTAGACGGTTTCGACGATCTGGCGGGCGGTGGCGTCGTCGCCGAGTTCCCGAAGTGCCCCACGCACCTGATCAAGCCGCTCCGCCCGGTGCGCCAGGTACATCTCGGTGACCGCGCCGAGGTCATCCAATTCGGGTCCGTGGCCGGGAAGTACGGTTCGGCTGCCCAGACCCCCCAGGCGACGGAGCGACTCCAGATAGTCGGCGAGGCTGCCGTCCTCATCGTCGATGACGGCGGTGCCGCGTCCCAGCACGGTGTCGGCGGTCAGGACGGCGTCGTCGAGCACGAAGCAGACCGAATCCGCGGTGTGCCCCGGAGTGGCAAGGACGCGGATACGCAGTCCTGCGGCCTCGATCACCTCGCCGTTGCGGAGATGACCGCCGCGACCGCGCAGGAAACCGCTGCCCACCGAGCGCACGGTCGCACCGGTGGCCGCGACGAGCTTGTCGATCCCATCGGTGTGGTCGCCGTGCCGGTGGCTGATCAGAACCAGCGGAATCCGGCCCAGGGCGGCAAGCCGTTGTAGATGAGCGTCATCGTCGGGTCCGGGATCGACGACAACCATCTCAGCGCTGCCGGGACGGCGAAGTACCCAGGTGTTGGTGCCGTCCAGCGTCATCGGACCGGGGTTGTCACACAGCAGTACCGAGGCACAGTCGGTAACCGGTCGCAGGACACCGTAGGCCGGGTGGTTCACCGGCTTAAACGACCTCGACGATCAGCTCGACCTCAACGGGAGCATCCAGGGGCAACTCCGACACCCCGACCGCAGAGCGCGCATGTGATCCGGCATCTCCGAACACCTCACCGAGGAAATCCGAGGCGCCGTTCACCACGGCCGGCTGACCGGTGAAGCCGGGAGCAGAGGCCACGAATCCCACCACCTTGACCACCCGCACCACCGAATCTATCCCGACCAGCGCGTCAACGGCCGAGAGCGCGTTGAGCACACAGGCTCGGGCCGCGGTCCTGGCATCTTCCGGCTTGACCTCAGCCCCCACCTTGCCCGTACGGATCAGTTCGCCGCCCACCAGCGGCAACTGGCCTGATGTGTAGACCAGGTTGCCGGTGCGCACCGCCGGGACATAGGCCGCCAGCGGTGCGGCCACCGCCGGAAGGCTGACCCCGAGCTCGGCCAGCCGGGAGCCTGCCGTCGGGGATCCGCTCACTTCGGCCTCTTCAGGTAGGCGACATGTTGTTCACCGGTCGGGCCCGGCAGGACCGATACCAGCTCCCAGCCATCTGCACCCCACTGATCGAGAATTTGTTTGGTCGCGTGGGTCAGCAGCGGCACGGTCGCGTATTCCCACGTGGTCGGTTGATTCATGGCCGAAGCCTAACCTCTTCGCGACTCGGCCAAGCGTCGGCGCAGGCTTGGTTAACATGCACTAGTGGCGACCGAACTCAAGCACGGCAGCACAATGGGCTGGCCCGACCGCCTGACCAAGGCCCGACTGCATTTCGTCACCGGCAAGGGCGGCACCGGCAAGACCACCGTCGCAGCCGCGCTGGCACTGGCCCTGGCCAGCGGTGGACGCAGAGTGCTGTTGGCGGAAGTCGAAGGGCGACAGGGTATTGCGCAATTGTTCGACGTGCCGCCGCTGCCCTACGCCGAATCCAAGGTGGCCACCGCCGACGCCGGCGGCCACGTCAACGCCCTGGCGATCGATATCGAGGCCGCCTTCCTCGAATACCTCGACATGTTCTATAACCTTGGTATCGCCGGTCGCGCCATGCGCCGGGTCGGGGCCATCGAGTTCGCCACCACGATCGCGCCCGGCCTTCGGGATGTGCTGCTGACCGGCAAGATCAAGGAGGCCGCGGTCCGGCTGAACGCCGACAACAGCCGAAGCTACGATGCCATCGTGGTCGACTCGCCGCCGACCGGCCGGATCGCGCGGTTCCTCGACGTCACCAAGGCCCTCGCCGATATCGCCAAGGGCGGCCCGGTGCACTCGCAGTCGGAGGGCGTGGTGCGTCTGCTGCACTCCGATCAGACCGCGATCCATCTGGTAACCCTGCTCGAGGCACTGCCGATCCAGGAGACCGTCGAGGCTGTCAAGGAACTCGAGGCGCTGGAACTGCCCATTGGCAGCGTGATCGTCAATCGCACCATCCCGGATTTTCTGCCGGTCGACGCCCTGGCTGGCGCGGCCGACGGCGAAATCGACGCCGATGCCGTCCGCGCCGGACTCTCCCGAGCAGGAATCACGCTGCCCGAGAACGACTTCGCTGGCTTGCTGACTGAAGCGATCGAGCACGCCGGCCGCATTCGCGCCCGCGCACAGAGCGCCATCGAGTTGGACAAACTGCACGTTCCGCGTCTGCAACTACCCACTATCGCCGACGGCGTGGACCTGGGCAGTCTCTATGAGCTGGCCGAAGTCCTTGCCCAGCAAGGTGTCCGATGACTCCGACGACTCTGAACCGGCCGACTTCATGCCGGCGATGACCAGGGAAGGCCAACCATGAGCGGGACACCTCCGGTGCTGGATATGAAGGCCATCCTGTCGGATAGGTCCAACCGGGTGGTTGTCTGTTGCGGAGCCGGCGGCGTCGGGAAGACGACTACCGCCGCGGCGATGGCATTGCGTGCCGCGGAGTACGGCCGCAACGTGGTGGTGCTGACCATCGATCCGGCCAAACGACTGGCCCAAGCGTTGGGTATCCGCGAACTGGGGAACGAACCGCAGCGCGTACCACTCGACGAGGAGGTCGACGGGGAACTACACGCGATGATGCTCGACATGCGGCGAACCTTCGACGAGATGGTCCTGGAGTACTCCGACGACGCCAACGCCCAGACGATCCTGGACAGCAAGTTCTATCAGACGGTCGCCACCTCACTGGCCGGCACGCAGGAGTACATGGCCATGGAGAAGCTCGGCCAACTACTGGCCGAGGACCGCTGGGACCTGGTGGTGGTCGACACCCCGCCGTCCCGGAACGCTCTGGACTTCCTCGATGCCCCGAAACGGCTGGGCAGTTTCATGGACAGCCGGCTGTGGAAGTTGCTTCTCGGCCCCGGTCGCGGCATCGGCAGGTTGGTCGCCGGCGCCATGGGCCTGGCGATGAAGGCGATGTCAACCGTCCTCGGTTCCCAGATGCTCTCCGACGCGGCCACCTTCGTGCAGTCGCTGGACTCGACGTTCGGGGGTTTCCGGGCCAAGGCCGACCGCACCTACGAGTTGTTGAAGCGGCGCGGCACCCAGTTCGTGGTGGTCTCGGCAGCCGAACCGGACGCGCTACGGGAAGCCTCCTTCTTCGTCGACCGGCTGTCCCAGGAGGGGATGCCACTGGCCGGGCTGATCCTCAACAGGACCCACCCGATGCTCTGCACGCTGACGGTCGAACGAGCCATCGACGGCGCCACCGAATTGGAGTCCGCACTGGATTCCACCCCGGAGTCCGAGCCGACTGGGGTCGCAGACGAGTTGAGCGCCGCCGTGCTGCGCATCCACGCGGACCGCGGACAGACCGCGAAACGTGAAGTGCGGTTGTTGTCGCGGTTCACCGGAGCCAACCCACATGTCCGGGTGGTCGGCGTTCCGTCGCTGCCGTTCGACGTCTCCGATCTGGACGCGCTGCAGGCAATCGCCGATCAAATCACCGGCGAGACGTAGCGGGCTCCAACAGCGGGCCCGGCACCCACCATTGGCCTGCCGGGCAACGGCATTCAGTCGGGGGCAACCGGGGGTGCCACCTCGGCAGTGACGTCGTCAGCCACGCCGTCAGCCACGCCGTCAGCCACGCCGTCAGCCA
>CAZGPT010000165.1:0-6690 GCA_964527015.1 uncultured Mycobacterium sp. | reverse complement strand
CTGGCCACCGGCGGTATCGGCAAGTCGTTCAAGGTGTCGTCGAACTCCTGGGAGTACACCGGCGACGGCCACGCCCTGGCCATGCGGGCCGGCGCGGCCCTGGTCAACATGGAGTTCATCCAGTTCCACCCGACCGGTATGGTCTGGCCGCTGTCGGTGAAGGGCATCCTGGTCACCGAGGGCGTCCGCGGCGACGGCGGAGTGCTGAAGAACTCCGAGGGCAAGCGGTTCATGTTCAACTACATCCCCTCGGTGTTCAAGGGCCAGTACGCCGAGACCGAGGCCGAGGCCGACCAGTGGCTCAAGGACAATGACTCTGCGCGGCGCACCCCCGACCTGCTGCCCCGCGATGAGGTGGCCCGCGCCATCAACACCGAGGTCAAGGCCGGCCGCGGCACCCCGCACGGCGGCGTCTACCTCGACATCGCCTCCCGGATGACCCCCGAGGAGATCAAACGCCGGCTGCCCTCGATGTACCACCAGTTCCTGGAACTGGCCGAGGTCGACATCACCAAGGACGAGATGGAGGTCGGACCGACCTGCCATTACGTCATGGGCGGTATCGAGGTCGACCCCGACACCGGGGCGGCCGCCACACCCGGGCTGTTCGCCGCCGGCGAATGCTCCGGAGGTATGCACGGCTCCAACCGGTTGGGCGGCAACTCGCTATCGGACCTGCTGGTGTTCGGCCGCCGGGCCGGGCTCGGCGCCGCCGACTACGTACGCGCGCTGTCCACCAGGCCGGCGGTGTCGGAGGCGGCACTGGAGGAGGCCGCCACGATCGCCCTCGAGCCGTTCAACGGTCCGCAGGGCGGCCGCGCGGAGAGCGCCAAACCGGAGAACCCCTACACCCTGCACGCCGAATTGCAGCTGACGATGAACGACCTGGTCGGCATCATCCGCACCGGGGCGGAGATGCAGCAGGCGCTGGACCGGATCGAGGAGTTCAAGGTCCGCTACCGCAATATCGAGTCCGACGGCAAGCGCGCCTTCAACCCGGGCTGGCACCTGGCGATGGACATGCGCAACATGCTGATGGTCAGCGAGTGCGTGGCCCGCTCCGGGCTGGCCCGCACCGAGAGCCGGGGCGGACACACCCGCGACGATTTCCCGCAGATGGACAACCACTGGCGGCGCGCCCTGGTGGTATGCCGTACCCAGGGTGACGATCCGGTGATGCCGACGATCACGGCCACTCGCGAGGAGCAGCCCCCGATGCGGGAGGATCTGTTGGAGTTGTTCGAGATCGAGGAACTCGGCAAGTACTTCACCGACGAAGAGCTCGCGCAACATCCCGGACGGAGGAGCTAGATGAGCTACCAGGCAAATATGCGGGTGTGGCGCGGCGACGACGATGGTGGCGAGCTGCGCGACTATGAGGTCGACGTCAACGAGGGCGAGGTCGTCCTCGACGTCATTCACCGGCTGCAGGCTCAGCAGACCCCCGACCTCGCGGTCCGGTGGAACTGTAAGGCCGGTAAGTGCGGGTCCTGTTCGGCCGAGATCAACGGCCGGCCGCGGCTGATGTGCATGACCCGGATGTCGACGTTCGCCGAGGCCGAGACCGTCACGGTCACCCCACTGCGCACCTTCCCGGTGATCCGCGACCTCGTCACCGACGTCTCGTTCAATTACGAGAAGGCTCGCGAGATCCCGTCTTTCGCGCCTCCTAAGGAACTGCAGCCGGGCGAGTACCGGATGGCCCAGATCGACGTGGAACGCTCCCAGGAGTTCCGCAAGTGCATCGAATGCTTCCTGTGCAACAACGTCTGCCACGTGGTGCGCGACCACGAGGAGAACAAGAAGTCCTTCGCCGGCCCGCGTTACCTGATGCGCACCGCTGAACTCGACATGCACCCGTTGGACACCCTGGACCGCAAAGACATGGCCCAGGAGGACTTCGGCCTCGGCTACTGCAATATCACCAAGTGCTGCACCGAGGTGTGCCCCGAGCACATCAAGATCACCGACAACGCGCTGATCCCGATGAAGGAGCGAGTCGCCGACCGCAAGTACGACCCGGTGGTATGGCTGGGCAACAAACTGTTCAAACGAGACAAGTAGCCTTCGAATCCGGTCGGACCCGGTCCGGTTCAACTCAACCGGCGAAAGCCACTGCGGTGGTAGACCATCGGAGGGCCCTCGTCGTGCACGGTGATCTCCCGGATGCGAAGGATCACGATGGTGTGGTCTCCCGCTGTGACCTGCTGGTCGATCTCGCTCTCCAGCCATACGCAGGTCCCCTCGACGAACACCGCGCCGGCCGCCGATGACACCGTCGTCAGCCCGGCGAACCGGTCGCCGGTCTTGGCGGCCAGGGTGCGCGCGGCGTCGTGATGTCCCTCATGCAGCAGGCTGATGCCGAGCACCGGCAGCTTCGCCAACCGCGGCCAGGTCCTCGAGGTGTTCTGAACACAGAACGAGACCAGCGGAGGGTCCAGCGAGACCGGGACGAAAGTGCTGGCCGCCAAGCCGATCCGATCGCCGTCGGCCTGCGCGGCCACGGCGATCACCCCGGACGGGAAATGACCGAACGCCTCGCGCAGTACCGCGGGAGTCAACTCCGTATCGCCCATAACGTCTCCATTTTCACACGCGGGCGGCCGGGGCGTCCGGGACGGATAGCCGGGTGCCCATGTGGCTCACTCTTCTGGTGATGGCTGCCGCGGTCAGCCTGGAGCCTTTCCGCATCGGCATGTGCGCGGTGCTGCTGAATCGGCCGCAACCCCGCCGGCAACTGGCCGCTTTCCTGGCCGGTGGCTTTCTGATGGGGCTGACAGTCGGTGCGACGGTGCTGTTCGCCGTCGCGCCCCGACTGCCGGCGTCCGCGCAGTTCACCCTGCCCACGGTGCAGATCGTCATCGGCGTGCTGGCCCTGCTGACAGCGGTGGCCGTGGCGGCCACCCGTACCCGCGCCCGCGAACCGTCACGGTGGCTGACCCGACTGCTCGGCAGCCGCTCGTTATGGGTCGCCGGCGTCGCGGGTCTCGGTATCGCGCTGCCATCGGTCGACTACCTGGCGGCATTGGCGATCATTGCCGCCGCCGGAGTCGCCCCGGCCACCCAGCTTTCGGCTGTGGTGCTGTTCAACGTGGTGGCTTTCGCCCTGGTGGAAATCCCGCTGGTGGCCGATCTGGTTGCCCCGGCGCGTACCCGGGCGGCGATCTCGACACTGCACCGCTGGGTGCGCACCCGGCGGCGCAGGGACCTCGCGGCACTGCTGGGCGCAGTCGGCGTGGTCCTGATCGTGGCAGGTCTGCTCGGACGGTGAAGTCCGCCGCTACGGCCGGCCCAGTGAATTGTTGTTCAACACGTACTGCAGACCGGCCAGGAGTTGCGACACCGGATCGGCCCCGCCGCCGAAAGCCGCCTGGGTGGCGGGCGCGGTCACCTCGGCCGGGTCGTAGCCGTTCACCGGGTCCACCGTCACCGGGGCCGTCGACGGGTCGTCGTTTCGTGAATACCCGGAATCCACCATCGGCTGCAAAACCGCGTCCAACTGGTTCAACGTACCCTCGTCAACCCCGAGATACTTGAACGGCAGAACCAGCGGCAGGTGTTGTTCGGGAATCAGGTACGTCGTCGTCGTCGCGCCCCTGGAGTTGACGACCGTTCTGATGTTCTTCGGTGGCACCATTCCGGGGTCGGTGAACGCCACCGCGGTGTGACCGGTCGCCAGACCGACGATCGCGTTCAGGACGGCCATCACGTTGTCCTGCCGATCGGGCCAGTCGGCGATGCTGTCGTAGGCGGAGACGAACATGTGAGTGTCATATTGGCTCTCCACCGGTTCCGGGATCCGGTAGTCGAGCGAGGGGACCACACTGCCGACCGGAAAGTTCATGGTCAGGAAACTCTCACCGAACGCGTGCCGCGCGACCGGGTCGCCGTAGGTCGCGAAGGACAGCTGGTCGGACGGCGGGGCGGCCGGATCACCGGCCAGCCGGGCCTGTACGGCGTTCAGAACCAGGGCCCCCTCGGACAGACCGATCGCGGTACCGGGCCCGCCCTCGCGGATCGCCCGATCGAGGTTGCCCTCCCCCTCGTCGACCGACTCGCCGACACTCGGGCCGTCGATACCAAGACCGGGGAAGTCGTCGTCCAGCCGGCCGATGCCGGGGAACAGCCGCTCCAGGGTGTGGCCCTGCACCTGGCCCGCGGGATAGTCGACGATCTGCCGGTCCAGTCCCGGGAACCAGTCCGCCCCCGTGCGGCGGATGTACTCGTCGTACGGAATACCCAGGACGTGGGCGCCCCCGAGCGCGTAGCCGCGGCCAGGCGTGCCGAGTGCGGATGGCTGCCCGGTTGCGGCGTCGTCCGGCCCCGTCTCAACGGTCACATCCTCAACGGTCACATCGGCTACCGCGACTCCCCCGGTGGCCCCCATCGTCACCAGGGTGGTGAATACGGCCAACAGCATTCTCACGCCTCGACGCTCCCCTGCGATGTCACTCGTGACGGCCACCAGTTCGCCTTTCCGAACAGCGTAGCCGTGGCCGGGACGACGACGGTCCGCACCAGGAAAGTGTCCAGCAGGATTCCGGCGCCGATGACGAAACCACCCTGGACGACGGTGCCGATGGTGGAGAACAACAGACCCCACATCGACGCGGCGAAGATCACCCCCGCCGCGGTGATGACACCCCCGGTCGAGGCCAACGTGCGGACGATCCCGTACCGGGTGCCGTTCGGGGACTCATCCCGCAATCGTGAAGCGAACAGCAGGTTGTAGTCGGCTCCCACCGCCACCAGCACCACGAACGCCAATGGCGGCACAGTCCAGTGCAACTGCTGGCCGAACCCGTACTGGAAGACCAGGATGCCGATACCGAGGGCGGCGAAGTAGGAAACGACCACCGAACCAACCAGATACAGCGGCGCGAGGATCGCGCGCAGGAGCAGCATCAAGATCAGCAGCACCACGATGACCGTGACGAAGACGATGAACCGGATGTCCTTCTGGTAGTAGTCCCGGGTGTCCCGCAGGGCCACCGGATACCCACCCATCGAGATCGAGGCCGCCGCCAGTTCGGTATTGGGCTGAGCGGCGCGCGCGGTCGCGGCGATGGTGTTGACCTGATCCATCGCCCCAGCGCTGAACGGGTCCAATTCGGAGAACACCACATAGCGTGCGGAGTGCCCGTCGGGCGACAGGAACATCTTCGCGGCGGCCCGGAACTCAGCCAGCTCGAGCACCTCGGGCGGAATGTTGAACCCCGCCATCGCCGGGCCCACCGCGTCATGACTCATGGACAGCAGAAACGCTGACGCCTGGTCGAGGCCGGTGCGCATCAGGTCGATCTGTTCGACGACCTGGTGTACCCCGGCGGCCACATCCCGGCTGCCGGTGGCGGCGCTGTCGGCACCCTGTCGGGCTTCGGCCAAGGTGACCTCAGCTCCGCCGGGCGTGTCCAGCCCCATCGACTTCATCAGAGCCGTGATATCGGTGAAAGCACCGCTCAATTCGGTCAGCGCGGCGTTGAGCGACTGCTTGTCCTGCAGTGACTCCAACTGCTGGGCCAATTCGTTGATCCTGTCGAGACCGCCGCCGCTGCGGGCATCGACGAGGCGCTGAAGGTTGCCACGAGTCTCACTACAGGACGGGTTGAGGTCGCACACCGGGTTTCCCTGCAGTGCCATCAGCACCGGCGCCACCCAGCCGAAGAGGTCCCGGGCGGCGGTGAAGCTGATCCCGATGGAGTTGCCCAGTTCGTTGATCGCGGTGACCAGCTTCGCCGCGACCTCGACATTGCTCACCAGCTTGTCCCCGCCGTACTGGCCCCGCAGCGCGGCGAAGGCATCGATCATCCGCTGCACGCTGGTGGCGATCTCGCCGACCTGGATCCGCACATCGCCGAGGCCGCCCGCCAGTTCGTCGGCCCCGCTGGCCAGCTGGGTGAGATCGTCCATGTTGTCGGCGATCATCACCGAACCGGCGCTGAGCCGATCACCGACGAGGCCCGCCTGATACGTGGCCCTGAACTCGCGCGGAACGTCCCCCAGCGGCCTGGTGATACCGCTGACCATCCGGACGTCGGGAAGCTGGCTGATGCGTTCGGCCATCTGCTCCAGATCCGCGAGGGCCCGCGGTGTGCGCAGACTGTGCGGCGACTGGATGAGCACGTAGGAGGGGACGAACTGACTGAGTTGGAAATGACGTTCCAGGGCCGCGTAACCCACCGAACTGGGGTACGACGGGGCCACCGCCCGACGGTCGTCGTAGTTGTACCGTGGAAATCCCGCGACACCGGCCAGCAGGACCAGGACGAGCACAGCCGCCAGCAGGTGGGCCCGTGGCCGGCGCACGATCCGGATGCCCGAACGCCGCCAGAACCGTGCGGCCAGCTCGCGCCGCGGCGCGATCCAGCCGCGCGGCCCGATGATGACGAGGATGGCGGGAAGCAGCGTCACCGCGGCCAGAAATGCCACGGCGACCCCGATCGCCGATGACACTCCGACGGTGGAGAACACCCCCATCCGAGCGAAGCTGATCGCGAGAAAGGTGACTCCGATGGTGGCGGCCGATGCGGTGATCACCTTGCCCACCGAGCCCAGTGCCTGCCGGACCGCGTCATCGGAGGATGCACCGCGCCGCACGTAGTCGTGATAGCGGCTGATCAGAAAGACCGCGTAATCCGTTCCGGCCCCGGCGATCATCGCGCTCAGCAGAATGATGGCCTGATTCGACAC
>CAZGPT010000164.1:0-6748 GCA_964527015.1 uncultured Mycobacterium sp. | reverse complement strand
GTCTCCACCGACAAGGTCGACACCGAGATTCCGTCGCCGGCGGCGGGCACCCTGCTCGGCATCACCGCCGAGGAGGACGTCACCGTTCCGGTCGGCGGCGAGTTGGCCAGAATCGGCGCGGCCCAAGCAGCCCCGGCGGCCCCGGCACCCACCCCGGCGGCACCCGCCCCCCCGGCGAAGCCGACCCCGCAACCCACCCCCGCACCCCCGCCTCCCCCGGCAGCCGCCGCACCCGCGCCTCCCCCGGCAGCCGCGCCTCCCCCGGCACCCGCGCCTCCCCCGGCACCCGCCGCTGCCGCACCCTCCCCGGCCGCCGGCGACAGCGGGCCGTACGTCACCCCGCTGGTGCGCAAGCTGGCCGCCGAAAGCGGGATCGACCTGGCCTCAGTCAAGGGCACCGGTGTCGGTGGGCGAATCCGCAAACAGGATGTCCTGGCCGCGGCCGAGGCATCCAAGACGCCCCAACCGGCAGCCGCTCCGGCCCCGTCGAGCAAGGCGGCGTCGACTCCGGCAGCGTCCGGCGGCGCACCGCCGGCCGCAGCGGCGCCGTCCCCACTGGCGCATCTGCGCGGGACCACCCAGAAGGCCAACCGGATACGTCAGATCACGGCGCGCAAGACCCGCGAGTCGCTCCAAGCCAGCGCCCAGCTGACCCAGACGCACGAGGTCGACATGACCAGGATCGCCACGTTGCGAGCCCGGGCCAAGAAAGAGTTCTCCGAACGGGAGGGCGTCAACCTGACCTACCTGCCGTTCTTCGCCCGTGCGGTCATCGACGCCCTCAAGGCGCATCCGAATATCAACGCCAGCTATAACGAGGATGCCGGTGAGATCACCTACTACGACGCCGAGCACCTCGGCTTCGCGGTTGACACCGAGCAGGGTCTGCTATCTCCGGTGATCCACAACGCCGGCGACCTGTCGCTGGCCGGGCTGGCCCGAGCCATCAGCGATATCGCCGCCCGCGCCCGCTCCGGCAACCTCAAGCCCGACGAACTGTCCGGCGGAACCTTCACCATCACCAACATCGGCAGCCAGGGCGCCCTCTTCGACACCCCGATCCTGGTGCCCCCGCAGGCCGCTATGCTGGGGACCGGCGCGATCGTCAAACGCCCCCGGGTGATCGTCGACGAGTCTGGCAATGAATCGATCGGCGTTCGCTCGGTCTGCTTCCTGCCGCTGACCTACGACCACCGTCTCATCGACGGCGCCGATGCCGGCCGATTCCTCACGACGGTACGAAAGCGGCTGGAGGAAGGGTCATTCGAAGCCGAACTCGGACTCTGAATTGACCGGCACGTTGACCATCGCCGTAGCGGGCTCCTCCGGACTGATCGGCACGGCGCTTGTTTCCGCCCTGCGCGGGGCCGGCCACCGGGTGGTGCGAATCGTCCGGCGTCCGCCGCGCGGCCACGACGAACTGTTCTGGAATCCCGACAGCGGGGAGTTCGACGCGGCCGGCCTCGCCGGTATCGACGCGGTGGTCAATCTGTGCGGCGCCGGCGTTGCTGACAAGCGCTGGTCCGGTGCCTTCAAACAGCTACTGCGCGACAGCCGGATCGACCCCACCGAGGTGATCTCTGCGGCGGTCGTCGAAGCCGGTGTGCCGACGTTGGTCAACGCCAGTGCGGTGGGCTACTACGGTGACACCGGCGGCGACATCGTCGACGAAACCGCGCCGCCCGGGTCCGGTTTCCTGGCCCGGCTGTGTGTGGACTGGGAGGCCGCCACCGCACCGGCCAGCGATGCCGGAGTGCGGGTGGTGCTGGCCCGCACCGGACTGGTGCTCTCCCCCTCCGGCGGGATGATGGGCAAGCTCAGGCCGCTGTTCACCATCGGTCTGGGTGGGCGACTGGCCGGCGGTCGGCAGTACATGCCGTGGATCAGCCTGGAGGACGTGGTCCGCGCTCTGCATTTCCTCGTTGAAACACCGGAAATGTCCGGACCCGCGAACCTGACCGGTCCCGCACCGGTGACCAACGCGGAGTTCACCGCCGCCCTCGGCCGGGCGCTGAACCGTCCGGCACCGTGGCCGGTTCCGGGTTTCGCCCTCAAGGCCCTGCTCGGGGAGTTCGCCGACGAGGGGCTGCTCGGTGGCCAGCGCGCCATCCCCACCGCACTGGAGCGGGCCGGTTTCGTGTTCCACCACAACACCATCGGGGAGGCGCTCGCCTACTCCACCCGGTCAGCCACCGGGCCTGACACCGGGTCCGCCCAAGGCGAGTAACGTCGGTCAGATGCGGCAGTCCATCCGCGCCGGTGACGACCCCGTCCGCGTCGAACAGCTCGGTGTCCTCGACTACGCCGAGGCCTGGCAACTGCAGCGCGACATCGCCGACGCCCGGGTAGCCGGCGGGCCGGATACGCTATTGCTGCTCGAACACCCGCCGGTCTACACCGCCGGTAAGCGCACCGAGGCGCACGAGCGTCCCCGGGACGGCACCCCGGTCATCGACAGTGACCGTGGCGGAAAGATCACCTGGCACGGCCCCGGGCAGCTGGTCGGCTATCCGGTCATCAAGCTGAGCGAGCCGATGGATGTGCTGGATTATGTTCGGCGCCTGGAACAGTCGCTGATCGCTGCGTGCGCCGACCTCGGGCTGACCGCAGGCAGGGTCCAGGGCAGGTCAGGCGTGTGGCTGTCGGCGGTGGCCGGCCGCCCGGACCGCAAGATCGCCGCGGTCGGCATCCGGGTGGCCCGCGGCGTCACGCTGCACGGCTTCGCCCTGAACTGCGCCTGCGATCTGAGCCCGTTCTCCACGATCGTCCCGTGCGGGATCACCGATGCGGGAGTCACCTCGCTCAGCGTCGAACTGGGCCGGCCGGTCGCCGTCTCCGACGTCCGGGCCAGGGTCGCCGAGACGGTCTGCGAGGCGTTGGACGGCCGACTGCCGATCTCGGCTGCCGTAGCATCGCTGCCATGAGCGTCGAGCCGCAAACCGGGGTCGCCGGCCAGGCGGCCGCGACAGTATCCGTGACACCGGCGGATCCGGGAAATCGGAAGCTGCTGAGACTCGAGGTGCGCAACGCCGAGACCCCCATCGAACGCAAACCGCCGTGGATCAAAACCCGCGCTCGGATGGGCCCCGAGTACACGGCCCTCAAGGGGCTGGTCCGCCGGGAGGGCCTGCACACCGTCTGCGAGGAAGCCGGCTGTCCCAATATTTTCGAATGCTGGGAGGATCGCGAGGCCACCTTCCTGATCGGCGGGGAGCAGTGCACTCGACGCTGCGATTTCTGCCAGATCGACACGGGAAAGCCGGCCGAGCTTGACCGGGACGAGCCACGCCGGGTCGCCGAGAGCGTTGCCACTATGGGACTCAAGTACGCCACCGTCACCGGTGTCGCCCGCGACGACCAACCCGACGGCGGCGCCTGGCTCTACGCCGAGACGGTTCGGGCCATCAAGGCACTCAACCCGTCGACCGGTGTGGAACTGCTTGCGCCGGACTTCAACGGTGAACCCGCGCTGCTACGGGAGGTCTTCGACTCCCGGCCTGAGGTGTTCGCGCACAACCTCGAGACGGTGCCCCGCATATTCAAGCGAATCCGTCCGGCGTTCCGCTACCAGCGCAGTCTCGATGTGCTGACCGCGGCACGGGAGTTCGGTTTGGTGACCAAGAGCAACCTCATCCTGGGCTTGGGCGAGACCGTTGAGGAAGTGCACACCGCCCTGGCCGACCTGCACGCGGCCGGTTGCGACATCATCACCATCACCCAGTATCTGCGACCGTCTCCACGCCACCATCCGGTCGAACGGTGGGTCAGACCAGAGGAATTCGTCGAACTGGCCGGCTACGCCGAGGGACTGGGGTTCGCCGGGGTGCTGGCGGGGCCATTGGTGCGCTCGTCCTACCGGGCCGGCCGCCTCTACCGGCAGGCTGCCGCCACGCATCGTCTTCCGGTCGCCACTGAGCCCCGGGTCTGATCCGCCCTACGTATCCTTGTCAGCTATGGCGAAAACCCGCAAGCCCGCCCAGACCAAGGTGGCCAAAGCCGAAGCCAAAGCCGCTCGCAAGGCCGCCTCCAAACAGCGACGTGTTCAGCTGTGGCAGGCCTTCAAGATGCAGCGCAAAGAGGACAGCCGGTTGCTGCCCTACATGATCGGCGCCTTCGTGCTCATCGTCGCCACGACAGTGACCATCGGCCTGCTGATCGGCGGCTACACCAAGTACCTCATGATCGTCTTCGGTGTGGTGCTGGGTGTCCTGGTGGCGTTCATCGTCTTCGGCCGGCGCGCACAGAAGAGCGTTTACCGCAAGGCCGAAGGGCAGGCCGGGGCGGCCGCCTGGGCGCTGGAGAACATGCGCGGCAAGTGGCGGGTGACACCCGGCGTCTCAGCCACCGGCCACCTGGACGCGGTGCACCGAGTGATTGGCCGGCCGGGTCTGATTCTCGTCGGCGAGGGGGTGCCATCACGGGTGAAACCTCTGTTGGCCCAGGAGAAGAAGCGCACCGCACGCCTGGTCGGTGAGGTCCCGATCTACGACATCATCATCGGTAACGAGGACGGCGAGGTGCCGTTGGCGAAGCTGGAGCGCCACCTGAACCGGCTGCCGGCCAACATCACGGTCAAACGGATGGACATCCTTGAGTCGAAGCTGACCGCCCTGGGGAGCCGGGTGGGTCCGGCAGCCATGCCGAAGGGCCCACTGCCTCCGCAGGCCAAGGTTCGCGGCATGCAACGTACCGTCCGCCGGCGCTGAGCGCGGCTCGATTTTCTTTCGAGAAGGTTTTGCAGCCGATTTCAGCGGCGGACTACGGCCGTCGCGGTGACCCGGTCCTGGATCCCCCGCCCGTCGCTATCGGTGAACAGCGCCGGTATGACCAGACCGATCAGCAGGCCCCGCGCGGCGGCGCGCCCGGTCCCGACATGCAGACGGTTGTCCACCGAGGCCACCCGAAGGCCGAGCAGATACTGGCCGGGGCTGAAACCGAACAGCCGGACCGACACCACGCCGATGACGAACCAGATCAGCAACACACCGGTTGCGAGAAACGACTGGCCGAATAACCCGACTGCCATCCCGAGGCCGGCCAGACCGTAGGCGATCATCCAGTCCACCAGCAGCGCCGCGACCCGTCGCCCGGTCCCGGCCAGCGATCCGGGACCGACGGGCGGCATGCCCAGCCGCTGCCCCGGAACTCCGCCGCCGGGCCCCACCGACTCGGGCCCGGAGAGCCAGGATCCGATCTCACCCGCCATGTGCCCAAGGATAGCGACCGGGGCGACGCGTAACGTCCACGCAACATTCAATTGACGGACGTGCAACATCTGCTCCCTACGGTCAGCGCCAGCCTCACTTCACCCGAACAGGAGCACCTACGTGGCAGAAAAGACAGCCGACGACATCATCAAGCAGCTCAAGGACGAGAAGGTCGAGTACGTCGACATCCGATTCTGTGATCTGCCTGGCGTCGTCCAGCATTTCTCCATTCCCGCTTCAGCGTTCGACGAGAGCGTGTTCACCGACGGCCTCGCCTTCGACGGCTCCTCGGTGCGCGGCTTCCAATCGATCCACGAGTCGGACATGATGCTGCTGCCCGATCCCGAAACTGCCCGCATCGATCCGTTCCGGGCCGCCAAGACGCTGAACCTGAACTTCTTCGTGCACGACCCGTTCACCCGCGAGCCGTACTCGCGCGACCCGCGCAACGTGGCCCGCAAGGCAGAGAACTACCTGGCCAGCACCGGGATCGCCGATACCTGCTTCTTCGGCGCCGAGGCCGAGTTCTACATCTTCGACTCGGTGGCCTTCGATTCGCAGATGAACGGCACCTTCTACGAGGTGGACTCCGAGTCGGGCTGGTGGAACACCGGTGAGCCGTTCGAGGCCGACGGCAGTGCCAACCGCGGTTACAAGGTGCGACCGAAGGGCGGCTACTTCCCCGTCGCGCCGTATGACCACTACGTCGACCTGCGCGACGACATGTCCACGAACCTGATCAACGCCGGTTTCACCCTGGAGCGGGGACACCACGAAGTGGGTACCGCCGGACAGGCCGAGATCAACTACAAGTTCAACACCCTGCTGCACGCCGCCGACGACGTACAACTGTTCAAGTACATCATCAAGAACACCGCCTGGCAGGCCGGCAAGACCGTCACCTTCATGCCGAAACCGCTGTTCGGCGATAACGGCTCGGGCATGCACGCCCACCAGTCGCTGTGGAAGGACGGCAAACCACTGTTCCACGACGAATCGGGCTACGCGGGGCTCTCGGATCTCGCGCGGCACTATATCGGCGGCATCCTGCACCACGCCCCGTCACTGCTGGCCTTCACCAACCCGACGGTGAACTCATACAAGCGTCTGGTGCCGGGCTATGAGGCGCCGATCAACCTGGTGTACAGCCAGCGCAACCGCTCGGCGTGCGTCCGGATCCCGATCACCGGCAACAATCCCAAGGCCAAGCGCCTGGAGTTCCGTTGCCCGGACAGCTCCGGTAATCCGTACCTGGCGTTCGCGGCGATGCTGATGGCCGGTATCGACGGCATCAAGAAGAAGATGGAGCCGCTGGCCCCAGTCGACAAGGACCTTTACGAACTGCCGCCGGACGAGGCCGCCAACATCCCGCAGGCGCCCACTTCGCTGTCGGCGGTGATCGACCGGTTAGAGCAGGATCACGACTACCTCACCGAGGGCGGCGTGTTCACCCCCGACCTGATCGAGACCTACATCTCCTACAAACGGGAGAACGAGATCCTGCCGATCCAGATCCGTCCTCACCCGTACGAGTTCGCGCT
>CAZGPT010000163.1:0-6907 GCA_964527015.1 uncultured Mycobacterium sp. | reverse complement strand
GTGGCGGGGTTGGGGTCAGCTGACCGGAGCCAGCATCTCCTTCCATCCGTCGTCTCCTGTGTTCGTCGAGTTCTTGACGGTGTACTTCGTACCATCCGGCCCGGTGACCTCACCGCTCGAGGCATCGTAGGTCGCCGAGGCGTTCGTCGCCGCGGGGTCTGAGGGCGTGTAATCGCACGGGTTGGGCTGCTGTCCGTTGCAGACCACCGAGCCCGAACCCGGAGGTGAGACCGGATCGCTCGTCGGGCGCATTGGCGTCTGCGGCAGCAGGTCGGCAGCCAGCGGATTCATCCCGTTGTTGATCGATGGAGCGGGTATCACAGTACCTGGATTGACCGGCTGATCGCACCGCGCACCCGGCGCCGGGCAGTTCAGGATCTGATCCGGATCCCCGTACCAGGGGTTGGTCCCCAATGGGGTGTACGGCTCCTCGTCTCGGCATTCCTGCGGCGTCGCCGCACGCTTACCCGGCACATCGACACACGGCAGGTTACGGGCGCCGCGGACGGTGTTGGACGGGGTCTCCTGCGGGATCTTGCAGTACAGGCCGTTCTCCACCGGACGCACAGTGGTGTCCGCGGGGGCGCGCCACTCGCTGGCAGGAAGGAACCCGGTGAGGCAGGGTGGCGGCTGGTTGATCGATAGCGCGAGGTCCAGATTCGCCTTACCCGGGTAGGTGCCCGCGATCGCCTGTCCGGCGATGGGCGCCTGCGGCAGCAGCACCAGGGACTGCTCCACACCCTTGTTGTAGCGCTTCAGCATCTCCAGGATGATCGTGGTGTTGGCGAGGGTCTGCGGCAGCGCATCCTCGACATCCACGAACAGGGTATTGAGTTGTTCCGCCGTCGGAGCGCCCTCGCGCAGGATGCTCTGCACGGCGGTGTCCTGCTGCTGTGCCTGGCGGGTCAACGAGTTGAGGTTGGCCGCCCAGGTGTAGATCGCATCGGCGGACTGGACCTGGCTGTCGAAGATCGGCGGTGCGTTATCGACGATGTCGTTGATGTCGTTGATGTTCTCTTTCAGGCCCGTGACGAACGACTGGGTGTTGTCGACCAGGCTCTGAAGCGTCGGCCCGATCCCGCCGACGGCCTGTGCGGTCTCTTTCAGAACCGTCGGGATCTTGTCGGACGGGATTGCCGCCAGCGCTTTGTAGGTGTTGTCCAGCGCCGGCCCGACCGCCTGCGGCACGGTGCTCTTGGTGACGACCTGGCCGGGCTGAAAGTACTGATCCGAGGCGCCCGTTGTGACGAAGTCCAGATACTGCTCGCCGACCGCGGTGACCGACCCGACCTTCGCGGTCGCGTCAGTGGGGATCTTGTACTTATCCCCGATACTCAGGGTCGCCCTGGCCCCGGTCTCGGTCGGCTCCATACCGGTGACCCGGCCGATGGTGACACCCTGGTAGGTGACGTTGGCCGTCCGGTAGAGCCCGCCGGCGGTCGGCAGGTCCACCTTCAGGTCATACTGGCCGACCCCGGCAAGACTGGGCAAACGCAGGAAGTACACCCCGAGGGCCAACAGCGCGATGACAGTCAGGGCACTGAAGATCGCCAACTGGGTTTTGACGAATCGAGTAAGCAGCATCAGATCTCCCCGTTACTCGCCGCGCTCGACGTACGGTCCGCCGTCGGTCATGTTCGGGTGCGGGGTGTAGCGGATGTCCGGCAACATCGTCGCCGGGTCCCGGCCCCACGACTGCTCGAGCGCCCGCAGCATGCCCGACACGCCGGTTCCGGTGAGGAAGGCGTTGTCGATGGAACTGAGGGTCAGGTCGAGGGTAAGCGACAGGTTCATGTAGTCGCCCCGGACGACCGTCGGAATATTGTCCAACGGGTACGGGTTGGTGATGGCCATTCGCAGCGCGTCGAGGAAGTACGGTGCGCCCAGACCCAGCTGGGTGAGCGGACGCTGCAGCAGCTCCAGGTTGGTCCGCAGGTCGGCCTGGGCGGCCGACAGCGTTTCACCGGTCACCTGGCCGAACCTGCCCAGGGCGATGACGGCGTCGGCCACCTCGTCGCGGGCCCCGGCGAGGTAATTCATCAGCGGCGGCAGGTCGATCAGCAGCCGGTCCAGGGTGGTGTTGCGGCTCGCGACATAGGTGAACAGATTGCTGGTGGACTCGATGGCCTGGGCGATGTCGTCACGCTGCTTGTTCAACTCGGCGGTGAACACATCAAGTTTGTTGAGGAAGGACCGGATCTGCTCGGCGTTGCCGGTCAGCAGGTTATTGACCTCATTCTGAATAACCTCGAGGTTGGGAATGCCACCACCACGCAGCACCGTTGCCAGGCTGGCCAGGGTGCGCTCCACAGTCGGGAAGGATGAGCTGTTCTTCAGCGGGATGATGTCGCCGTCGCGCAGCGGCTGAGCCGAGGGCTTGGCCGGGGCCGCCAATTCGACGTGCTGGGTGCCCAGAAGGCTGCTCTGACCGATTTTCGCGGTCGCGTTGGCCGGCAGTTGCACCCCCGGCTCGATGGCCAGCGTCAGTGTCGGGACCCAGTCTTTCAACTCGATCTTGCGCACGGTGCCGACGAACACGTCGGCGACGCGGACCCGGCTGTTGACGTTGAGCGCCAGCGTGTCGGAGACCTGGACGTAAACCGTCTCCGAACCCTTCTGGCTGCCCGGCCCGACCGCCAACGGGAAGTTGGCGATACCTTGCCACCCGCACGAGCTGAGAGTTACCGCGGCGGCCCCGAGGGCCACCGCCCGCTGCCCCAGCCGGCGTACACGAGATTTCGCGTTCACTGTCCAGCCCCCATTTCAGCAGGCAACATCGGTCCGGGCAGCGGAGCCGCAGGCGCTGCGGGCCCGGGAACCGGAGGCCCGATCAGTTCCGAGGCGGGCGGCGGTCCGGGGATCACTCCCGGCGCGGGCGGCGGGTTCGGCGGGGCGCCCGGGTACCACGGTGGCGGCAGCGGGTTGTTCTGATCGTAGGAGTTCGACGGCGCGCCACCGCGCGGGCCGCCCGGCGCATACGACGCGGGGTCCGGACCACCCATGAGAGCGGCCAGCGAATCCGGGGTCAGCATGTTCGCCGTGAACGGCTGAACCTCCACACCCTGCATCCCCGGTGCCACGATCCAGCCGGGCTCGTGGTTGCCGTGCGAGAACAGCGTGTCCCGCGACCAGATACCGGGAACGGTGGTGTCCTTATACCCCGGCGGGGGCCGCAACCGCTCTTCGGAGTAGGCCACGTACTTCGGCAACGTCGCAGCGCTGGCGAACTGGTTGACCCCGAACGGCGGGTAGTTGAACTTCGTGGCGTCCAGAATCGGTGCCAGATACTGGGCGCACAGCTCCGCGGAGTCCTGGTAACCGAGCCGGCTGCCGGCCTGGATGGCGCTGCAGAGGAACTGCATCGGGTTGGCCCAGCTGGCGATCGCCGGGATCGAGACGATAGCGCCGTGAGTCGGGTGATAAATGTTGTTGACGTTCGCCAGCAGGTTCGGGTAGACGTGCAGCAACGTCTCGATGCCGTTGCGGGCGTCCGGTTGCATGAGCCTGTTGGTGACATCGGCGAGATTGTTCAGATCGGTCGCCAGCAGCGCACCATTGTCGTCGACGAAGGTGCGTGCGGTCGCGAGCAGGGTATCGATGTCCTGCAGCCCCTTGGCGAGTTCCTGGTCGGAGTTGTTCAGCGAGTTGGTCAGGGTCGCCAGATTGTTGTTCAACGCGACGAACTGCTGGTCGCTCTGGTGTAGGGCGTTGACGAACACGGCGAGGCTCTTGGTCACCTGGAACAGGTCGCCGCGGCCTCCGTTGAGGGCGCCGATCGCGTCGGACAGCGCTCGGAAGGTCGTGTTGATCTGCTGGCCCTTGCCGCTGAGGGTGTCGGCGAGGGACTCGACGAGGTCGCCCAGCGGGCCCTTCGGCTGGCTCGGTGTCGGGCCGAGTTCGGTGACCAGCTTGTCGAGCTGGACACGGATGTCGTCGAACTCGACCGGCACCTGGGTGCGTTCCAGCGGGATGACGGCGTTATCCGCGAGAACGGGTCCACCTGAGTACGGCGGGGACAGTTGGACCACGCGCGAGGCCACGATGGTGGGGTTGAGCACCGATGCGGTGGCGTCGGCGGGCACCTTGTACTGACTGTCGAAGCTCAGCGTCACCTTCATCTGATCGCCGGCCGGCTCGATGCTGTCCACCTTGCCGACCTGGACGCCCATGATCTGGACTCGGTCGTTCGGGTACAGCGCCATGGCGTCGGCGAAGTAGGCGACGACGGTGGTCGTGGACGCCTTGCGGTACAGCTGGTAGCCGACGTAGGCGGCCACCACACCGAGGATGACCGCCACCGCGGCGACGATCATCCCGGCGCGGGACATTTTCGATAGATCCAGGTTACGGATCGACATCGGTTAAGCACCTCCCGTGTCGAGTGGCGCGATCGACGACGTGTCGGGACCCGGCACCGGGCCGACCGGCACGGTCCGGGCGCCGGGCGGGCCCGGGGCCAGCGCCGGTCCCGGTGCGCCCGGCACCAGCGGACCGGGCAGACCCGGCACCGCCGCTGCCGGCACCCCGTGGTTGGGCGTCGTCGCCGCAGGATTTGGAGCGGCCATCTGCAGTCCCGGCGGGCCGAAGCCACCTGGCACCGGACCGTACGGGCCCTGGGTTGCCCCGGCACACGGCATCGGATTGCCGGGGCTGGGAATACCGTTCGCGGCGGGGGTATAGGAGCACGGCGAGCCTGGGGCCACTGCCGGACCGGGGAACTCGGGTGTGCCCTCGAGCACTTCCGGGGCCGCCGGCGGCGCACCGTTGGGCTGGGTGGCCCCGTTGGGGTCCGGGAACTGGAAGGACGGCAGGCCGGCGTTGCGCCAGAACTCCTCCGGGTCGATACCGCGCTCCTTGAACGCGGCGTCCACCCACGGCTGCAGAATCTGATACGGCAGCAGGTTCACCACCAGTGCCTTGAAGAACGGGCCGGAGCCGACGCCCTCGGTCAGCGACCCCATGAACTTCGCCCCGGTCTCGATGGAGTAGGCCAGTTCCTCCCGGTGCTCGGCGAGCACGCCGGTGACGACCTGCAACTGTTCCAGCACGCTGGTGAGGTTCGGGTTCTCGTCGACGAAGCCGGCGAACTGCTGGGACACCCCGGACACGTTCTGCAGCAGCATGTCGACGGCCTGGCTGCGCTCGTTGATCGCCGCCAGCAGCACCTGGGTGTTGACCAGCAGCTGGTTGATCTGTTCGCTACGGTTGCCCAGCACGCCGGCCACCTTGTTGGCCTGCACCAGCAGGTCTTTGAACTCCTCGTCGCGCTTGCCAATGGTGTCGGAGAACCGGGCCACCCCGTCGAGAGCCGACTTGAGTTCCGGCGAGCTGGCGTCCAGGGTCTCCGACAACACGTTCAGTGATGCCTTGACGGCTTTGAGGTCCCAGCCGGCCGTCTCGGTGGTCAGGTCGGAGAACGCGTCGTAGAGCTGGTACGGCGTGGTGCTCTGCTCCAGGGGCAGGATGCCGTTGACCGCCAGCGGCTTGCTGCCGCGCGACTCGATCTCCATCACTCGCTTGCCGAGGATGGTGTCGGTTCGGATGGACACCCGGCTGTCGCTTCCGATCCGGTAGTCACCCAACGTGAAACCGACCTTGACCCGGTCGCCGTCGATTTCCATCGACTTCATCTGGCCGACGTCGAAGCCGTTGATCCGGACCTTGTCCCCCGCGTTGGACCCGGCCGAGTCGGCGAAGTGCGCGTAGTAGATCGGCTTGGCGAACAGCACGGGGACACTGGCGAAGCTCTGACCGACGGCCACCACCATCACCAGAATCAACAGACCGAGGAGCCCAACCCGGACGCGGTTGTGGCCTTGCAGAGTCATCATTGTGGCGTGCACCTCCCCGACGGCTGCTTGGTGATCCGCACGGTGCGCACCGGCCCGCCCGGCTGAAGGCCGTTGAGCTTCAGGTTCAGGTCGCAGAGGTAGAAGTTGAAGAAGTCGCCGTAGATGCCACCGACCCGGCCGATCATGTTGATTGCCGGCGGGTACTCGACCAACAGCTGCTTGAGCCGATCCGGGTCGTCGGAGAACGGCCGAAGTATGGTCTCGACCTTGGGGAGGGTTTCCTTCAGCAGCGGCCGGTTCTCGGCGAGCAGGCTGGCCAGGGTGCCGGAGGCGAGGCTGATGTCGGCGACCGAGGCAGCCAGCGGATCGGCCCGGTTCTTCAGCCCGGTGATCAGCACCTCGAAGTTGTTGACCGTCTGGTCGAAGTCCTTCTCATGCTTGTTGACGGTGGTGAGAACGGTGTTGAGGTTGGTGATGACCTCGCCGATGGCACGGTCACGCTCAGCGAGGGTCGAGGTCAACTGAGCGGTCTGGCTGAGGATATTGGCCACCGTGCCGCCCTGGCCCTGGAACACGGTGACCAGGGAGGTCGCGATGTTGTTGACCTTCTCCGGCTCGAGGGCCTTGAACAGGGGCTTGAAACCACCGATGAGGGCGTCGAGGTCCAGAGCCGGCTGGGTGCGGGCCAGCGGGATGAAGCCGCCCGGCGGCAGAACCCGGTCCGCCCCCTCGCCGGTGCCGCGGTCAAGGTTGACGAACCGTTCGCCGATCAGGTTGGCGTACCGGATTTGAGCGCCGGTGGACTGGTAGACCGGCAGCGACTTGTCGACCGCCAGCTTGACCAGGACGCGCTGACCGTTGTCGGTGAGCGTGACATCGCGAACCTTGCCGACCTCGACCCCGCCGGCGCGAACGAACTGCCCGCTCTTCAGACCACTGCCGTTGCTGAACTCGGCGGTGTAGGTGCTGTAGCGCTGAAAACGTAGCTGCCCGAAGACCACCACGAGTAGCGCGGTGCACAACGCCAGGATCACAGACACGATCCCGAGTTTGATGGCCGTTCCTTTGATACTCATGGGTTGATCGTGTTCTCCCCGAACTGACGTCCCCAGACG
>CAZGPT010000162.1:0-7002 GCA_964527015.1 uncultured Mycobacterium sp. | reverse complement strand
TAGAGACAAAGAGGAAGACGAAAAGCCATGGCAGAGTTGACAATCTCCGCTGACGACATCGAAGGCGCCATCGCAAGTTACGTCTCGAGCTTCGAGGCGGGCACGGGCCGGGAAGAGATCGGCACCGTCATCGACGCCGGTGACGGTATCGCGCACGTCGAGGGGCTGCCCTCGGTGATGACTCAGGAGTTGCTGGAGTTCCCCGGAGGGGTGCTCGGTGTGGCTCTCAACCTCGACGAACACAGCATCGGCGCGGTGATCCTCGGCGAGTTCGAGAAGATCGAGCAGGGCCAGCAGGTGAAGCGCACCGGTGAGGTGCTCTCGGTTCCGGTGGGCGACGCCTTCCTGGGCCGCGTGATTAATCCGCTCGGCCAGCCGATCGACGGCCAGGGGGATATCGCCGCCAGCACTCGGCGCGCGCTGGAGTTGCAGGCGCCGTCGGTGGTGCAGCGCCAGAGCGTCAGCGAGCCGCTGCAAACCGGCATCAAGGCCATCGACGCGATGACCCCCATCGGTCGCGGTCAGCGCCAGCTGATCATCGGCGACCGCAAGACCGGCAAGACCGCGGTGTGCGTCGACACCATCCTCAACCAGCGTAAGAACTGGGAGACCGGAGACCCGAAGAAGCAGGTGCGCTGCGTCTACGTGGCGATCGGCCAGAAGGGCACCACCATCGCCAGCGTGCGGCGCGCGCTGGAGGAGGGTGGCGCGATGGACTACACCACCATCGTCGCCGCACCGGCATCCGACGCGGCGGGCTTCAAGTGGCTGGCGCCCTACACCGGTTCGGCCATCGCGCAGGAGTGGATGTACGACGGCAAGCACGTGCTGATCGTGTTCGACGACCTGTCCAAACAGGCCGACGCCTACCGGGCGATCTCGCTGCTGCTGCGCCGGCCCCCGGGCCGCGAAGCCTTCCCCGGGGATGTGTTCTACCTCCATTCGCGGCTGCTGGAGCGCTGCGCGAAACTGTCCGACGAACTCGGCGGGGGTTCGATGACGGGCCTGCCGATCATCGAGACCAAGGCCAATGACATCTCGGCGTTCATTCCGACCAACGTCATCTCGATCACCGACGGGCAGTGCTTCCTGGAGACCGACCTGTTCAACCAGGGCGTGCGGCCGGCCATCAACGTCGGCGTCTCGGTGTCCCGCGTCGGCGGTGCCGCCCAGATCAAGGCCATGAAAGAGGTGGCCGGTTCGCTGCGGCTGGATCTGTCGCAATTCCGCGAACTGGAGGCGTTCGCCGCCTTCGCCTCCGATTTGGACGAAACCTCGAAGGCGCAGCTCGAACGGGGAGCCCGGCTGGTGGAGCTGCTCAAGCAGCCGCAGTACAGCCCGATGTCGGTCGAGGACCAGGTAGTCGCGATCTTCCTCGGCACCAAGGGGCACCTGGATTCGGTGCCGGTCGCCGACGTGTCCCGCTTCGAATCGGAGTTCATCGAGCACCTGAAGGCGTCCGACTCGCCGGTGCTCGGTGATATCCACACCTCGCAGAAACTGAGCGAAGAGACCCAGGCCACCCTGGAGCGCATCGTCGCCGACTTCAAGAAGGGCTTCGCCACCACCGACGGTAGTTCGGTGGTCCCCGACGCCCACGTGGCGGCGATGGACGAGGCCGATGTCGAGAAGGAAGCAGTCCAGGTCCGCAAGCCAGCGCCGAAGAGAAAGTAATGGCAGCGACACTGCGCGAACTGCGCGGACGTATCCGCTCCGCCGGGTCGATCAAGAAGATCACCAAGGCCCAGGAGCTGATCGCCACCTCTCGGATCGCCAAGGCGCAGGCACGGGTGGAAGCGGCGCGGCCCTACTCCGCCGAGATCACCAACATGCTGACGGATCTGGCGGCCGAGTCGGCGCTTGACCATCCGCTGCTGGTGGCCCGCGATAACCCCAAACGGGCTGCGGTGCTGGTGGTCTCGTCCGATCGCGGACTCTGTGGGGCCTACAACGCCAACGTCCTGCGCCGCGCGGAGGAACTCATCTCGCTGTTGCGGGAGGAGGGCAAAGCGCCGGTTCTGTATGTGGTAGGGCGCAAGGCTCTGGGTTACTTCACCTTCCGCAACTGGGATATCGCCGAATCGTGGATCGGCTTCTCCGATCGGCCGACCTACGAACAGTCCCAGGAGATCGCGGATGCGCTGGTTGCGGCTTTCCTGGCCGGCGCCGACGACGAGGGTGACAAACCCGGCGCAGACGGCGTCTTCGGCGTGGACGAGCTGCATATCGTGTTCACCGAGTTCCGGTCGATGTTGGCCCAGGTCGCCGAGGCCAGGCGGATCGCCCCGATGGAGGTCGAGTACGTCGAGGAGGAGGCCGGTCTGCACACCCTGTTCTCCTTCGAGCCCGACGCCACCACGTTGTTCGAGTCGCTGCTGCCGCGCTATGTGGCGACCCGGATCTTCTCCGCACTGCTTGAGGCATCGGCGTCGGAGTCGGCATCGCGGCGACGTGCCATGAAGGCGGCATCGGATAACGCCGACGATCTGATCAAGATCCTCACCCTGATGGCCAACCGTGAACGTCAGGCGCAGATTACCCAGGAAATCAGCGAAATCGTCGGCGGCGCCAACGCGCTCGCTGATGCAGCGAAAAAGTAAGCCCCGTCGGAAAAGCTTAGGAAGCGAAGAGAGAAATGACTGTCACCGCTGATACCAAGAACAGCACTGCGGGGCGCGTGGTGCGCATCACCGGCCCGGTCGTCGACGTGGAGTTCCCCCGCGGTTCGGTGCCCGAGCTGTTCAACGCGCTGCATGCCGAGATCTCCTATGGGGCACTGGCCAAGACGTTGACCCTCGAGGTGGCTCAGCACCTCGGTGACAACCTGGTGCGCACCATCTCCATGCAACCCACCGACGGACTGGTGCGCGGCGTTGAGGTGACCGATACCGGCGCCTCGATCTCGGTGCCGGTCGGCGACGGGGTCAAGGGGCACGTGTTCAACGCACTGGGCGACTGCCTCGATGAGCCGGGCTACGCGAAAGATTTCGAGAAGTGGTCGATCCACCGTCGGCCGCCGGCCTTCGACGAGCTCGAGCCCCGCACTGAGATGCTCGAGACCGGCCTCAAGGTCGTCGATCTGCTGACCCCCTACGTGCGTGGCGGCAAGATCGCCCTGTTCGGCGGTGCCGGTGTGGGCAAGACGGTGCTCATCCAGGAGATGATCAACCGCATCGCTCGTAACTTCGGCGGCACATCGGTGTTCGCCGGGGTGGGGGAGCGCACCCGCGAGGGCAACGACCTGTGGGTCGAGCTCGCGGACGCCAACGTGCTCAAGGACACCGCGCTGGTGTTCGGCCAGATGGATGAGCCGCCGGGCACCCGCATGCGGGTGGCGCTGTCGGCGCTGACCATGGCGGAGTACTTCCGCGACGAGATGAGCCAGGACGTCCTGCTGTTCATCGACAACATCTTCCGGTTCACCCAGGCCGGCTCGGAGGTCTCGACGCTGCTGGGCCGGATGCCCTCGGCGGTCGGGTACCAGCCGACGCTGGCCGACGAGATGGGTGAGCTGCAGGAACGCATCACCTCCACCCGGGGCCGTTCGATCACCTCGATGCAGGCCGTCTATGTGCCTGCCGACGACTACACCGACCCGGCGCCGGCGACCACCTTCGCCCACCTCGATGCCACCACCGAACTCTCCCGCGCGGTGTTCTCCAAGGGCATCTTCCCGGCGGTGGACCCGCTGGCCTCCAGTTCGACGATTTTGCACCCGAGTGTGGTGGGTGACGAGCATTACCGGGTTGCCCAGGAAGTCATTCGGATCCTGCAGCGCTACAAGGACCTCCAGGACATCATCGCCATCCTCGGTATCGACGAACTCTCCGAGGAGGACAAGCAACTCGTTTATCGCGCCCGTCGAATCGAGCGGTTCCTCAGCCAGAACATGATGGCCGCCGAGCAGTTCACCGGCCAGCCCGGCTCGACCGTGCCGCTGAAGGAGACCGTCGAGGCCTTCGACAAGTTGGCCAAGGGTGATTTCGACCACCTCCCCGAACAGGCTTTCTTCCTGATCGGCGGTCTCGACGATCTGGCCAAGAAGGCTGAGAGCATGGGTGTGAAACTGTGATCGGCGAACGAAAGGTGACCTGAGATGGCCGAACTGGACGTCGCTATCGTCGCCGTCGAGCGAAAGATCTGGTCGGGTAAGGGGACATTCGTCTTTACCCGGACCACCTCCGGTGAGATCGGCATCCTGCCCCAGCACATCCCTGTGGTGGCGCGGCTTGTCGAGGACGCCATGGTGCGGGTTGAGCGCGAGGGCGAAGACGATCTGCGTATCGCCGTCGACGGTGGCTACCTGTCGGTGACCGAGTTGGGTGTGACGATTCTGGCGGAGTCCGCCGAGTTCGCCTCGGAGATCGACGCGGATCAGGCCAAGGCCGACGCCGCCTCCGACGACCCGCAGACAGCCGCCCGCGGCAGAGCCCGACTACGGGCACTCGGCCAGCTGGACTGAGCCGGACCGGCCGATGAGCGCGTCGATGATCGTCATGGTCGCGCTGGTGGGTGTGCTGTTTCTGGTGGTGCTGGCGTTGAGCTACCGGCTGTGGAAGCTGGGCCAGGGCGGTACACCGGCAATCCTGCGTGATAGCCCCGCGGTCGGGGGCCACGGCTGGCGCCACGGTGTCATTCGGTACTGCGGCGATGAAGCACGCTTTTACCAGCTCTCGAGCCTGCGGTTGTGGCCGGACCGGCGTCTCGGCCGACGCGGACTGGAGGTCGTTTCTCGTCGGGGTCCTTTCGGTGACGAGTTCGACATCATGACCGAGGAGATCGTGGTGCTGGAACTCCAGGACAGCACTGGTCCGCAGGTCCGCGCTTATGAAATGGCACTGGATCGCGGCGCGTTGACAGCCTTCCAGTCCTGGGTCGAGTCGCGACCCTCACCGAGGGCGCGGCGGCGATCGTCCTGAGCGGCCCGGTTACCTCGCGGTGCCGGGGTCGCCCGGCCCGCCCGGGCGCCACAGCACGTCGCGACCCTCGTTGGCCACCCGCGACAGGATGAACAACAAGTCCGACAGCCGGTTGAGGTAGCGGGCCGGAAGCGAGCTCACCGTGTCGGGATGGGTCCTGACCGCGATCCAGGCCGATCGTTCCGCGCGGCGGGCCACCGTCCGGGCCACATGCAGTAGGGCCGACAGAGCCGTGCCGCCGGGCAGCACGAACGAGTTCAGCGCCGGCAACGCGTCGTTGTACTCGTCGCACCAGGCTTCCAGTCGGTCGACATAGGCCTCGGTGATCCGCAGCGGCGGATGCTTCGGGTTCTCCACGATCGGCGTGGACAGGTCCGCCCCGGCATCGAAGAGGTCGTTTTGAATCCAGGTGAGCACGGTCCGGATCTCCGGGGTGGGATCGCCGAGTGCCACCGCGACGCCGATGGCCGCGTTGGTCTCGTCGCAGTCGGCGTAGGCGATCAGCCGTGGGTCATCTTTTCCGACTCGGGAGAAATCGCTCAGACTTGAGGTGCCGTCGTCACCGGTCCGGGTATAGATGCGGGTCAGATGTACTGCCATAGGTAGAACCGTACCGGGCAGTAGGCGATGAACCCGGCCCCGGCTCCTCTAAACTAACGCCGTGGCTGAGCGTTTCCTGGTGACCGGCGGAAACCGCCTGTCCGGCGAAGTGGCGGTCACCGGCGCCAAGAACAGCGTCTTGAAGCTCATGGCCGCCGCACTGCTGGCCGAGGGCACCACCACGATCACCAACTGTCCGGACATTCTGGACGTCCCGTTGATGGCGGAGGTGCTGCGAGGTCTCGGCGCCAATGTCGAACTCGACGGCTCGGTCGTCCGGATCACCTCCCCCGATGAACTCAAGTACGAGGCGGACTTCGCCGCGGTCCGGCAGTTCCGGGCGTCGGTGTGTGTGCTCGGTCCGCTCGTCGGTCGCTGCAAGCGAGCGCGGGTCGCACTGCCCGGCGGGGACGCGATCGGCTCCCGCCCGCTCGATATGCACCAATCAGGCCTGCGTCAGCTCGGTGCCGAATGCGCTATCGAGCATGGCTGCGTCGTCGCCTCCGCCGATCGTTTGCGCGGCGCCGAGATTCAGCTGGAGTTCCCGTCGGTCGGGGCCACTGAGAACATTCTGATGGCGGCCGTCGTGGCCGAAGGACTTACCACTATCCACAACGCCGCTCGGGAGCCCGACGTCGTGGACCTGTGTCAGATGCTGAACCAGATGGGCGCCGTGATCGAGGGTGCGGGCACCTCGACACTGAGGATCACCGGCGTGCCGAAACTGCACCCCACCGAGCACCGGGTCATAGGTGACCGTATCGTCGCCGCGACCTGGGGTATCGCCGCGGTGATGACCCGGGGCGACATTTCGGTCAACGGTGTCGATCCGGCCCATCTGCAACTGGTTCTGCACAAACTGCACGACGCCGGTGCCACGGTCACTCAGCACGACAATGGCTTCCGGGTGGTGCAGTACGAGCGGCCGAAGGCCTGCAATGTCGCCACCCTGCCGTTTCCAGGGTTTCCAACGGATCTGCAGCCGATGGCCATCGCGTTGGCCGCCATCGCCGACGGAACATCGATGATCACCGAGAATGTCTTCGAGGCGCGATTCCGCTTTGTCGAAGAGATGATCCGCCTCGGCGCAGACGCCCGCACCGACGGTCACCACGCGGTCGTGCGCGGCATCACCCAGCTGTCGAGTGCGCCGGTCTGGTCCTCCGATATCCGGGCCGGCGCCGGTCTGGTCCTGGCCGGGCTGGTCGCGGACGGGGAGACCGACGTTCACGACGTGTTCCACATCGACCGCGGCTACCCGCTGTTCGTGGAGGATCTGCAGAGTCTGGGCGCGGAAATAGAACGGGTAGAGTGAGCGTTACTAGACGGGACTGTCGCGGTACTGCTCTGAGCAGGACGAACTCCGTGTAAAACCCGGGCTTGACATCAGATTGCATGTTGATCTATGTTGGTAGGGTTGCCCTGCGAGCGGATGCAAGCGGGTGTGTTGTTTGAGAACTCAATAGTGTGTTTGGTGGTTTTT
>CAZGPT010000161.1:5763-7146 GCA_964527015.1 uncultured Mycobacterium sp. | reverse complement strand
GCCCGTTATCCGATCTGCAGCAGATCGGCGAGCGACTGTTCGCCGAGAAGATCGAGAAGCGCATCTATCCGGAGATGCGCGACCTGGTGCACGCGCACCTGGAGCGCGGACACACGGTGGTGCTGAGTTCCTCGGCGCTGACCATCCAGGTCGAGCCGGTGGCCCGCTACCTCGGGATCCCCAATGTTCTGACCAACCGGTTCGATGTCGACGAAGACGGCGTGCTGACTGGTGAGGTCGTCACGCCTATTCTGTGGGGACCGGGTAAGGCGAACGCCGTGCAACAGTTCGCCGCCGACCACGATATCGACCTCAAGGACAGTTACTTCTACGCCGACGGCGATGAGGATCTGGCCTTGATGCACTTGGTCGGCAACCCGCGGCCGACCAATCCCGGTGACAAGATGGCCGGGGTGGCGGCGAAACGCGGCTGGCCGGTCCTGCGGTTCAACAGCCGGGGCCGCGGTGGTCTGTTGGGACAGGTGCGCACCCTGCTCGGTGTCGGATCGATCGTGCCGGCCGCGTACGGAGCGGTCGGCTGGGGCCTGCTGACCCGGAGCCGTCGTCGCGGCGTGAACTTCTTCACCTCGGCGTTTCCGCAGATGCTGCTGGGAATCAACGGTGTCCGGCTCAACGTGCTGGGCGAGGAGAACTTGACGAAGAAGCGCCCGGCGGTCTTCATCTTCAATCACCGAAACAATTTCGACCCGTTGGTGGTCGGATCGATGGTCAAGGAAAATTGGACCGGGGTGGGCAAGAAGGAACTTCAGAACGATCCGGTTGTCGGCACCCTGGGCAAGTTGGTCGACACCGTGTTCATCGATCGCGAAGACCCGAAGAAGGCCGTCGAGTCACTGCAGCAGGCCGAGGAGTTGACCCGGAAGGGGCTCTCGGTTGTGATCGCCCCGGAGGGCACCCGGATGGACACCAGATCGGTGGGCCAGTTCAAGAAGGGCCCTTTCCGGCTGGCCATGGCCGCGGGGGTTCCGATCGTGCCGATCGTGATCCGCAATGCCGAGATTTTGTCGGCTCGTGACTCCTCCACTCTGCACCCCGGCACGGTGGATGTCGTTGTCTACCCGCCGTTGTCGCTGAAGGACTGGACCCTGGACAACCTGCCCCAAAAGATCGCTGAGGTGCGCCAGTTGTACGTCGACACCCTGGCCGACTGGCCGGTCGGCAAGGTGCCCAGGACCGATCTGTACGCCCGTCGCCCCTCGCCGCCGAAGAAGTCGGCGAGGGCAGTCAAGAAGGTGGCCGGATCCGCCAAGCCGGCGGCGAAGACCGCCCGCAAGAAGGCCACCCCCGGGAAGGCGGCGGCGAAGAAGACCGTCGCGAAGCAGACGGCGGCGAAGAAGACCGTCGCGAGGAAGACCGTCGCGA
>CAZGPT010000161.1:0-5663 GCA_964527015.1 uncultured Mycobacterium sp. | reverse complement strand
GAAGACCGTCGCGAGGAAGACCGTCGCGAAGAAGACCGCCGCGAAGAAGACCGTCGCTAAGAAGATCCCCGCCAAGAAGACCCCCGCCAAGACGGCCCCCGCGACCAAGACCGCTACAGCAGGCGGCAGCCAAACCTCCACCCCGAGAACCCCGAGGGGACGCCGATGAGCGCCGTCGACTACATCACCGACTTCAGCACCACCGACGATGCTCTGGTTCTGGCCTCGGTGTCGTCAAAGGCGGAGTTCGACCTGCTCAATGATTGGGTGCGGGCGCAGCGCCGGGCACATCCCGATACCAGGGTCGAGGTGTTGCGGCTGCCGCACAGCGATCCGGCACCGCAGCTGGTCGGCGAACTTGCCGAAAGGCTCGAGGCGATGGCCGACCGCACCGTCGTACCGGTCCGGGTGTTCTGGGTGCCCGGCGGATTGCCCACCAGGGTGAAGGTGGTGGGTCTGCTCTCGGGCCGGGACACCTACCGCCCGCCGGAGCTGCTTCAGCGGGCCATCTTGCGCAAGAATCCCTCTCGCGCACGCATCGTCGCGGGTGAACCGGCGACGGTCTCCGAATTACGCCAGCAGTGGCAGGAGAACACCGTCGGCGGGAGCCCCAGTGATTTCGCCCAGTTCGTCCTGCGCCGGGCAAACCTTGCGGTGGAGCGGATCGAGTTGCGACTACTCGGACCCGAATACAAGTCGCCGCGGCTGATCACCGATGAATTGATGGCGTCCTCGCGGTTCATCGACGGTATGACCGAAATACCAGGGGCCGACGCCGAGAAGGCCGAAGTCATGCTCAACGAACTCGCCACCGGATGGAGCCGGTTCTCGGTCGACCTCATCCCGAACCTGGGCCGCACCATCTTCAGCAGGGGCTTCGACTCCCGAATCGACTACGACTTCGACCAGATCGAATCGATGCGCCGTGCCCTCGAAGACCACCCCGCGGTTTTTCTGTGGTCGCACCGTTCATATCTGGACGGCGTGGTTGTACCGGTCGCGTTGCAGGAGAACAAACTTCCGCCGGCCTGCACCTTCGCGGGCATCAATCTGTCCTTCGGTTTCATGGGGCCGTTGATGCGCCGCTCTGGTGTCATCTTTCTGCGCCGCAAGCTCGACGATCCGCTCTACAAGTACGTGCTTCGCGAGTTCGTCGGTTACATCGTGCAGAAACGTTTCAACCTCAGCTGGTCCATCGAGGGGACACGATCCCGGACCGGAAAGATGTTGCCGCCCAAGCTTGGTCTGCTCAGCTACGTCGCCGACGCCTACCTTGACGGCCGCAGCGAGGACATCCTGCTCCAGCCGACGTCGATCAGCTTCGACCAGTTGCACGAAACCGCCGAGTATGCGGCCTACGCCCGTGGCGGGGAGAAGATCCCCGAGGGGGCGGAGTGGCTGGTCAACTTCATCAAGGCGCAGGGCGAGCGGAACTACGGCAAGATCTACGCACGCTTCCCCGAGGCGGTCTCGATGCGGCAATACCTCGGAGAACCGGGCGGCCCGATCGCCAGCGATGAATCGGCCAAACGCCTTGCGCTGCAGAAGATGGCGATCGAGGTCTCCTGGCGGATTCAGCGGGCGACCCCGATCAACGCCACCAGCCTGGTGGCCGCTCTGCTGCTGGCCGCCCGGGGCCGTGCGCTCACCCTGAGCCAGCTCCACCACACACTGCAGGACTCGCTGGACTATCTGGAGCGCAAAAACACGCCAATGACCAATAGCGCCTTGCGCCTGCACTCCGCCGAAGGGGTGCGGGCCGCCGTGGACGCGTTGTCGAACGGGCATCCGGTCACCCGGGTCGACGGCGGCCACGAACCGGTCTGGCGAATCGCCCCGGAACAGGAACTTGAGGCAGCCTTCTACCGCAATTCCCTGATCCACGCGTTCCTGGAGACCTCCATAGTCGAACTCGCTCTGGTCCACGCCGCCCGCGCACCCGAGGGAGAGCGCTTCGACGCGTTCTGGGCGCAGGCATTTCGGTTGCGCGACCTACTCAAGTTCGACTTCTACTTCGCCCCGTCAGCGACGTTCCGGGAGAACATCGCCGAGGAACTGGAGTGGAACCACGACTGGGAGTCTCAGCTTGACGCCGGGCCCGAGGCGATCGACGCGTTGTTGTGCGCCAAGCGGCCGTTGATGTCCAACGCGGTGCTGCGTCCTTTCTTCGAAGCTTACGAGATCGTCGCCGACGTGTTGTGCGGTGCGCCGGCCGGTATCGGGGACGAGGAGCTCAGCACGCTCGCCCTCGGGGTCGGAAAGCAGTACGCGGCACAAGGGTTGGTCAGCAGCACCGAATCGGTGTCGGCGCTGCTGTTCAAGACGGCCCGCCAAGTGGCTGCGGGTGAGAACCTTCTGGAACCGTCGCCCGATCTGCGCGAGCGGCGGCGGGCCTTCCTGCACGAGTTGCGCGGCATCGTCGCCGATATGGAACAGATCCATCAGGTCTCAAGGGAGCAGTTCTACGCCCGGGAGGCCCGGCAGCACTCGCGCAGCTGAGCCGGGCCGGGAAACGTGCACTGAGCTTCGACAAATGCCCGCCCGAACAGCGGGGCGCGCGGTAGGTTCGGGACGTCGAATTGCGCTGTTGCCAGCGATATCACCAGCGATGTGTGGAGGATTCAACTGATGAGGATCAACGCCGCGGCCGGTGCCGCCCTGACGATGGCCGGATTGCTCGGCGCGGGGCTGACCGGGTGTTCTGCCACAACATCGATCAGCGCCGAAGATCTGCAGAAACGGCTGACCGATGAACAGGCCGAGGCCGGCGTCACGCCGCAGTCGGTGTCCTGCAACGACGACTTGATCGGCGAGGTCGGCAAGACCGCCGTGTGCGATGTCGTTTTCAGCGATTCCAACAGCGTCGAGGCGACGGCTTCCGTCACGAGTGTGGATGGTTCCAACATCGCTTTTGACGTCTCCCCGTCGGTGACCAAAGAGCAACTGGAAAAAGGGATCACCGGTAACGATGACGCCCAGGCGGTGACCTGCGACTCGGGTCTGGATGGTGCGGTGGGCGCGAGTGCGAACTGCGAAGTGACCGTCAATGGGATGACCGGCAAGCAGGTGGCTGTGGTCGAGGGTGTCGAAGGACTCCAGGTCGACCTTGAGATGTTCCCGGTGGTGCCCAAGGAAAAAATTCAGGACGTCCTCCTGCAGAAACTCAACGCCGACGGCACACCCGCGGAGACCGTCGAGTGCGCCGAGGACGTGACGGCCAAGCCCGGCACCTTCGGCGAATGCGTGGCGGTCACCGGTGACCAGAACCAGGGCTACGACGTCACCGTGACGGACGTGGACGGCGACAACGTCGACATCGAATACCAGAACAGCCCCTGAGTCGATCCGTCCCGTCGGCGGGCGCCGATTGGGTGGCGATCGTTCCCGGGCGGGGACGGTCTCGACCGCGACGTCACCGGTAGTCCACCGGCGGCATTTCATCCACAGGACTCTCGATCCGGCCGCCGCGGTGTGGCCGGAACGTCGGTGTCGGCGCGCTCACTGGAGGAGCGAATCCGCACCGAAAGAGAGGACATGAAATGTTCGAGACATCCATCACCGTCGTCGGCCGCATCATCACCGATTTCCGCCGCCGGGTGGTGGCCGACCAGGAAGTGATCAGCTTCCGGGTGGCCAGCAACTCCCGGCGGCGCACCCCTGAAGGCACCTGGGAGCCGGGTCAGACCCTGTACATCACCGTCAACTGCTGGGGAAAGCTGGTCACGGGTGTCGGTGCAGGTCTCTACAAGGGGGCGCCTATCATCGCCGTCGGAAATGTTCACACCAGCGAGTACGAGGACCGCGATGGGGTCAGGCGCTCCTCGCTGGAGATGCGCGCCACAGCCGTCGGACCGGACCTGGCCCGGGTGATCGCCCGAATCGAACAACAGCCCCGTTCCAACGTGGTCGACGGCGGCGCACCCCCGGACGCCGATGCGGAGGCTGGCGGAGACTCCGATGCCGATATCGCGGCGGAGGACATATCGCTGGGCACGGCGCTGGGCACGGCCGAGTGCAGCGGCCGGGAGGCGATTTCGGTCTGATCGAGCGAGCGGTCACGCCGGTCCGTCCGGCGTGACCGCTGACCCGTATGGGGCGTCGACCTAGGATGGTCGCCGTGGCGGAATTCATTTACACGATGCGCAAGGTCCGCAAGGCTCACGGAGACAAGGTCATCCTCGACGATGTCACGCTCAGCTTCCTGCCGGGAGCCAAGATCGGCGTTGTCGGGCCCAACGGTGCCGGCAAGTCCAGCGTCCTGCGGATCATGGCCGGTCTCGACCAACCCAACAACGGCGACGCTTTCCTGGCTCCCGGGGCCACGGTGGGCATCCTGCAGCAGGAGCCGCCGCTCAACGAGGAGAAAACTGTCCGCGGCAACGTCGAGGAGGGGCTGGGCGAGATCAAGGTCAAGCTGGACCGCTTCAACGAAGTCGCCGAGTTGATGGCCACCGACTACACCGACGAGTTGATGGAGGAGATGGGTCGGCTCCAAGAGGAGTTGGACCATGCCGACGCGTGGGATCTGGATTCCCAGCTGGAGCAGGCCATGGACGCCTTACGCTGCCCGCCGCCCGATGAGCCGGTCACGCACCTGTCCGGGGGGGAGCGGCGCAGGGTCGCGCTGTGCAAGCTGCTGCTCAGCAAGCCCGACCTGCTGCTCCTCGACGAACCGACCAACCACCTCGACGCCGAGAGTGTCCAGTGGCTCGAGCAGCACCTCGCCGATTACAAGGGCGCCATCTTGGCCGTGACCCACGACCGGTATTTCCTGGACAACGTCGCCGAATGGATTCTGGAACTCGACCGGGGCCGGGCCTACCCGTACGAAGGCAACTACTCGACCTACCTGGAGAAGAAGGCCGAGCGCCTGGAGGTCACCGGCAAGAAAGACCAGAAGCTGCAAAAGCGGCTCAAAGAGGAACTGGCCTGGGTGCGCTCCGGGGCCAAGGCCCGCCAGGCCAAGAACAAGGCGCGCCTGCAGCGGTACGAGGAGATGGCCGCTGAGGCCGAGAAGACCCGCAAGTTGGACTTCGAGGAGATCCAGATCCCGACTGGCCCCCGTCTGGGCAGCGTCGTCGTGGAGGTCGAGCACCTCGACAAGGGCTATGACGGGCGGGTGCTGATCAAGGATCTGTCATTCACCCTGCCCAGAAACGGGATTGTGGGGGTCATCGGCCCCAACGGAGTGGGTAAGACCACGTTGTTCAAGACCATCGTGGGTCTGGAACAACCGAACAGTGGCACGGTGCGGGTCGGTGACACCGTGAAGCTCAGTTATGTGGATCAGAGCCGGGGCGGCATCGACCCGAAGAAGAACGTCTGGCAGGTGGTCTCCGATGGGCTGGATTACATCGAGGTCGGCCAGAACGAGATCCCGTCCCGGGCCTACGTGTCCGCATTCGGTTTCAAGGGTGCCGACCAGCAGAAACCGGCCGGGGTGTTGTCCGGTGGCGAGCGCAACCGGCTCAACCTGGCGTTGACCCTGAAAGAGGGTGGCAACCTCCTGCTGCTCGATGAGCCGACCAACGACCTCGACGTCGAGACCCTCGGCTCGTTGGAGAATGCACTGGAGAAGTTCCCGGGCTGCGCGGTGGTGATCTCCCATGACCGCTGGTTCCTGGACCGCACCTGCACCCACATTCTGGCCTGGGAGGGCGACG
>CAZGPT010000160.1:0-7217 GCA_964527015.1 uncultured Mycobacterium sp. | reverse complement strand
CCGGGTGGAAAAGTAGGACACCGCCGAACACACATTAAGTCCTGGGCCCCTCGCAGTTATGCGGGGGGCCCAGGCATTTGTGTTTCCGAGCCCTGTATTTGCGCCTTGTATTTTCGAATTCGCCTTATCCGCGAGTTTGCGGTGTTCACTGACCTCAGTGCGGATAATTCGAGTCTCTGGTCATCTCGGATGTGGTTGGAAAGTAACAGAAATACCGACTACGGAAAGGACGTACCCTCTGGATTCAGAGGGCCGTTGAAGTCCGGCGCCAGACGGGGCCCGGGGCCGACCACTTCGATAACTCATGACTGGCCGTGCCCCGGTGTCGGGGCTGAACCCCGGCCACGCTAGCGTCGTCCTCGACATCACTGAGGAGAGTTCGTGACCAATGAGTCGGGCCTAAACCGTCATCACGCCGCCACACTGGCGGCGATCTTTGAGCGCCCAGCACGCCACAACATCCGATGGGTGGACGTCGTTCATCTCGTTGAGGCAGCTGGTGCGGTCGACGAGCGTCACGACGGTCGATTTAAATTCACTATCGGCTCGCGGTCGGAAGTGTTCGATCGACCCAGAGATAAAGACATCGGGATCGAGCAGCTTGAGGATTTGCGCCGGATGTTCCGTGGCACGGATTTCGAACCGAAGAAGGCTGAGAGTGGAGTCTCAGTTCTGGAACATGGCGCCCACAACGTTCTTGATATCCGCAATCAGCCTGTCATCGTCACGATTGACTTCCACGAGTCGCGGATCTATCCCCTGAGCGCACCCCCCCACACTGACCCCGAGACCATCAAGGCGGACGATCCTCGCGGTCACTACCACAACGTCTACCATCGCCACGGAAACCCGAATGGCACCTACGAGGCGGATAGTCCGGAGTATTGGCGAACGCTGGCTGCCCACCTGGAGCCGGCCAGCGCGATCCTCTTGCTGGGTCACGGTAAGGGTAAAGCCAATGCGTCACACCACTTTGTGGTCTGGGCGGAGAAGCATGCCCCTGCCGTGGCAGCTAAAATCCTGGCGGATATGCGCGCTGACATCGACGACATCACCGACGAACAACTCATTCGTCTCAATGAGCAGTTCTTCGGGACGGCTCCCGAACGTGATCACGGAGACGATCGGCGTTCGGCCAAGTAGGGGGCTGTCCAATATTCGGCCCAATTGGCGGTTGTCGGGTTTTTCGGGTCCGCGTTCCGCGGCGTTTGGCATGCGACCGGGAACCTGATCGCCGCGGCGTTGAGCGCTGTTTCATCGGACCGGCAACTTGTTCCGGCAGTTCCCTTCCGACCGTAACGATCGTTGAGGCTCACAATGGCGGTGGTGTCTTTCTGTTCGTGATCGACGTGGACCACCTGGACTGGAGGATGGGCCTGCGACTGAATCGCAACCCCCTACAATCCGTTCCGAAACGATTAATGGAAGACGTGAGATGAGCCGACTCGATGAGATTGGCGAGACCGATGGATGGCTGTGCTGGCTCTGCGATGAGGCGGTCGACCCCGGCATGTCGGTGAACGACCCACGCGGTCCGAGCATCGACAGCATGAGCAGCAAGAGTAGAGCCAAGGGTAAAGGGGCCGATCCGGTATTCGGCAGCGAGCGGCTCGCTCACCGGGGATGCAACACCAAGAAAGGCGCCGTCGCTCCCGTCGTTGAATGGCCACCGAAATTATTCGTTTCGGACCCCGCTGCGATCATCACCAGCGCGGAGCGGTTAGCTCGAAAACGCGGCACCGAAGCAATGGGTCGATGCCCGACCGAGGCCGACGCCATCGCCGCTGCTGAGTGGTTGGTGGATCGCCTGAGCCGACTGGCCCCGAACCTGCACGTGGACTCGCGGATTCAAGCCGGCGGCGGGCAGTACCTGGTGGTGCTCACGTCATAAAGCGCCGAAACCGACCTGCCCTCACCGCACCCGTAGCCCGTGGACGATCAGATCGGCGGCGCGCCCGACGAGCTCAGCCAACGCCCTCGGTTCCTGTCGGCGGTCGTCGTGGCGCCAGGCGAGGCTGATGATGCCGCTCCACGCGGCCCACAGGATGGTCGCGGTCTGCTGCGGGTCGAGATCCCGCAGGCTGCCCTCGGCGCTCGATGCCCTCGGCCAGCCGTGCGTTTTGTGCATCCACTCGCCGGCTCAGCAGTGCGGCGGTGTCGGCCGCCCCGGCACAGGGGCCGGGTTTGGCGGGAAACGCCAGCAGCCGGAAGAACCGCGGGTGGTCCGACGCGAAACGAAGGTACTGCTCGGATGCGGCCGCCAGCTGTTCTACGGGGGAGCGTTCGGGGGTGTAAGCGCGGTCCATGTAGGCGCGGTCGGCGTCGAGCGCACGCGCCACCACGGTCCCATGCGCCCCTTCCTTGCTGCCGAAATTGTTGTAGATCGAGCCGACGGCGACGCCGGCGCGCCGACCGATCTCCTCGACGGTGACCGTCCTCGACGGAGCCCTCGGCGAATAGTTGCTGGGCCGCGGTGACCAGCGCGTCCATGGTGCGTAGCTTGCGCGGGTCGACACGATGCGACGGTGAGGCCTCCACAGTGCCGATCCTGGAGGCCGATCCTGGAGCAGTGGTGCCCTCTATCAAAACGGTTGCAACAGAGCGGGGCGCGGCTACCCTTGCACCATGTGCCAACGCTTCCAACAAGTAGCGCGGGCGGCGGATCGTATGGGCTGAGGCCCGCCTCCGGGAACTGGCCATCGATCTGCCGGCGCCTTTCCCGCCGGCCGGGGAGTACGTCAACGCGGTTCGGTCCGGGGATCTGCTTATCCTCGGCGGGCACATCCCGTTCAGCCCACCGGACACGATCGTGCTTGGAAAGCTGGGCGCCGACCTTGATGTCGAGGATGGTCGCCGTGCGGCACGCTTCGCCGCGATCAGTGCGCTGGCCACGATCCGCTCGACGCTGGGATCCCTCGATGCGGTCAGCCACGTGGTGTCGGTGCGCGGGGTGGTCAACGCGACCCCGGACTTCACGATGCACACCCAGGTGATCGACGGCGCGTCCGAGATCTTCGTCGCAGTCTTCGGAGAAGCGGGCCGTCATGCCCGACTGGCGGTGGGGGTGTCCTCGTTGCCGGCGAATCTTGCGCTGGAAATCGAGTTGACCGTCGAGGCGGCCCGATGAGCGGGGGCGAGCGCCGGCGTGCGCAGCCATCGGCGACTTCGGCATCTTCCGACGCGGTCACGTAGCAGAAGTCCCATTCAGGCCGATCGATCGCCCGGCGCCGAGGCGAGGGGTTCGCTCCGGGCAACTCGGTGTTGGCCGCCAGTTCGCCGAACGCAGCTGTGACCCCCGTCAACTTCGCGGCCCCCTAGACATGTTTCATAAATCATGATATGCAAATCGTATTAATTACTTCTGGGCTGACCGACCTCCACTGGGCCTGGTCTCCAGCACGGCGAAAGGCATCATCATGACCATGATCGACATTCCCGGGGCTGTCCACATCGGCGCCGAGGAGTTGCCGTTCGTCGATATCGGGGACGGCTCGAAACTCAAAGTCATCATGGTCAAGGAAGCCGAAGGACTGTGGATTCTTGAGAATGTATTCCAGGCCGGCTACCAGGTCCAGCGCCACAAGCACACCGGGCCGGTGTATGCCTACACCACCTCGGGTGCCTGGAAGTATCAGGAATACGACTACGTCAACCGGCCCGGCTCGTTCCTCTACGAGCCTGCCGGGTCTATTCACACCCTGGAGATCCTCGAGGACGACACCCATGTGTGGTTCCAGATGTACGGCGCCAACCTCAATCTGGATCCGCTCGGCGGGGTGGAGAGCGTGTCCGACGGCGCCAGCACCCTTGCCGTCTATCTCAACCTGTGTGAACAGGCGGGCCTGCCCCGCCCGCCCGTGCTGACCGCCTGATGGCCGGCACGCTGGAAGCAGTCGGACCGGGCCAGGTCGACCTGGCCGACCCCGACACCTTCTCCGAGGGCGTCCCGCACGGGGCCCTCGCCCGACTCCGGCACAGCGACCCGGTGCACTGGCAGCCGATGCCCGGGGAACCCGGCTTCTGGGCTGTCCTACGCCATGCCGACGTGGTTCGGATCGGACGTCACTCAGAGGTCTTCTCCGCGGCCGTGGGTGGGATCACCGTCGAGGATGTCGAAACCGAGACGCTGCAGCGGGTGCGCCAGATGTTGCCGGCGATGGATCCGCCTCGGCATGGCACCCACCGCGGCCCGCTGTCGACCCACTTTCGGCCGAAGGCCATCGCCGAGCTCGAGAGCCGGGTGCGCGATGTGTGCCGGGCGATCATGGCCGAGGCGGCGGAAAGGACCGAGGTGGAGTTCGTCGGGGAGGTCGCCGCGCAGCTGCCGGTTCGGATGATCGGCGAGCTGTTCGGGCTGCCGGTCCAAGACTGGGAGTACCTGCGCAGGCTCGCCGAGCGCATCACCGCCAGCCAGGACCCTGACCTGGGGGAGCCGGGGGATGGTTTGATGCCGGGCGGGGCGGAGATGGCGGGCTATGCGCGAGACCTGGCGGCGCAGCGTCGGCTTCGGGGGCTCGGGGATGACCTCACCAGCGCCATCCTGGGCGCGCAATTCGGCGGCGAACCCATGAGCGACTCCGACTTCGGTGGGTTCTTCGTGCAATTGGTCACCGCGGGCAATGACACCACCAAGGGTGTGTTGTCCTCCGGACTGCTGACACTCCTGCGTCATCCCGACCAACTTGCCGAACTGCGCGCCGACCCGGGCTTGCTGCCTGGCGCGGTGGAGGAGATCCTTCGCTACGACAACCCGCTCCATTACTTCCGTCGCACCGCCATGATCGATACCGAACTGTCGGGCACGATGATCCGCGCCGGTGACAAAGTGGCGATGTACTACACCTCCGCCAATCGGGACGAGAAGGTCTTCGCCGACCCGCAGCATTTTGACATCCACCGCAGCCCCAACCCGCACTTGTCCTTCGGTATGGGAGCCCACTTCTGCCTCGGTGCTCACCTGGCGCGACTGGAGGGCCGAGTGTTCTTCGGCGAACTTCTGCGCGCGTTCAGGGGTATCGACCTTGTCGGCGAACCGGTGCGAATCCGTTCGAACCTGAACAACTCCCTCAAGAGGCTGCCCGTAGGGCTGCGGGCTTAGTCGTCGACCGTTTGGCACGCCCGGCCAACTGTCAGCTCGGTAGGGAACCGACGGGTGAGTTGGCCCTTTCCATCTCGAGGAGTGCGCGCTTGCGGTCCAGGCCGGCAGCATAGCCGGTCAAACCTCCGTTCGCGCCGATGACGCGGTGACACGGAACGATGATGCCGATGGGATTGTGCGCGTTGGCCAGGCCCACGGCCCGGGCTGCCCCCGGCGAGCCGATCTGGACGGCGATCTGTCCGTAGGACCGGGTGTCCCCGTAGGGAATCGTCTGCAATGCCGCCCATACCCGGCACTGAAACTCGGTGCCGACCGGTTTCAGATCGAGGTCGAATTCAGTCAGTTGGCCTGCGAAATACGCTTCGAGTTGATCAGCGGCCCGGGCGAAAGCCCCCGGCCCGGCCACCTGCCAGCCCAGCCGGCCGGGTTCGTGGGCCTGGTCGGTCATCCGTAGGTGCGACAGGCTCGAGCCGGTGCCCGCGAGCGTCAGAGGTCCGACCGGACTGTCGATCAGGCGGTATTGCATGGACATCATGGGCTGATGGTGTCACACCCCCGGATGGCCGTCCATGGCGCTCGGGGGAGCCGGGAAGCCCCGACACTCGGGGCGCCCCGGCCCTCCTGGGAGTGTGGCCAGTCACTCCAGAATGATCTGGTCGGCTGTCAATTCATCGGTGCGGATGCGGACTTCGAGATTGGTCCCATCCGCGCGGACGAACCAGGCAGACGGCCCCTGTTGCTCGATTCGAATGGACGTCGGGGACAGGTTCAAGGCCCGCAGATCCAGCCGGTCCCCAGCGCCGAATCCGATGATCTCATCCGGATCCGTAAACGTGGAGTCGGAAATCGACTCCAGGACAAAGCGATCGGCCCCATCAGACCCCACGAGGAGATCAGCGCCGCCGGCGCCGATCAACGAGTCGTCACCCTCCAGGGCTTCCAGACGGTCATCGGCGGACGTACCGACGAGCACATCGTCGCCTGGGGTCCCCAGCACCGGGAGAGTCGCTTTGTCGACCGAATAGGGCTGGGTGATTCCGGTCGGAATCGGCCGCGCGGAATTGCCGTCGGGACCGGCGAACAGGGGTAGCCGCAACACATCTGCCTCGCGGCGCGCAAAGCCATCCACCTGCTCACCGTTGGGAGCCGTTTCCAGCCAGGGCAGGTGGATCTGGTCTGCATGCAAGCTCCAGCCGGGAGCAAAGCCTTCCTCGGCGTTCCGGAAGCTGAGATCTTGCCTGTTGCCGCGCTGCAGCCTCAGGCCCAGATCGCTGCCCTGATCCGGCAGGGTCATATAGTCCGAACTCACCAGATGAAGGTTGTTGCTGATACGTCCATAGTGGATCTGCAGCTGCAGCTGGGGGATCAGCAAGGGGTGCCCGTCGGGGCCGGTACCACTCCCGTTGCCGTAGGCAAGGTGACTCTTGTGATCCGGGGCGTCGAGTTGTTCCCCATCCCAGTACTCCGGGAAGATCACGACGGCCTGCAGCGGCAGGTCTCGCCACTCGTCGCCGAGCGGAATGTGGTCGTAGGACACGGACTCGCCGATGTAGTTCCAAAACACCTGTGCCCTGGATTGCCGTTCCTGGGGCATCGCCGAACCGGTGATCATCTTCAGGCCGGTGGGCATGTTGACCAGCTGGTTCGGTTCATTGGGTCGCAGAACGCTGTAGTACGCGATTGAGGTCGGCAGCGGATCGACATAGCGCCACTCACCACCGAGGCCGTCACTGCCCTCGTCGATCAGGCTCGGGGCCCAGTAGGTGGAGATGTTGTTCGCTGGGATTGCCGCGCCGTCAGCAGCTTCCATGAGCGACGCCACGGTGGAGTCGGCGCCGGTGGTGGGATTGGCGAAGAAGTCGTGCATATGCGGGAAGTTGACGTTCCCCGGTGCGACGATCGGATCGACCGTAGCGCGATGGCTGAAGGCGATCGTGGACCGGAACTCGCCTTGATTGAACCCGGTGAGTTCATAGGCACTGACGGCCGGCGGTGTCACGGGAGGCGTGACCGGCGGCGTGATGGGAGGTGTCACTGGCGGTGTGACCGGAGCTGTCACCACCACGGTTCCGATGGTGCCGTCGTTGTTGAGGTCGAGGCCGAAGAGGTCTTCTGCGGC
>CAZGPT010000159.1:0-7273 GCA_964527015.1 uncultured Mycobacterium sp. | reverse complement strand
GACCTATTCATTACGAGTGAATCGCTCTACCGACTGAGCTAAGGCGGCGTGGCGCTGAGCCGAGCTTAGAGCTTACCTCCCGGTGCGCAGCGCCTGACCCACGGTCGCGACCATGGCGTCGAGGGCGAACTTGGGCTTGACGTTGGCGGCGAGCGCCTCACGGCAGGTCAGCACGGCCTCCAGACAGCGCAGCAGCCGGTCCTGGGACGCGTGTCCGGCCAGTGCGATGACCTGCTCGGTCATATCGGGATGGCTGGCGGTCACCGCGTCGGCCCCGCCGGCGACCATCAGGGCATCGCGGAAATAACCCGCCAGATCGATCAGAGCACGGTCCACAGCGTCCCTCCGGGCCCGGGTCCGGCGGGACTTCTGCTGATCCTGCAGCTCCTTGAGCACACCGGCGGAACCGCGCAACGCACCCGCGGTGCCCTTCCCGGTGCCGCCTGCACCCAGTGCGACCCGGAGCTCCTCGGTTTCCGCCTCATCACGGGCCACCGTGACCGCAACGACCTCCGCTTCGGCTGCGGCCAACAGTTCTTCCACGGCGGCGTAGGCGCGCGACGGGGTGACAGCATCCCGGGGCAGTCCCAGTGCCGCGGCACGGCGGGCCCGGGCCTCCGGGTCGGTGGCCAGCCGGCGGGCCCGGCCGACATGCCCGCCGCTGACTGAAGCCGCCAACCGCGCGTCACCCTCATCGAGTCCGTCGCGCTCCACCAGAACCCGGGCGATATCGGCGGCCGACGGGGTCCGCAGAGCCACATGCCGACACCGCGACCGCAGCGTTACCGCGATGTCCTCGGGATCGACCGTGGGCGCACACAGCAGAAATACCGTCGACGGTGGCGGTTCCTCCACCACTTTCAGCAGGGCATTGGCCGCGCCCTCGGTGAGCCGGTCGGCATCTTCGATGACGACGATCTGCCAGCGTCCGGTGCTGGGCCGCCGGGCGGCGGCCGCCACGATGGACCTCATCTCATCGACCTTGATGGACAGGCCCTCGGGAATGACGCGGCGGACATCGGCATGGGTACCGGCCATGGCGGTGGTGCACGACCGGCACTGTCCGCATCCCGGAACACCGGTCGACGTGCACTGCAGCGCCGCGGAAAAGCACAGGGCGGCGACCGACCGCCCCGAACCCGGCGGTCCGGTGATCAACCACGCGTGTGTCATCGAGCCGGTGTCGCCAACACCGTGAGCGGGATCACCCCGTGCCGCCGAGGCGGCCCCCACCAACTCCGATTCCACCGCGGTTTGGCCCACCAGCCGCGTGAACACCCCTGACATCGCTGCAACAGTAATCGGCCGCCACGACGAATCGGGCGAGCGTCGGCATGCGGCGAATCCTTGTGCCTCTCCGAGGTTCCGCGTCCCGGACTCGGGACCGCTACGGTTAAGCGGTGAACACCGCGCCGGTCCCGCGCGGACGGATCCGAGACTTCGTCCGTTGGGTGGTGCGCACACCGTGGCCGGTGTTCTCCCTCGGTCTGTTGCAGGCCGACATCATCGGCGCGCTGCTGGTGCTTGGCTTTCTGCGGTTCGGCCTTCCCCCGGAAGACCGGCTCAAGCTGCAGGATCTTCCGGCCGCCAACCTGGCGATCCTCCTGAGCTATCTGGTCTTGTCGTTCGCGGTCGGGGCCTCGATCAGTTTCACACTGCTCCGACCGGTATTCCGCTGGCAACGCGCTGACTCGATGCTGTCCGAAGAAGATCCCGCCGCCACTGAACAGGCCCGTCTTCGCGCCCTCCGGATGCCCGTCTACCGGTCGATCATCAGCATGTCACTGTGGCTGATCGGCGCGGTGGTGTTCATCCGCGCCAGTTGGCCGGTGGCCAGCGATGCGGCTCCGGTCGTGGCTGTGGCCGTCCTGCTCGGCGCCACCGCGACGGCGATCATCGGCTACCTGCAATCTGAGCGGGTACTGCGCCCGGTGGCTGTCGCGGCTCTGCGCGGCGGCCTCCCGGAGAATTTCCGCCGGCCGGGTGTCGTGCTGCGGTTGGTGCTGGCCTGGCTGCTGTCGACCGGGGTGCCGTTGCTGATGATCATCCTGTCCGTTGTGGCCAGCAAATTCGCGCTGCTCAACTCGTCCCCCGACAGCCTTTTCATCCCCATCCTGCTGATGGCGGTCGCGGCGCTGGTGATCGGCCTGCTGGGCAACATCCTCTCGGCGATGGCGATTTCGGATCCGCTGCGCCAGTTGCGCTGGGCCCTGGGGGAGGTGCAACGCGGGAACTACAACGCCCACATGCAGATCTACGACGCCAGCGAACTCGGCCTGCTCCAGGCAGGCTTCAACGATATGGTGCGCGAGCTCAGTGAGCGGCAGCGCATGCGGGATCTCTTCGGCCGCTACGTCGGGGAGGATGTCGCTCGGCGCGCCCTGGAGCGCGGCACCGAACTCGGCGGCCAGGAACGCGACGTCGGCGTGCTCTTCGTCGACCTGGTCGGCTCCACCGAACTGGCCGCGACCCGTCCTCCCGCGGAGGTGGTCGGATTACTCAACGAGTTCTTCCGGGTCGTCGTCGACACCGTCCAAAAACACGGCGGCTTCGTCAACAAATTCCAGGGCGACGCCGCCCTCTGCGTTTTCGGCGCGCCGATCGAGCATCCCGACGCCGCCGGCGCGGCCCTGACCGCATCGCGGGAACTGCACGACGAACTCATCACGGTGCTCGGGCCGACCGAATTCGGCATCGGCGTCTCTGCGGGACGGGCGCTCGCCGGCCACATCGGGGCACAGGCCCGGTTCGAATACACCGTGATCGGCGACCCGGTGAACGAGGCGGCCCGGCTCACCGAGCTGGCCAAGCTCGAAGAGGGTCATGTACTGGCATCCGCGATCGCGGTGAGCGGGTCACTCGATGCCGAGGCACTGTGCTGGCAGGTCGGCGAGCTCGTGGAGTTGCGCGGACGCACGGCGCCCACTCAACTGGCACGGCCGGTGCACCTGGCGGCCCCCGTCACCCGCGCTGAGACCTCACACTGAAACCATGACACCCCTCGACGCGTCCACCCGACTGGCCGCCGACCGAACCCGACTCGCCCTCGAGCGGACCCTGATGGCCTGGGTCCGTACCTGCACGTCGATGATCGCCTTCGGCTTCGGCATCTACCAGTTCATGCAGTACCTGTCGACGGACACGCAGTTGCGCCAACCGTTGATCAGCCCACAGCTTTTCGCCACGCTGCTCATCGTCGCCGGGCTGACGGCGTTGGCGTTGGCCTGGTTGCAGAACCGTCAGGCGATGCGAGTTCTGCGGGCGGAGTTCGGCGATATGCCGTATTCGATCGCCGGTGTCATGTCGGCATTCATCGCAGGGGTGGGCATTGTCGCCCTAGTCGGGGTCGCATTGCGGGTGTGACAGCACGAGCCGGGATACCCGGTCGTCAGGACTTCTTAGCGGGTGCCTTTTTCCGCACCGTCTTTTTAGCTGTCTTCTTGGCAGCTTTCTTGACCGGCCCGCGGGCCCGGCGGTCGGCAAGCAACTCCGAGGCGCGATCGTCGGTGATGGAGAGAACATCGTCGCCCTTGCGCAGGCTGGCATTGGTCTCCCCGTCGGTCACATATGGACCGAAACGGCCGTCCTTGATGACCATAGGTTTACCCGAGGCAGGATCGGTTCCCAGTTCACGCAGCGGTGGAGTGGCAGCACCTTGGCGTCCGCGCCGCTTGGGTTCGGCGTAGATCTTCAGCGCCTCGTCGAGAGTGATAGCGAAGATCTGATCTTCGGAGGCCAACGAACGAGAGTCGGTACCCCGCTTGAGGTAGGGACCATATCGGCCATTCTGCGCGGTGACCTCCTCACCGCTCTGCGGGTCGACACCGACCAGCCGTGGCAGCGAAAGCAGCTTCAGCGCATCCTCAAGTGTGACCGACTGCAGGTCCATCGAGCGGAACAGCGAGCCGGTTCGCGGTTTAGGCCCGGTTGGCTTCTTGCCCTTCTTGGCCTTGACGCCGCCATCGTCATCCGGCGGCGGCGGCAGCACCTCGGTCACGTAGGGACCGTAGCGGCCGTCGCGGGCCAGGATCTCGTGTCCGGTCTCCGGATCGACGCCGAGCACCCGACCCTCCTGCGGTGTGGCGAAAAGGGTTTCGGCCAGTTCCAGCGTCAGTTCATCGGGAGTGATTTCGTCGCTGAGGTTGGCCCGCTGCGGAGTCGGCTCGCCGTCGTCGCCGGGGATCATGCGCTCGAGGTAGGGGCCATTCCTACCCACCCGAACGTAGATCTGCCTGCCGTGCTCGTCATCGAACAACGCTATGGAGTTGACCCCCCGAGCGTCGATCCCCTCGAGGTTGACCCCTACGAGTTGTTTGAGTCCACCGGCCCGGGCTATCGAGTGCGGGACGCCGTGCTCGCCGCCGAAGTAGAAGTTGTTCAGCCAATTGGTGCGCTGCTCGTGGCCTGAGGCGATCTGATCGAGCTCATCCTCCATACCGGCGGTGAAGTCGAAGTCCACCAGCCGGGCAAAATGCTGCTCAAGCAGACCGGTTACCGCGAAAGCGACCCAGGACGGCACCAGTGCGCTGCCCTTCTTATGCACGTATCCACGGTCCTGGATTGTCTTGATGATCGAGGAATACGTTGAGGGACGGCCGATTCCGAGTTCCTCAAGTGCTTTGACCAACGACGCCTCGGTATACCGCGCGGGCGGATTCGTGGAGTGACCGTCGGCGGTCAGGCCGGCCGCGTCCACTCGCTGCCCCTGCCTCAGCTGTGGAAGCCGCCTCTCGGCGTCGTCGGCCTCGCCGCCGGCGAGTTCGTCGACAGTCTCGACATAGGCCTTCAAGAATCCCGGGAAGGTAATGGTGCGGCCACTGGCCGCGAATGTCGCCGCCCGGCCGTCGTTGGCATTACCGGCGATCCGCAGACTCAACGTCGTACCACGGGCGTCAGCCATCTGCGAGGCGACGGTGCGTTGCCAGATGAGTTCGTAGAGACGGAACCCGTCGGCATCCAGTTCGGCGTGCAGGGCGCCCGGCGTAGCGAAAGTGTCCCCGGACGGCCGGATGGCCTCATGAGCTTCCTGGGCATTCTTGACCTTGCGGGTGTATTGGCGCGGTGAAGGATGGACATAGTCGTCGCCGTAGAGCTGACGCGCCTGATTTCGTGCCGCGCTGATCGCCGACTGCGACAGTGTCGTCGAGTCGGTGCGCATGTAGGTGATGTAGCCGTTCTCGTAGAGCCGCTGGGCGACACTCATGGTGCGCTCCGAGCTGAACCGCAGCTTGCGGCCCGCCTCCTGTTGCAGCGTCGACGTCATGAACGGCGGGTAGGGGCGGCGGGTGTACGGCTTGTCCTCCACCGACGCGACAGTCAGCGCTGAGCCCTGCAGGCCGGCAGCCAACGCTCCGGCGGAGGCCTGATCCAGGACGGTGACCTCATCGGGCTTGCGGACCATACCCAACGAGTCGAAGTCCCGGCCGGTGGCAACCCGCTTGCCGTCGACGGCGACGAGCCGGGCATTGAAGCGAGGCGGGGTGGCGTTCGGGTCCGAGACGCTGGCGTCGAGCTCGGCCAGGATGTCCCAGTAGGCGGCGCTGCGGAACGCCATTCGTTCACGCTCGCGCTGCACGATGATGCGGGTGGCGACTGACTGCACCCGGCCGGCCGACAGCTTGGGGCCGACTTTCTTCCAGAGCACCGGGCTGACCTCGTAGCCGTACAGGCGGTCCAGGATGCGCCGGGTCTCCTGGGCATCGACCAGGTCGATGTCGAGCTCACGGGGATCCTCGGCCGCCGCGCGGATGGCCGCCTCGGTGATCTCGTGGAAGACCATCCGCCGGACCGGGATTTTGGGTTTCAGCGTTTCCAGCAGGTGCCAGGCGATCGCCTCGCCCTCGCGGTCACCGTCCGTGGCGAGATACAGCTCATCGACATCCTTGAGCAGGCTTTTCAGCTCGCTGACGGTGGCCTTCTTGTCTGGGCTGACGACATAGAGCGGCTCGAAGTCGTGGTCGACGTTGACGCCGAGCCGGGCCCAGGGCTGTGACTTGTACTTGGCGGGGACATCGGCGGCGGCGCGTGGCAGATCGCGGATGTGGCCGCGGGAGGATTCGACGACATAGTTCCGCCCCAGGTAGCCGGCAATTTTGCGCGCTTTGGTGGGCGACTCGACGATCACGAGTCGCCGGACGTTGCCGTCCCCACCGTTTGCGCTGCCCTTCGAGACGGGCCGGTCGTCGTCAGCCAACTGCGCCTGCACTCCCCTTCTTCACTGCTACCGCCCTAGTTTTACTGCTGTCGCACTGCTTCTTTTCTCCGGTGCTTCGACGAACCGGGTCCCTACTGCTCTCTTCCAGCACCTTCGTACATCTCTCAATTTCGCACCCCCGGACTGCCCCGCGCAAACCGGTGTCCCGCCGAGAGCTTCTCAAACCCGCGGCCAGGCCGCCAGCGCCGCACTACCGTCCGGAGGATCCCCAACCGTCTCCACCAGCCGCGACAGCCGCCTGCGGCCACTGATCCGCAAGGCCGGCCGGACCCCACGGGTACCGATCAACGTCGGGGCGATGCCGACCCGCATCAACGCCGAAGCGAGCGGCGAATGGGTGTCCGGAGCGTGCTGGTCGAGCCCCAGCAGATAGCGGTCGGCTTCCGGGGTACCGGCCGCCAGCGTCCAGGCCCGCAATTCACGGGGGCCGGGTAGCCACCGCGGCGGGACGGTTTTCACCGCTCCGCGGGTCCAGTCCGATGCGATACCCAGCATCCGCGGATCAACTGCCGTTCGCACCAACGGGGTGTCATCCTCGGTGTGGGTGATCTCGGCCTGCAGCCCGGACGCCGTCATCATCTCGGCCAGGGCGGCCGCTCTCCAGGACGCATCGACGACGACCGACAACCGGGCCCCGCCACCGACGATCGCCACCTGCCCGGACGCCGCCAACACCCCGGTCAGGTCGGCCACCGCGGGCGGCACCGACTCGGCCGAGAAGAACGAGAGCTGGCTCACGTCTCGACACTAGGGCAGACCGGCAGGTACACCGTGGCGCCAAGCCGTGCCCGCAGCTCCGAAAACGAAGCACCCCCGCCGGCCCGACTGTGTGGGAAGGCGGGGGTACTCGGCGGATCGCCGTGGTTCAGACGGCGCGCACGCCGGTGGCCTGTGGCCCCTTAGGGCTTTGCCCCACCTCGAACTCGACCTTCTGGTTCTCCTCCAGAGTGCGGAACCCCGAACCCTGGATCTCCGTGTAGTGGACAAAAACATCGGCGGAGCCGTCCTCCGGAGCGATGAAGCCGAAGCCCTTCTCCGCGTTGAACCACTTCACAGTTC
>CAZGPT010000158.1:0-7305 GCA_964527015.1 uncultured Mycobacterium sp. | reverse complement strand
GACATGAAGATCAGCACCGCCAGCGCGTTGACGAAGCCCACCATCACGCTGCGCGGGATGAAACGCATCAGCCGCGCGACGCCGAACAGGCTCAACGCGATCTGCAGCACACCGGCCAGGATGACCGCGGCGATGAAGTAGTCCATCCCGTGATCGCGAACCAGGGGTGCGATAACCAGCGCGACGGCGCCGGTCGCAGCCGAGATCATCGCTGGCCGGCCCCCGACGAAAGCGATCGTCACCGCCATGGTGAACGACGCGAACAGGCCCACCCGCGGGTCGACGCCGGCGATGATCGAGAACGAGATCGCCTCCGGTATCAGAGCCAGCGCGACGACGAGCCCGGAGAGCACCTCGGTCCTGAGCCGGCGCGGCGACCGGAGTGCTGCCCATACCGATGTGCTGAGTTCACCGGCCTGCGGAATCCCCGACTCGGTGGCAATCTCGCGTTTGTTCACAACACTCCGTTCGTTTCGCGCCGCGGCGGCACCCGGGGACGGCGATCCCCCGCACGTGATAGCCACACGGGCACTGCGTACGAATGAGCTTGGCGGTCATCGACGACGGCTCTGCGTGGGATGAACCCCGGTTGAAGGCGGGGCCCGCTCGTCGCCGCCACCGGGACGTATCTCAGCCTGCCTGGTTACCCGCCGTCAAATCGGCGGCAATCGGGGGTCAACGCGCCGACCGTTCACTGGCCCTTCACTAACCTGGGGGCACAGCCCGTGACGAGGACAGGAACCCGATGACCCGACAGTCCCGATTCGAAGGAACCATCGGCCGCACCCTGGCCGACTCGACGGCCTGGTTCGACGAACCACCCCACCCCGGGCCGGACGCCCCGAACGTGGTGGTGGTTCTTCTCGATGACACCGGCTTCGCCCAGCTGGGGTGCTACGGGTCCGATATAGACACCGCCAATATCGATGCATTGGCCGCTAACGGGCTGCAGTTCACCAACTTTCACGTCACACCGCTGTGCTCACCGACCCGGGCGGCATTGCTGACCGGCCGATCACAGCACGCCGTCGGCATGCGAACGGTGTCGAATTTCCGATCCGGATTCCCGCACCAACTCGGCCACATCGCGAACGAGGCGGGCACCGTCGCGGAGGTTCTCCGCGAAGAGGGTTATGCCACCTTCTGTGTCGGCAAATGGCATCTCGCGCCGATGGAACAGTGCTCCGCGGCCGGCCCGTTCGACCAGTGGCCGCTGGCGCGGGGCTTCGACCGGTTCTACGGCTTCCTCGAGGGCGAGACCGACCAGTTCCATCCGCAGCTGGTCTGCGACAACCACCCCATCGAACCACCCGCACGGCCGCAGGACGGCTACCACCTGTCCGAAGATCTGGTCGATCAGGCGCTGACCATGGTGTCGGACTCCCGCGGTGTCCGGCCCGATCGCCCGTTCTTCCTGTACCTGCCCTTCGGTGCCACCCACGCCCCGCACCAGGCCCCGGCGCGCTATCTCGCCAAGTACCGGGGTGCGTTCGACGACGGGTGGGACATCGCGCGGCAGCGGTGGTTCGACGCCCAGCTCGCAGCCGGGGTTATCCCGGCGGATACCGAACTGGCGCCGCGCAATCCGGGCGTCGAGGCCTGGGATGACCTTGGAGACAGCCAGCGCAAGCTGGCCTGCCGGCTCCAGGAAGCCTTCGCCGCCTTCCTCGATCACACCGACGACCAGATCGGCCGGCTCGTCGACGGCCTGCGCGATCTGGGCCAACTCGACAACACCATCCTGCTGGTGCTCGCCGATAACGGCGCATCCCAGGAGGGCGGGCCGTTCGGCGTCCTGCATGAGATGAAATTCTTCAACGGACTCCTCGACACACCCGACGATGTGATGGATCGTCTCGACGATATCGGCGGCCCGCACAGCCACACCAACTATCCGTGGGGTTGGGCGCAGTGCGGTAACGCCCCGTTCAAGTGGTACAAGCAGAACACCCATGAAGGCGGTGTTCACGTCCCGATGATCGTGCACTACCCCGATCGCATCGGGGCCGATCAACGCGGGAGCACCCGCGATCAGTTCGTCTACGTCTCCGATGTGGTGCCGACGATCTACGACCTGCTGGGCATCACCCCGCCGCAGACCTACCGCGGTATCGAGCAGCTGCCGGTGACGGGGCATTCCTTTGCCGGGGTGCTCGGCGATTCGGGTGCACCCGCCACCAACGAGGTCCAGTATTTCGAGATGATGGGCAGCCGGGCCATCGTCGCCGGCGAATGGAAAGCCGTCTGTAAACATCTGCCGGGCAACGACTTCCAGACCGAGCAGTGGGAGCTCTACCACCTGGCCACCGACTGGTCGGAATGCCACGACCAGGCGGCCGCGCAGCCTGAGCGGCTCGCCGCGATGATCGAGCTGTGGTGGGCTGAGGCCGAAAAATACGGCGTCCTGCCGCTCGATGACCGCACCATCGAACTCTTCGGAGCCCGGTTCCGGCCGAACTCGCCGCACCCGGTCGACCAGCGCTACGTGTACCGGCCGCCGATGTCACCACTGCCCGGGCAGGCCGGCCCGGCTATCGGGGGCCGGGATTTCGATCTGACCGCCCGGATCTCACGGACCGCCGGCGAGGAGGGCGTGCTGTTCGCCACCGGAACCGAGAACTCCGGTATCGCGGTGTTCGTCCAGGACGACAGATTCATCGTCGACTACAACGCGTTCAACGAACATTCCATCGTCGAGTCCTCCGTCCCGGTCCCGGCCGGCGATTCCACCCTGGTCGCGCGGCTACGCCGGGGCCAAGGCCGCAGCGGTTCGATCAGCCTCGAGGTCAACGGCGAACCGGCCGGCTCCGTCGAATTGCCGCTGGTGATGATGATGATCTCCTCGGTCGGTGCCAGCGTCGGCTACAACCACGGATCGGCGGTCTCGGCGCGGTACCAGGCGCCGTTCGACTTCGCCGGGAAACTCCACGAACTCGGCATTCAACTCGTTGCCGACGACGACCCCGCCGCGGCTCAGGCCCGGGCGGCATCCGAAATGAGCCGGCAGTGACAGCCGGTACGTCGGGGTCGGCGGGGACGGCGCTGACAGCGGGGCGGGATATTTTCCGGCTTCCGGCGACCGTGTTGTTCATTCTCGGCATCGTGGACCTGATCCGCGGATTCATGCACACCTTCGTGCTGCGATGGTCCGGGGTGCATATCGCCGGATTCGATCCGGTCACCACACCGACCGACCAGTTCTTCATGTTGGGCGCCTTCGGGATCTCCAACATCCTGACCGGCGTGCTCTATCTGCTGATCAGCCGACGGGCCCGGGAGCTGTCGCCCTACGTGCTGGCCATCATCCCGGCGAGCTACCTGATCGGCCTGATCGGCATCCGAATCGCAGACGTGTCCGGACAGTCGGCGTTCGGCGGAAAGTATTTGATGTTCGGCTATTTCGCTGCGTGCGTCATCACTGTGGCGGTGTTCCTGATCCAGCGGAGCGCGGCCCGGAAGAAGCTCTGAAGGACCCTTGACAAACCCTTGACAAACCCTTGACAAACCTTTGACGAAGCCGTGACGAACCCTTGAGCGGCATCGGTCCCGTTTGACGGGCTTTGCGCCGACGTGACAGGTTGGTCCAAACGAGACAGTGAGGCGTCTGGAATTTATGGGCTTGGCCGAGTTCGTGCGAGACCGCTGGACGGTCTTGTCGTTCCTCGCCTATCAGCACATGAGCCTCGTCGTTCAGACCCTGGTGATCGCGACCGTGATCGCGGTCGTCATCGGTGTGCTGATCTACCGCTCCTCCTGGGGTGTTGCGGTCGGAAACACCGTGACCGCCGTCGGTCTGACCATCCCGTCGTATGCCCTCCTAGGAGTGCTGGTTGGATTCGTCGGTCTCGGCGTGGTGCCGTCGGTGATCATGCTGTCGTTCTTCGGGGTGTTTCCGATTCTGCGTAACGTCGTCGTCGGGCTGACCGGCGTCGACCAAACGCTGGTGGAGTCGGCGCGCGGCATGGGGATGAGCAGGCTCAGCACCTTGGTTCGGCTGGAGTTACCGCTGGCCTGGCCGGTGATCATGACCGGTGTCCGGGTATCGGCCCAGATGCTCATGGGCATCGCGGCGATCGCCGCGTTCGCACTCGGCCCCGGCCTCGGCGGCTACATCTTCTCGGGAATCTCCCGGATGGGCGGGGCCAACGCAACCAACTCCATCGTCACCGCCACCATCGGCATCCTGATCCTGGCCGTCATCTTGGACACCGTGCTCAACGTCCTCACTCGACTCACCACCTCAAGGGGGATCCGTGTCTGAACTGGCGACATCCGATCAGGTCGACCGCAGCGAGTCCGCGCCCGCCGGAGCGGCGCGCATTCTGCTCGACGGTGTGACCAAGCGCTACGACCACACGTCCGCCCCCGCGGTGGACAACGTCAGCATCGAGATCCCGGCCGGGGAGATCGTCATGTTCGTCGGCCCTTCGGGCTGCGGCAAAACGACCACCATGAAGATGATCAACCGCCTGATCGAGCCGACGAGTGGGCGCATTTTCATCGGCGACGATGACGTCACCGAGCGCAACGCCGATGAACTGCGCCGCCATATCGGCTACGTCATCCAGGGGGCCGGGCTCTTTCCACACTTCACCGTCGGCGACAACATCGCGATCGTGCCGCGCCTGCTCAAATGGGACAAGGAACGGATCGCCAACCGGGTTGACGAGTTGCTCGACCTGGTGGGCCTGGAACCGGAGCAATACCGCGACCGCTATCCCCGCGAACTGTCCGGCGGACAACAGCAACGGGTGGGGGTGGCCCGGGCACTGGCCGCCGACCCTCCGGTGCTGTTGATGGACGAGCCGTTCGGTGCCGTCGACCCGATCACCCGCCAGCGGCTGCAGGACGAACTGCTGCGCCTTCAAGACGAACTCCGTAAGACCATCGTCTTCGTCACCCACGACTTCGATGAGGCGGTCAAGCTCGGCGATCGGATCGCGATCCTGCAGGCCGGATCCAAGATCGTTCAGTACGACACCCCGGAAGCGATTCTGACCAACCCCGCCAACGACTTCGTCCGCGACTTCGTAGGGGCCGGCGCGGCGCTCAAGCAGCTCACCCTCAGCCGGGTTCGCGATGTGGCACTGGACGAGGCAGCCGTGGCTCATATCGGTGACGATCCGGTCGAAGCGGCTCGTACCGCGCGAGCCATCGACCGCGAGCACGTGATCGTGCTGGACGCCCAGGAACGTCCGCAACGATGGATGTCACTGAACCAGCTCTCCAATCCGCAGGCGCTGAAAAGGATTTCGCGGGATGACGATCTCGAAAGCGTCAACCTCGCCTCCACGCTCAATGATGCGCTCGACGAGATGCTGACATCGTCGCACGGTGTCGTCGTGGTCACCGGACGGCGCAATGCCTACCAGGGCGTGATCCGGGTGGAGACCATCATGGACGCAATATCCGGCTCGCGAGAATCGGCCCATGCGGGAGATACGGCCCAGTGACCTCAGCGGTGACCGATGCTGACCTCGAACCGGTCACGCCGCCGGCAACCCGGCCGATTGGCCTCGGTCGCTGGATTCTGCAGCCGCTGGTATGTGTCGCGGCGGTGGCCGCATGCCTGATTTACGTACAACTGGCTGATGTGTCCGAATCCGAGCAACGGTCCCTCGGGGTTCCGAACCTGCTGACGTTGCTGCGCCAGCATATGACCGTAAGCCTGGCCGCGACGGTGCTGACCTGCGTGATCGCGATACCGCTCGGGGTCGCGCTGACACGCGGCAGCATGCGGCGCTACTCCAAACCGATCATCACCGTCGCCGGCTTCGGCCAGGCCGCGCCGGCCATCGGTCTGATCGCGCTGGGCGCGGTGGTTTTCGGGATCGGCCCACTCGGTGCCATTGTCGCCCTGGTCGTTTACGGCGCACTTCCCATCGTGGCCAACACCGTCACCGGTCTCGATGGTGTCGATCCGCGGTTGGTGGAGGCCGGCCGGGGTATGGGAATGTCGAGTACCGCGACATTGCTCCGGGTGGAGTTGCCACTGGCGCTGCCCGTCATCGTCGCGGGCGTGCGTACGGCACTGGTGCTCATCGTCGGAACCGCTGCGCTGGCCTCTTTCACCGGATCGGGCGGGCTGGGTCAGCTGATCACCACCGGCATCAAGCTCCAACAGACCGTCACCCTGGTCGTGGGCGCCATTCTGGTTGCCGCATTGGCACTTTTCATCGACTGGCTGGCTCGCGTCGTCGAAATGCTCGCCGCGCCGAAAGGACTGTGATCAGCATGCGGATGGTCATCGGCACTCTTGCTCTGGCGATGGCCGTGGCCTCGTGCGGGCTGGAATCCGCAAGCGGGACGGTGCTGGACGCCGAGCCGGGCACGATCCGGCATTACGACTCCCTTGACGGGGTGAAAATCACCGTGGCGGCCAAGGATTTCACCGAGCAGTTGATCCTCGGCAATATGCTCTCGATCATCCTCAACGCCGCCGGCGCAGACGTCACCAACATGACCAACACTCCGGGTAGCTTCGGCGTCCGACAAGCCCTCGTCACCGGCGATGCCGACGTGGCACCGGAGTACACCGGCACCGGATGGATCAACTATCTGGGGCACGAGGATCCCATCAAAGGCTCGGAGAACCAGTGGCGCGCTGTCGATGAGGCGGACCGGGCCAACGGACTCACCTGGCTTCCGCCCGCACCGATGAACAACACCTATGCCTTTGCCATCCGGGAGTCGGCCGCGGATCGGCTCGGGGTCACCAGCCTTTCGGATCTGGCCAAGCTGCCGCGGTCGGAACTGACATTCTGCGTCGAGAGCGAGTTCGCCAGCCGCAATGACGGTTTCGTGCCGATGCTGCAGACCTACGGACTGTCGAAGGCCGACCTGGGTGAGGTCACCACACTCGACACCGGCGTCATCTATACGGCGACGGCCGACGGCGACTGTAATTTCGGTGAGGTCTTCACCACCGACGGCCGCATTCCGGCTCTGGGCCTGCGGGTACTGGAGGACGACAAACAGTTCTTCCCGCTCTACAACCTCACCGAGGTGGTCAGCTCCGACCTGCTCGCCGCGCACCCGGAGCTGGAGCAGATCTTCGGCCAGCTGAACCCCAAGCTCACCAACGACGTGATGATGGCCCTCAACGCCAGAGTCGACACCGACGGCGAAGACCCCGCGTTGGTGGCGCGGTCCTGGCTGGTCAAAGAGGGTCTGCTGACATAAATCCGTTGCCGTGCTGACGGGGAAACAAAACAGGCCAGGACTTGTGGCCCTGGCCTGCTTGTTCTGCTGTGGAGCTGCCGGGAATCGAACCCGGGTCCTACGGCATTCCCTCAAGACTTCTCC
>CAZGPT010000157.1:0-7337 GCA_964527015.1 uncultured Mycobacterium sp. | reverse complement strand
CGGTCCGCGACCAGAACGGCCTGCTGATCCTCGACCACGACGAGCACATGCGGCCGGGGACCACCGTGGAGAGCCTGGGCAACCTCAAGCCCGCATTCGAGGGTCTGGCCGCGATGGCCGGCTTCGATGACGTGGCGATGCAGAGGTACCACTGGGTGGAGAAGATCAACCACGTGCACACCGGTGGCAACAGCTCCGGCATCGTCGACGGCGCCGCCCTGGTGCTGGTCGGCTCGGAAAAAGCAGGCAAGGCCAACGGGCTTACCCCGCGGGCCCGCATCGTCGCCACCGCGACGAGCGGCGCCGATCCGACCATCATGCTGACCGGCCCCACCCCGGCCACCGAGAAGGTGCTCGCCCGGGCCGGTCTGACGGTAGACGATATCGACCTGTTCGAACTGAACGAAGCCTTCGCCTCGGTGGTGCTGAAGTTCCAGAAGGACCTCAACATCGCCGACGACAAGCTCAACGTCAACGGCGGCGCCATCGCGATGGGCCACCCGCTGGGCGCGACCGGCGCCATGATCGCCGGCACCATGGTCGACGAGCTTGAGCGCCGCGGCGCCAAGCGCGCCCTGATCACGCTGTGCATCGGCGGCGGAATGGGCGTCGCCACCATCATCGAGCGCGTCTGAAGCGCTGCGCAGACTCACGCCGCAAGAGACTTAGGAGCTAGCGATAACCATGGCTGAAAACACGATCACATGGGACAAGGATGCCGACGGCATCGTCACGTTGACCCTCGATGACCCGACCGGCTCGGCGAATGTGATGAACGAGCATTACAAAGAGTCGATGCACAAGGCTGTACAACGCCTTGTCGCGGAGAAGGATTCGATCACCGGCGTCGTCATCACCTCCGGGAAGAAGACCTTCTTCGCCGGCGGCGACCTCAAGGCGATGATCACCGCCGGCCCGGAGAACGCCGGTGAGATCTTCGACGAGGTCGAGGGCATCAAGGCCGATCTGCGCGCCCTGGAAACATTGGGCAAGCCAGTGGTGGCTGCCATCAACGGAGCCGCACTCGGTGGCGGTCTGGAGATCGCGCTGGCCTGTCACCATCGCATCGCCGCCGACGTCAAGGGCAGTCAGATCGGTCTGCCGGAGGTAACCCTTGGCCTGCTGCCCGGGGGTGGCGGCGTCACCCGCACGGTGCGGATGTTCGGCATCCAGAACGCCTTCGTCAACGTGCTGTCCCAGGGCACCCGGTTCCGGCCGGATAAGGCCAAAGCCACCGGGCTGGTCGATGAGCTGGTCTCCACCGCCGACGAAGTGGTTTCGGCGGCCAAGGCCTGGATCAAGGCGAATCCCGAGGGTCACACCCAACCGTGGGATGCCAAGGGCTACCGGATGCCTGGCGGCACGCCGGCCACACCGGCGCTCGCGGCCATCTTGCCCTCATTCCCGTCGTTGCTGCGAACGCAACTCAAGGGCGCGCCGATGCCCGCGCCGCGGGCGATCCTGGCGGCCGCGGTCGAGGGGGCACAGGTGGATTTCGACACCGCCAGCCGGATCGAGAGCCGCTACTTCACCAGTCTGGTGACCGGGAACGTCGCCAAGAACATGATTCAGGCCTTCTTCTTCGACTTGCAGGCCATCAACGCCGGCGGCTCGCGGCCCGAAGGTATCGGCAAGACCCCGATCACCAAGATCGGTGTTCTCGGCGCCGGCATGATGGGCGCCGGGATCGCCTACGTCTCGGCGAAAGCCGGATTTGATGTGGTCCTCAAGGATGTGACCATCGAGGCGGCGAACAAGGGCAAGAACTACTCGGAGAAACTCGAGGCCAAGGCGCTCGAGCGCGGCCGGACCACTGAGGAGAAGTCCAAGGCGCTGCTCGGCCGCATAACTCCGACCGCCGACCCCGGCGACTTCAAGGGTGTCGACTTCGTCGTCGAGGCGGTCTTCGAGAACCAGGAACTCAAGCACAAGGTGTTCCAGGAGATCGAGGACATCGTCGAGCCCAACGCCATCCTCGGCTCCAACACCTCCACCATGCCCATCACCGGGCTGGCCGCCGGGGTGAAGCGCCAGGAGGATTTCATCGGCATCCACTTCTTCTCACCGGTGGACAAGATGCCGCTGGTCGAGATCATCAAGGGCGAGAAGACCTCCGACGAGGCGCTGGCCCGGGTGTTCGACTACACCCTGGCGATCGGCAAGACCCCGATCGTGGTCAACGACAGCCGTGGCTTCTACACCAGCCGGGTGATCGGCACCTTCATCAACGAGGCGCTGGCCATGCTCGGTGAGGGCGTCGAGCCGGCGTCCATCGAGCACGCCGGGTCGCAGGCCGGCTACCCGGCTCCGCCGCTGCAACTCTCCGATGAGCTCAACATGGAGCTGATGCACAAGATCGCGGTCGCTACGCGAAAGGGCGTAGAAGATGCGGGAGGCGTCCATGTCCCGCACCCGGCCGAAGCGGTGGTGGAGAAGATGATCGACATCGGCCGTCCGTCACGGCTGTCGGGTGCGGGCTTCTATGAGTACGCCGACGGTAAGCGGACCCGGCTGTGGCCGGGCCTGCGGGAGACCTTCTCCGCGGGCAGTTCTACCCCGCCACTGCAGGACATGATCGACCGGATGCTGTTCGCCGAGGCGCTGGAGACGCAGAAGTGCTTCGACGAGGGTGTCATCACGACCACCGCCGATGCCAACATCGGCTCGATCATGGGCATCGGCTTCCCGCCGTGGACCGGCGGTGCCGCCCAGTTCATCACCGGCTACCCCGGTGGCAAAGCCGCGTTCGTGTCGCGCGCCAAGGAGCTGGCCGCCAGGTACGGAGATCGGTTCAACCCGCCGGCGTCATTGCTTACCTAGTGAGATCCTCCGAGAAGGGCCCCCGGCGTGCGTGCGTGCCGGGGGCCCTCCCCTCTGGAGGCACGTGACCGTCGGACTCCTCTGCGCGCTGCCGCAGGAGTACACGCACCTGCTGACCGCCATGGCCGGGGTCGCGACGCATACGATTGCCGACATCGAGTTCAGCGTCGGCGAAACTCGACGGCCACCGTGTAGTCCTGTCCCGGGCCGAGATGGGAAGGGTCAGCGCCGCGCTGGTGGCCACCCTGCTCGCCGACCGCTTCGGGTGCCGCTCGATTGCGTTCTCCGGTGTTGCCGGCGGTCTGGATCCGATGCTGCGAATCGGCGATGTGGTGATCGCCGAGCGGACCGTTCAGCACGACGCCGGTGTGATCGAAGAAGCCGCCCCGCAGGTGTATCAGGCCGGCCGTGTTCCCTTCATCAATCCCAACACCCAATTCGGCTATGCCGCCGACCCTGCCCTGCTGGCCCGAGTCCGCGGCCGGCTGGAGGGATTGACGTTGCCCGCGTTATCCAGCTGTGCCGGCGGCCGCGGCCGGGCCGCCCCGCATCACCTTCGGCACGGTCTTGACCGGAGACCAGTACCTGCACTGCGAGGTGTCCCGGGTGCGCCGGCATGCAGACCTGGGCGGGCAGACCGTGGAGATGGAAGGCGCTGCGGTCAGCCAGGTATGCGAGAGCTTCGGCATCCCCTGGTTGGTCGTCCGTTCACTCTCGGACCTCGCCGGGGCGGAATCCAGCTTCGACTTCACCGCATTCGTCGACGAAGTCGCGGCGCAGTCGGCGTTGATCCTGCGCCGTCTGATGTCGGTGTTGTGAAGGTGCTTTCGCCGTAAAGTCGCTGTATGCGATTCGGACTCTTCATTCCCCAGGGCTGGCGGCTCGACCTGGTCGGGATTCCTGTGGAAAACCATTGGGCGGTCATGCGGGATCTCGCTCGGGAGGCCGCCGCCGGATCATGGGACTCGCTGTGGGTATACGACCATTTCCACACCGTGCCGATGCCCACCGCGGAGGCCACCCACGAGGCGTGGACCCTGATGGCCGCATTGGCCGCTACCACCTCACGGATCAAGCTCGGCCAGATGTGCACCGCGATGAGCTACCGCAACCCCGCGTACCTGGCCAAGGTCGCCGCCACCACCGACATCATCTCGGGCGGCCGGGTTCAGATGGGCATCGGCGGTGGCTGGTACGAGCACGAGTGGCGCGCCTACGGCTACGGATTCCCGTCAGCCGGTGTCCGGTTGGCCCGGCTCGACGAGGGCGTGCAGATCATGCGTGACGCCTGGCGGGACGGGAAAGTCAGCTTCGAGGGTACGCATTACCAGGTAGACGGCGCCATCGTCTCGCCCAAACCGCCTCAGCCCGAAGGTATCCCGCTATGGATCGCCGGTGGCGGCGAGAAGGTCACGCTGAAGATCGCTGCGAAGTACGCCCAGTACACCAACTTCAGCGCCGAACCTGACGAGTTCGCCCGTAAGTCGGAGATCCTCGCCGGGCACTGCCGCGAGGTGGGCAGCGATTACCATGCGATCGTGCGCTCGGCCAACGTCAACGCGGTGCTCGGAAGCTCGGAAGCCGATGTGCAACAACGGCTACGGTGGGCCCGCGACCGGCTGGCCGGTGTCTGCGGCGATTCCGCCGCCGACGCGATGAACACGATGAACACCGCGCCCGGCAACGCGACCGGGACCCCCGATCAGGTGATCGAAACCCTGACGGCATTGCGGAAACTGGGCTGCGAGTACGTCATCTGCTACTTCCCCGAAGCGGCATACGACCGTTCCGGCATCGAGATGTTCGAGCGCGAGGTCATACCCGCGTTGGCGTAGCCTTTCGTCGGCTGATGCCGGGACGTTCGACAACCGTTCCGCTGGCTGAGGTCAACGGAATCTCATCCGGGTCGGTGGTTCCGCCAGTTCGTTGGCCACCGCATCGAACGCCCGCAGCGTGTCCTGCAACACGTGCGGGCCATGGTTGTGTGGTTGGGTCGACAACTTCGCGGCCACCATCTCGGCGCCACGGTTGATGTAGATCATCTGACCGCACATCCCCATACAGAGCAGGACGTTGTCATCAGGGTAGGGAGACCACATTTGGTTGCGGTACATCCCGCCGGGCAGGTCGGCTTCACCTGGGCCGGCCGCAAACGCCTGACGCGAGTCGGGTCCGCCCGCCAGGGTGTCAGCGATCCACGCGGCCGGCACCACCTGCTGGTCGGTCAGTGAGGCACCTTCCTGCAGGAACAGTGATCCGAACCGGACCATATCGGTGAGACAGGCGCTGATGCCGCCGTTGAACATACCGGTGCCCGAACTGTCCACGGCGATGGTGGCGTCGTAGCGGGCGCCGATCCGACTCCAGAGGAGTTCCGACATGAGACCCGGCATGCGTTGGCCGCCGGCGACCTCGCAGATCCAGCCGAGTACGTCGGTTTCACATGAGCGGTATTCGAACGGGCCGCCGTGCGGAGACCTGCGCCGCAGCGTCAGCAGGAAGTCGTAGAGGGTGGCCGGAGTCTCCGGGCCGCCTCGCGGTGCCCAGCCCATCGCCTGGTCGAGGATGTGGATGTCGGCATTGGGGTCGCTGTAGTCATCGGAGAAGGCGACACCCGATCTCATATCGAGCAGGTCGCGCACTGTCGCGCCGGCGTAGCCGCAGTGCGCCAACGCAGGGACGAAGGCGGTGACCGGTGCGTCCAGGTCGATCGCACCGGCTCCGTGGAGAGCCCCGGCAACGGCCCCGATCAGCGACTTACTCACCGAGAACATCAGGTGCCGGGACTGTGGCGCGAGGCCGCCGCGATACTCCTCGGCCATCATCGATCCGCGGCAGGCGACAGCCCAGCCATCTGTCTCGGTGCCGTCCATCACCGCACCGACGGTGGTGCGGTCTCCATGTGCACCGGTCACCGGGATCGCGGCGATCGGCGCGGTGGCCGGTGTCAGCACCGCTGTCGTACCCGTATCGCGGGAGATCACCGCGGTCGGAACCATATCGGCGACGTGCTGGAATGACCAGTGCGAGTAGGGTTCCCACAGCCAGTTGGCTAGCGAGATGCCGGCCGGGAAGCCTTTGGGGTCAGTCACGGTGGGGGATCACGCTCGCGCGACGAGCCGGGACAGGATCGGCGAGGCCTGCGCCAAGGGTGTCGAGGTGAACTTCGCCTTGATCCCGGTGAGCCAGCGCTGGCAGTGCTCGGTGAGCTGGTAGTCCGCGCTCTGTAGGTGCCCGGGGGTGACCAGCACGCCGAGCTGAGCACCCTCGCAGCGCAAGTCGCCCGGCGCCGCCACCCGCATGAAGAAAGCCTCGGAGTCGTCGGTGATGGAGTCCCAGTCATCGGCCGGGCGGGCAAACGAGGCGCGGCCGGCCTCGTCAAGGCGATACACGCCGGTGCGTGGCGTCTTGGTGAAGAGTTCGGCCGTCGTCGAGGTCTCGGAGATGATCACCTGACCCCAGATCTCGTCCTCGCCGTAACCCCGCTCCCAGCGCGCGTTGATCTCCTCGATGTCGAGTTCGTAGTCGACGTCCATGAACTCAAGCAGATGGAACAGGAACAGCGGTATGTCGGCGTATGCCTCTGTGGTCAGATTCGTCATCGGGCTGGCACCGCTCAGCCGGGGGTTCACCTCGCCGAGGTATAGCTCGTCGGAGTCCAAGTCGTGTAGGAGGTCAACCTCGAAGTAGCCCAGATAGCCCTCGCGGCCGAGGACATCGCCCAGCTTTCGGACCATTTCTCGGGCGGTGCGGGTCTGCTCGGGCGGCAGCGCCTCTCGCCACACGTCGTTACCGCACCAGCTGCCCCGGTAGGGGGTCAGCTCCGGGTACCCGACGAGGCTTGTCATCGCGGGTCCGACGACGGTGCCGTAACGGGTCACGGTGCCCTCCAGGCACACCTCGACGTTGTGGATGCGCTTCATGACCTTTACTTCGGGCTGAGCTGTCAGCTCGGCGGCGCACTGGTCCCAGTCGCGCTCGCCGCGCAGGAAGAACGTCCCGTCGCCGGCATTGCCGTAGGGGTCTTGAACCACAAGGTCATCGCCCAGTCCGGCGCCGTGCGCCAACGCAAGCAACTCGGTGTAGGAGCCGGCCCGCCCGATCGCGTGTGGCACGCTCGGCACGCCAGCCTCCTCGGCGAGGCGGGTCATGACGACTTTGGAGTCCAGTCGGTGGCGCAGCTCCGGCGGTGGTTCCATCACTTCGAGGCCCGCCTGGCGCGCGAGCCCGGAGGTCTCCTCGTCAGGCATGACGAAGCAAGCCTTCCCGCCGGGCCCCCGGTCGGCGATGAACTCCAGCGTCTCGGGATCGGACAGGAGATGATTGACCACGTCCCCCATGGAGTCGAAATCCCTGCGGTTGCGCTGCCGGGGTACGAACACTCTCGGGTGAGTGCCTTCGAACGAGTCAAAGTAGTTCAGGTAGTAAAAATTTCGTACCCATCGATCGATGCCGAGCAGGTTGAACGGGGTCGGCGAGATGAAGTAGAGCGGCACCTTGTTGGTGTGGAAAAAAGC
>CAZGPT010000156.1:0-7465 GCA_964527015.1 uncultured Mycobacterium sp. | reverse complement strand
TGATCAAGCAGCATTCCGACCAGCAACGCGAACGGGTCCTGCGACAGCAACGCATCAGCTTCACGCTCCTGCGCCAGGCAGAGCTTCCTCGTCATCACCCCAGCCTATCTGCGGCCGGCACCCCTAGCGGCAGTTGGCCGAACATGCGAAACAGACGCATGAAACCGGCCGACGGTCGGTGATAATCAGCCGATGCCCACACAGCCGGTCGGCACGGATCACCGCACCTCGAGCCGCCGATGACCGGTGCCACGGTCTATCTCGTGTACCTGGCTGCCGGCGTCGTCGCCGGGCTGGTCTCCGGAATGTTCGGCCTCGGCGGTGGCCTGACCACCGTGCCTGCGCTTGCGGTGGCGCTGCCACTGCAGGGCGTGGCGCAGGAACACGTGATGCACCTTGCTATCGGGACCTCTCTTGCGGTGATGTTCTTCACGGCGACATACACGAGCTACCTGCGCAGCCGGCACGGGGACATGATCTGGCCGCTGTTCTGGCGGCTACTACCGCCGGTGATACTCGGAACCGCGACCGGCGCATTCACGGGGGGCCTTCTGCCCGGCCCGGTTCTGCGGCTGTTCTTCATCGCCTTCGTCGCCTATATGCTCGCGCGCGCGCTCAGACAGCACTTCGGAAGGGTGGAGAGTCGCACCACAGCAGGCGTGCCGCCACCGGTACCGCTCATGCCGTCCCGGTTCAATCGGCGGATCACCGGGTTCATCACGGGCTTGACCGGAGCGCTACTCGGCGCTGGTGCGGCCATCGTCACGGTGCCGTATCTGCAAGCGGCGGGCTACCGAATACAGAACGCTTCGGCGATTGCCGCCGGACTGTCCGCCGTGATCGGAATCGGGGCCGGAGCGGGCTACCTGATCGGCGGTCTGGGGGCCGCGGGGCTCCCGACCGCGGCGATCGGCTACCTGTACCTTCCGGCGTTCGCGGGAATGACCGCCGGCGCCCTTCTCGGTGCACCACTCGGTGTCCGCATCTCCCACCGAATACCCGACAACGTTCAGTTCTGGCTGTTTCTCGCCTACCTCACCGTGGTCATCATCGCCATGGCATTCCACGGATGAGCTCACGCCTTCACGAGGATTGCGACGACGGCGGCGTCGAGGGCGGCGGTTCAACACCCGCGGGGCGCTGTGGAGCATGTACGGCGGATTGATCAGCTGCATCGTGCTGATCGTGTTCTCCCCCGCGGTTTCCGGCACGACATCGGCGATGCTGCCGGGCGCGGACTTCAACTGGTTCCCGCTGTCCAACCCGGGCATCGTGTCGATCCCACTGGCGTTCATCCTCGGGGCCGCCGGCACGCTGACGTCCCGGGACATCGGAGATCCGGTGCTCAACGCCGAGATGGAGGTGCTATCGCTGACCGGGGTCGGAGCCGAAAAAGCGACCCACCACTGAACCGCCGGTTGGCCGGCCGCCCTCGGGCGGCCGGTCAGCCGCTCTTGCGACGGAACTCGCGGCGACCGCCGCCGGCCGGGCCGTGCGACTTCGATCGCTTGCCGGCACCCTCGGTGTGCCCGGCCGCACCAGCGGACCGGGCCTGTTTACGTTCGAGGGCTTCCCGGAATTTGCGTTTGGCGTCGTCCCGAGCCGTGTCCCCGGACTCATCCTGTGGTTCGGGCTCTGAGGTGGCCATGCTGGCAGATTAGCCCAGGGCTGCTACCAGTTCAGCGCAGCCCCGGCGGCATCCCGTAGAGGTGACTGATCGGCAGTCGTAACAACACCCGGCGGTCGAGGACCATCGCCCGGCGGTAGTCGTCCCAATCCGGGTGTTCACCGGCGACGTTGCGGTAGAGGGTGATCAGGGCCTCCACGGTCTCGTCGTCGGGCGCGGCGGCGGGCGGGGTGAGCAGGGCGTCGCCCTCGGCGACCGCATATGACCAGCCGTCCTCGGAGCTGACCAGCAGCGAGGCCCGCGGGTCCCGGCGCAGGTTCCGGGTCTTGGCCCGCGGTTCGGTCACCGACACCTCGAGCGCAAGCGAGCGGGGGTCGAAGTGATACGTCACATTCGACAGCTGGGGACGCCCGTCACCTTTGATGGTGGCCAGCACGCCCAGCGAATTGTCGGCGATCAGCGCCAACAGCTTGTCGTCGAACACCCGTCTGGTCACACTCCAAGCCTACTGCGGGGACCGGCGGTAGTTTTGTCACAATGACACCCAGGATTGACGGTTCCATGCTCACCGGCGTCTCGGAGACGGCTCTGCTGACCCTCAACGGCCGCGCGTATCAGGCGGGTCTGCCGGGTGCGATCATCGACGATCCGATGGCGATCCGGCTGCGTGACTCGTTCGACGTCGACTTCGACCGGTTCGGCCGCAAGGGACAGGAGATGGCACTGCGGTCGCTGGCTGCCGACGGCTGCACCATCGACTACCTGCGCGAGCATCCCGAGGCGACCGTCGTCGCACTCGCCGAGGGATTCCAGACCAGTTTCTGGCGCCTGGACTCCGCGGTTTCCGACCCCCGGTTCCGTTGGGTGTCGATAGATCTGCCGCCCGTCATCGAGCTGCGCAACCGCCTGCTGCCGTCGTCGCCGCGGATCACCACCATCGCCCAGTCGGCGCTGGACTACAGCTGGATGGACGACGTCGATTCCAGCGACGGCGTGTTCATCACCGCCGAGGGTCTGCTGATGTACCTGCTTCCTCAGCAGGCGATGGGTCTGATCACCGAGTGCGCCAAGCGGTTCCCCGGCGGTCAGATGTTCTTCGACCTTCCGCCGACCATCATCAAGAAGGTCGCACCCAAGGGCATCCGGGCATCCCGGCACTACCGGGTGCCGCCGATGCCGTTCAGCCTCTCGATCGACGAACTGTCAGCCCTGGTCGGCAGCATCCCCGGGCTGAAGTCTGTACGCGATATCCCCATGCCCGCCGGGCGGGGGTTCATCTTCGAGAAGATCTTCCCGGCATTCTGGCGTTTCGGCCCGATCAAGCCGTACCGCGGTGTTTACGCGTTGCTCGAATTCGGCTGAGCTCGAATTCGGCTGAGCTCGCGGCACGCAACGACCCCGGATCACTCGAATTCGGCGTCGAGGTAGCCGCGCGCTTCTCCCTTGCCGAGCCCCAGACCACGGGCGGTGTCGGCGTAACTGCGGGCGGCCGCTGCCATGGCCGCATCGGTAGGGTTGCGTGCCGCGACGAAAGTGCCGCGACGGCCCCGGGTTTCCACGATTCCCGCGCTCTCCAGTTCCCGATAGGCCCGGGCCACGGTATTCGCCGCCAGACCGAGTTCGACGGCCAGTTCGCGCACCGTCGGCAAGCGGGTTCCCGCCGGCAGGCGTCCGTCCCGGACGGCATCGATCACCGCCAATCGCAGCTGGTCGAAGAGCGCCGTTTCCGACCCGGGGTCCATTCGCGGCCACTGCACGAAGGTCAGTATGACCCCGCTATCGTGACCGGGTGCGTATCGCGGTGCTCAGCGGAGCCGGGATCTCCGCCGAAAGCGGGGTGCCGACGTTCCGCGACGACGAGACCGGGCTGTGGTCCAAGTACGACCCCTACGAACTCTCCAGTACCGACGGCTGGCAGAAACACCCGGAGCGGGTGTGGGCCTGGTACCTGTGGCGCCACCATCTCGTGAACGAGGTTGCCCCCAATGCCGGCCACCGCGCCGTGGCGGACTGGCAGGACCACGCCGAGGTCACGGTCATCACCCAGAATGTCGACGACCTGCATGAGCGGGCCGGCAGCCGGACGGTGCACCACCTGCACGGAAGCCTGGCCGAGTTCTGGTGTGACACCTGCGGTTCGCGCTATCACGGACCGTTGCCCGAGATGGCCGAGCCCGAGTTGGAGAAGATGCCGCCGTCATGCGAGTGCGGCGGTCTGATCCGGCCGGGCATCGTGTGGTTCGGCGAATCGCTGCCGGATGAGCCGTGGCAGGCCGCGGTCGAGGCAGCGGCCCGTGCCGAGATCGTGGTGGTGGTCGGCACGTCGGGGCTGGTCTATCCGGCCGCGGGTCTACCCGATATAGCACTGGCCAACGGCGCGGCCGTGGTCGAGGTCAACCCTGAACCCACTCCGCTGTCGACGTCGGCCACCCTGTCGGTCCGGGAGACCGCCGGAGTCGCACTGCCCGGACTGTTGCAACGCTTGCCCGATCTGCTGGGCTGAAAAGCGACGCCGACTACCCCGTTGCCCGGCGCGCTCAGTCACCCGTCAGTTCAGGGGAACGAACCGCCGCAGTTTGCCGCTGCTCTCATGCCGGGGCAACCGCGCGACAATTCGCACCCGGATTTTCGGGTCCGCCACACCGTAGCGGGCAAGGGCGCCGGACAGCGCCGCGGTCACCCCGGCCGGATCAGGATTGCCGACGACCAGAATGTCCGCCCCGCGGGGAGTTTGAGTCACCTGGTACTCCGACACCGTGGGGTCGGTTCCCAGGACGTGCCGAAAGGCCACGGGCGGAACGACCGTCGTCCCGTACCGAAAATCGTCGTCGCGGCGTCCCTCGATATCGGCAACGCGAATGAATTCGCTGCCGCAGGCGCAGTCCCCCGGCAACAGGGCCACCTGATCGCCGAGGTCGTACCGGATGAAGGGAAAGGTCCGGTTTGCCAGCCCGGTCACCAGTGTCCGGGCAGCCGGCTCACCAGGGCCGACCGGTGCGCCGCGATCATCGACGCGCTCCAGAATCACCTCGTCCTCGCAGACGTGCAGTCCGGGACCCTCCGAACAGCTCACCGCATGCACGCCGATCTCGGTGGAACCCCACAGGTTGTGCAGCGCACAGTCCCATGCCCGGCCGATCGCCCTCCGGTCATCCTCGAACAGAGGTTCGGAGTTGGTGCTCACCCGCACCGGCCGGATGGCGAGGTCACCGGCCAGGGTGGCCCGGGCAAGCCGCCCGACCACGCTGGAGTAGCCGACCAGGTGGGTGGGTCGCGCCTCTGCCACCGCTGCGCGCACCTCATCGAAGGGCGCGCCGGCTTCGATCACGACGGTCTGCATGGCCGCGGTGGTCGGCACGTCGAACAAGGGGGTGCTCGCGTGCGGCGGTACTCCTGCGGCCAACACCGCCAATCGCGCCGGACCTGCGGAGCGACTGCGGTTTTCGGCTCTGGCCTGCATCCGCCATGCCAGACAGGCGGCGGTGACATAGAAGGACCAGTCCCAGACGTAGATGCCGCGGACTCCGCTGGATCCACCGGAGCTGAAAACTTGCTGATCGGCCAGGGGTGTAGGAGAACCAACGCTGTTGGGCGAGGATCTGTTCAGCGCCTGATCGGTCAAGGCCGGGCGCGGTCATGATGAAGTCCCACTGTTCCTGGGCGTCCCGCTTGGACATCGGGTCCAATGCAGCCAGGTCGGCCACCGTGGCCGCAGCCGGATCAAGGCCGCGCAGTCGGCGAGCGTGGAACGGGGAGCGCTCCCGGGCATAGGCCAGCAGGCTGCGCAGTCGGTGGGTTTGGTGATCTTCGATCTGCTCCCGCGACCAGTCCAGACGGCCCATGTGGTCCTGCAGTGCAGCACCGACGGCCGCCAGGTGCGCGCCACGCAGGGGCAGGTAGTCCGCCCGGGCGAGACCGCGCGACGAGATGGAGCCGCCGGTGGTATCCCGCGGCCGACCCGTACCCATGGGCCCTAGGCCTTGACCGCCCGGCCGAGTGCGACCTCCGCGACCGGCAGCGGCACCCAGGTCGGGAAGGTCCACTGGTGGCGCGAAACCTCAAGGGCGAAACCGGCACCGACGATGGAGCGCTCGGTATTGCGGTGGGTGTGGCAATTGGCGGCCAGACGCGGCCAGACGGTGGCGTCGGCGAGTCGCTGCAGCGAACCCCGCCAGCCCGAGCTCGCGACATGCTCGAAGTAGCGCAACTCGCCGCCGGGTTTGAGAACCGTATTCAGCTGCCGCAGAACGGTATCGGGGTGCGCAACCGAACACAGCACCAGCGAGCAGACCACCGCGTCGAACGGTTCGAGATCCCCCGTGGACACACCCGCCAGCGCCTCGATGGTTGAGGCGATGACGGTGACGGGGACCGGTGCGGCGGCGGCCGAATCACGCGCCTTCGGCGCCAGCCCCACCTCGGGTTCCACCGCGACCACCTCAGTCACCGTATCGGGGTAGAAAGCGAAGTTGGTGCCGGTGCCCGCCCCGACCTCCAGCACCCGACCGGTTAGACCGGCGAGATTCTCCCTTCGCAGGCGGCGCATCAGCGGGGATTCATGAGCGGACATCACCGTCCATACCCGGGCGAAGAACGGGTGGTCCAGGGTCCGCTCAGCGGGGTTGGCGGTCATTTCCCCACTGTAGCCAGCGACTCGGGCGCGCTGGGCGGGTACCGCGGCGGACCCTCACTGAGGCCGAAACGTTCGTGGAGACGAACCAGCGGAGCCGGCGCCCACCAGTTCCACCGCCCCATGACGTGCATGAACGCCGGCAGCAGGCCCATCCGCACCAGGGTGGCATCGGTCAGCACCGCCAATGTCAGCCCCAGCCCGAAGATCCGCATGAACGACACCTGGGCGGCGATCAACGCGGCGAAGGCGATCGCCATGATCAACGCGGCGGCGGTCACCACCCGGCCGGTGCGTGCAAGGCCCAGTGCCACGCTCTCGTCGTTGTCGGCTCGGGTCCGGACCCGATCCGATAACCCCGACTGGGCGGATCCGGAATTCAGCCAGAACTCCCGAATGCGGGCGAGCAGGAATACCTCGTAGTCCATCGACAACCCGAACGCGACACAGAACATCAGCACCGGGATATTGGCCTCCATCGTCCCGGTCGGGGTGGTACCCAGTGCGCCGAGGTGGCCTTCCTGAAAGACCCACACCAACGCGCCGAAGGCTGCCGACAGCGACAGCACGTTGAGCACCAGCGCTTTCAGCGGCAGGATCAGGCTCCCGGTCAGCAGGAACAGCAGCACGAAGGTGATCACGCCGATCAGGCTCAGCACCAACGGCATTCGGGAAGTGACTGCACCTACAATATCGCGATTGATCTGTGGCACCCCGCCGATCAGGACGTCACGTCCGGCAGGGCCGGGTACGGCGTGCAGGCGCTCGAGTTGGAGGCGGGAGCCACCGGAGAACAGCTCGGCGGTGCTGCGCACCGACAGGAAGGCGCTGCCGCCCTCCACGCCGGTCGGCGCGGAGGCCGGGCCTACCCTCTTACCCGCTGAGAAGGTGCCGCCGGGGGCGGAAACCAGCGATACGTCGGGGACCAGTGAGAGATCGGCCGCGTAGCGGTCCAGGTCGGCCACGGTCGCGTTATCGACCCCCCCGACGACGACACTCATACCGGAGTTGAGGTTGCTGGAGAAGTCGTTGCGCAGCATGTCACCGACCTGATGAGCCGGCGCGGACTTCGGCAGCACCCGATCGTCCGGGCTGCCGAACTCGATTCCCAGGAACGGCGAGCCGAGCAGTAACAGCAGGGCCACGATCGCGGTTCCGACCGGGATCGAGCGACGCATGACGAATTTCGTCGAGCGGTACCAGAACAG
>CAZGPT010000155.1:3919-7475 GCA_964527015.1 uncultured Mycobacterium sp. | reverse complement strand
AACACCTACCACCACCCAGAACGACTGCTACACAACACAAACAACGACGAACAGTCCGCCTAGAACGCCGGCCAGGGAAGCGCCTGACGCCGCTCGGGGCTGGGCATCAGCGGATTATCGAGTAGCGTGCGCGCACGCGCTGACAACGCATCGAACTCCGTGTCAGTGATGTTCTCGCGCAGGCGTTCTCCCAGCGGTCCCGCCAGGAGGCGCTGTAATTCCTCCACCGCGCAGAGTGTTTCGTCATCGATTGTGCTGCCGGCCCACCCCCACAGCACCGTGCGCAGCTTGTCGTGAACATGCAACGAGACGCCGTGGTCGACACCGTAAACCCGGCCATCGACTCCGGACAGGATGTGGCCGCCCTTGCGGTCGGCATTGTTGACGATCACATCGAACACCGCCATACGGCGCAGGCCCGGATCGTCGGCATGGACCAACTCCACCTCCGAACCGGTGCCGTCGTAGGCACGCAGCACCGAAAGGTAGCCCGCCGGAACGTTATCGGGCGGGCACAGATCCACCAGGTCAGGCCGGGAATCCCCGCCGGAGTCGCCGGGCTGCTCAACCCACAGTTGGACCATCCCCGGACCGGCCGGCCCCTCGCGAATAATTGTGTGCGGCACAATATCCCAGCCCAACGCCTCCGAGACGAGAAACGCGGCCAACTCTCGTCCGGCGAGAGTGCCGTCCGGAAAATCCCACAGCGGCTGCTCGCCGGTGATGGGTTTGTATACGCAATGTACGGGTTCGCCGTCCGGGCCGGCATCGCACAGGAACGTGGCATTGCTCGCCGACCGGATGCGGCCGAGCAGCGTCAGGTCGCCGTGCAGCAACGCATCATGGCGGCCATCGGAATCGGTCACGACTCGGAGTCGTCCTCAGCGGCCAGCGTGGAGCCCCGCCGATAGCCGTTGGTCCGGACGCACAGGTGCCCGTCGGGATCCAGCGGCTCATCGCAGAGTGGGCAGGGCGGACGCCCCGCCGAAATGATCCGGTTGGACCGGGCGGCGAACTGCTGGGCGGACTCCGGCGACAGAAACACCCGTACCGCGTCGGGGCCGTCCTCTGCGTCATCGAGGATGACCGAGGCGTCGAAGGCCGTATCGCTGACCGCGAGTAACTCCACCACCACACTGTTGGCCTCGGCATCCCAGCCCAGCCCCATAGTCCCCACCTGGAACTCGGCATCGACCGGCGTGAGCAACGGGCTCAGATCCTCGACATCGGCCTCCGGTGGCAGCGGCGTGCCGAATCGACGGTTGATCTCCACCAGCAGCGCGCCGATCCGCTCGGCCAGCACCTCGACCTGTTGCTTTTCCAGCATCACCGAGACCACTCGGCTGTCATGTGCCGCCTGCAGATAGAAGGTCCGGTTTCCGGGCTCCCCGACGGTCCCGGCGACGAATCGGTCGGGGGTGCGGAAAACGTGGATTGCGCGGGTCATGGTTACTCCCAAAATACCGGGCGAACCTCACCCGGCCTCGGATTCAGTCGGTCGAGCCGCCCACCATGGCGTCCCCGCTCGCTCCGCCCGCCGTCTCCGGCGGTGGTCCGGACAGGATCGAGGCCAGCTGTGCGCCGGTGTGGTTGACATGCAGGACAAACGGACGAACTGCGGTGTAGCGGATCACACTCATCGATGCCGGGTCGGCGGTGATCCGCTGGAAGCTGTCCAGGTGGGTCCCCAGCGCGTCGGCCACCACCGCCTTGATCACATCGCCGTGGGTGCATGCCACCCACAGCGCATCGCCACCGTGCTCCTCGCCCAGGCGGCGATCGTGTTCGCGCACCGCGGCCACCGATCGGGCCTGCACCTGCGCAAGGCCCTCCCCCTCGGGAAACACCGCCGCGCTCGGCTGCTGCTGCACGACCGACCACAGCGGTTCCTTCACCAGTTCACCGAGGTTGCGGCCGGTCCACTGTCCGTAGTCGACCTCGGAAAGCCGTTCGTCGATAACCGGCTCGAGGTCCAGTGCGGCGGCCAGCGGCTCGAGGGTGAGCCGACACCGCAGCAGTGGGGAACGGACCAGTGCCCTGATCGGCATACCTTCCAGCCGCTCGATCAGCGCGGCGGCCTGGCCGGCGCCCTTCTCATCGAGTTCGACCCCCTCGGAGCGGCCGGCCAGTATGTGGGCGGTGTTAGACACCGACCTGCCATGCCGGAGCAGGATGACGGTCATCGGATAGTCCTCATATCGCCGCCACCGTACCGGTGGCCAACAGGACCATCACCGTCAACGAGAGGACCACCCGATAGCCGACGAACCAGTACATGGCGTGATGAGTCAGGAAGCGCAACAACCACGACACCGCGGCGAAGCCAACCACGAAGGTGATCGCCACCGACACCGCCAGCTGCAGGCCGGTGGCGCTCATTCCCTCGCTCACCGGGTGGAACGCATCGGGCAGGGAGAACAGCCCGGAGGCGAACACTGCCGGAATGGCCAGCAGGAAACCGAATCTCGCGGCCAGCGGTCGATCCAGCCCCAACGCGAGGCCGGCGCTGATAGTGGCGCCGGACCGCGATACGCCGGGGATCAGCGCCAGGCACTGGGCGAGGCCGACCAGCAGACCGTCACGCCAGGTCAGTTGCTCGATATGACGATCCTGCCGGCCGTAGTACTCGGCCGCGGCGATGACGGCCGAAAAGACCAGAAGGGCTGTGGCCACGACCCAGAGATTGCGCGCCTCGGATCGGATGACGTCCTTGAACAACAGACCCAGCACCCCGATGGGGATCGACCCGATGATGACGTACCAGCCCATCCGGTAGTCGATGTTGTCACGGCGACCCCGGTCGAACAGCCCGCCGAACCAGGCTTTCACGATGCGGACGATGTCCCGGCCGAAATACACCAGAACGGCGGCTTCGGTCCCGAGCTGCGAAACGGCGGTGAACGATGCGCCGGCATCACCGCCGAAGAAGGTCCTCGACACGATCGCCAGGTGGCCCGAGGAGGAGACGGGCAGGAACTCGGTCAATCCCTGCACGACCGACAGCACCACCACCTGCAGCCAGGACATCGACGCCACATCCACGACGCTGACCGTACCCGCGCGGCGTCGTGGCACGGCGGTCAGCGCACCGGCACGGCCTCCGTGACCACGTCGCGGACAGCGGCCGACAGACTGCGGGCATCGTCGACGTCGAGATCACTCAATCCGCGGTCGGCGGTCGCCACCACGTCTTCGGGCAGCGGAACCGGACCCGCCAGCCTGGGACGGTAGATCTCGACGAACAGCCGGCCCCGGTAGGCCCGAAAGGAGAAGCTGCGCCCGTCGCCGAGGTGGCCGAATCCGCTGGCAGAAGGGCCGGTCGCCATATCATCGAAGACGAACTCCGATGCGTGGAACTGCCATGCGTGGGACTGCGAGACCGCGGCCAGCGTCATGACATGACCATAACGCGACTTACGCCGTCATATGTGCGAACCGGCAATCCGACCCGCCGTGCCCTGCACCTAGACTTCGACCGCGAGCACAGCCGACCCGGTCGCCCGACCGATGTACCGAGGGAATACCCGTTGCCACAGACCGGAAACCGGATAGCAAT
>CAZGPT010000155.1:0-3819 GCA_964527015.1 uncultured Mycobacterium sp. | reverse complement strand
CGACCGATGTACCGAGGGAATACCCGTTGCCACAGACCGGAAACCGGATAGCAATACTCGGCGTTGCGGCCGGATTGCTCCTGGTCACCATGGGTGCGGGTGGGTGTTCGGAACTGGCCTCGACACTGACCGATGTGCCGCCGGCCACCATTGAACCGGCTCGGGCGGCTGTGTCGCCGCCGCCCGCAACCGCGCCCGCCGGTCAGATCCTGTCCTTGAAGGGGCGGCCTGCCGCGGCGATCACCGACGCCGCCACCGGTTCGTTGGTGGTTTTCACCCCGGGTGCCGATGCCGGGGCGCCGGCCACGCTGACAGTTATTGACCGCGCCGGTGCGACCCGGACGGTGGTGCTGCCCGGCCCGGCCACCGCTGTCACCGGCGGGGGCGGTAGCGACGGCACCGCGTACCTCTCGACCCGGGGCGGCTTCTTCACCGTCGACCTGGACGCCGGTACGGCCACTCGAACTGCGATCAGCGGGCAGTCCGAAACCGATTTCACCGCGATCGCCCGGCGCACCGACGGCAGGCTCGTGCTGGGCAGTGCCGACGGCACCGCCTACACCCTGGCCGAAGACCTGACGGTGGCGCACGAGGCCGATATCTTCGCGCGGGTGGACGCGATCGTCACCGAGGGCGATACCGCCGTCGTCCTGGACCGCAGGCAGACCTCGGTCACGGCCCTGAACGCCGACGGCTCCCCCGCCCAGGCCCTGCGGGCGGGTCTCGGCGCGACCACCATCACCGCCGACCCGGCCGGCCGGGTGCTGGTCGCCGACACCCGTGGCGGGCAATTGCTGGTCTTCGGGGTCGATCCGCTGATCGAACGCCAGGCGTACCCGGTGGGCGAGTTCCCCTACGGAGTCGCGGGGTCACCGACCCTGGTCTGGGTGTCCCAGACCGCGACCAACACCGTGATTGGCTACGATCTGTCCACCGGCATCCCCGTGGAGAAGGTGCGATATCCGACCGTGCAGCAACCCGACGTACTGGCCTTTGACGCTCAGAACGACACGCTGTACGTGATGTCGGGTTCCGGCGCCGGCGTGCAGGTGATCCGCGACGCGGGGGCGGGCCGGTGAGCGCGGCGCAGTACGGTCGGATGCCGGCCGCCTGGGAGCGCGAACTCTCCCAGGACGCTTCCGGCGACTACGACTGGATCCCGCTTCGGCTGCCGCCGGAGGTGACCCGGATCAGCGCCTCGACAAGGCTGTCCATCGAAGCCGAATACCGCGGGTGGGAGCTGACCAGGGTGCGCCTCTACACCGACGGGAGCAGAAAAGTATTGCTGCGGCGCAAAAGGTCTCGGTCCGACGACCGGGGCAACCAATACCCGAACGATCAGCCCGCACTGTGATTTATGACGCGGTCCGCCGCGCGCTGTTCCTGGTGCCGCCCGAACGCATCCACACCCTCGCGTTCGCCGCTCTGCGCGGCGCCACCGCCACCGAGACGACGCGCCGCCCGCTCCGCAGAGCGCTCGCACCTCGGGATCCGATCCTGGTCAGCACCGTCTTCGGGGTTCGCTTTCCCGGGCCACTCGGCCTTGCCGCCGGTTTCGACAAGGACGGAATCGGGCTGTCGGGCTGGGGCGCACTGGGATTCGGCTACGCCGAGGTCGGTACGGTCACCGCGCAACCGCAGCCGGGCAATCCCGAGCCACGGCTGTTCCGGCTTCGCGCGGATCGCGCCCTGCTCAACCGAATGGGTTTCAACAACCACGGCGCCGGCCAACTGGCACTGGAACTGGCCCGCCGCCGCCCGGATGTGCCGGTCGGGGTCAATATCGGCAAGTCCAAGCTCACCCCGCCCGAGCGGGCCGCCGAAGATTACGCCACCAGCGCCCGCCTGCTCGGCCCGCTGGCCACCTACCTGGTGGTCAACGTCAGCTCCCCCAACACCCCGGGACTTAGGGATTTGCAGGCAGTCGGGTCACTGCGCCCCATCCTGACCGCTGTGCTGGCCGAGACCTCAACGCCGGTACTGGTCAAGATCTCCCCGGACCTGTCCGACGACGATGTCGACGCGGTCGCCGACCTGGCCGTCGAACTGGGCCTGGCCGGAATCGTGGCGACCAATACGACGGTCTCCCGCGCGGGCCTGCGCACCGCCGACGTCGCCGATCTCGGGCCCGGCGGCATCTCCGGCCCGCCGGTGGCCCGACGAGCGGTGCAGGTGCTGCGCCGGCTCTACGCCCGGGCCGGTGAACAGCTGGTGTTGATCGGGGTGGGCGGTATCGAAAACGCCGACGACGCCTGGGAGCGGATCACCGCCGGCGCCACACTGTTGCAGGGCTACACCGGGTTCGTGTACGGCGGGGGTTTGTGGGCCAAGCGCATTCACGACGGTATGGGCCGTCGTCTGCGCGCCGCCGGGTTCGCATCGCTGAGCGAGGCCGTGGGTTCAGCCACCCGTTGAGTCCCGGCGCCCCGGCGAGCGCGACTACTTCTGCTCGTGGGTGCCGTAGATGACCGCGCGCGCAATCGAGGTCATGAACAGGTTGAAGCCCAGGTAGGCAGGACTGGCGTCCGCCGGAAGATCCAGTTTCTCCACACCCACCGCATGGACCGCAACGAAATAGCGGTGGTAGCCGTGGCCGGCGGGCGGGGCGGCGCCGATGAAACGGGGCATACCGGCGTCATTGCGCAGGGTCAGCGCATCGCCCGGCAGTACCGACCCGTCACCCGCGCCGGCCGGCAGTTCGGTGACGGTTGCGGGCAGATTGGCCACCGCCCAGTGCCAGAACCCCGATGCAGTAGGGGCGTCCGGGTCAAACACGGTCACCGCGAAGCTGCGAGTCTCCTCCGGGAAGCCCGACCAACTCAGCTGCGGCGAAACATCCTCGCCGCCGGCTCCCATGATGCCGCTGACCTGTGCCATCTTCAACGGACGGGTGTCGGTGATGTCGGCGCTGGCTACCGTGAAACCGGGCAGATCAGGCAGGAAGTCGTACGGGTTGTAGGGAAAAGCCATGACAGGCAGTTCCTTTCGTTATCGGCGGGGTCAGCAGTTTTCCAGGAGATGTTCGAGCACTCGGGCGCCGAACCGCAGCGCGTCGACGGGTACCCGTTCGTCGACACCGTGGAACAGTGCCGCGAAGTCCAGTTCCGGCGGAAGCCGCAGCGGGGCGAAGCCGAAGCACCGGATACCAAGGCGAGCGAAGGCTTTCGCGTCGGTTCCACCGGACAGCATGTACGGGACGGTGCGCGCCTCGGGATCGAGAGCCAGTAGCGCGTCGTTCATGGCGTCGACCAGCGCACCGTCGAAACTGGTCTCATAGGAGGGCAGTTCGGAAATCCACTCCCGGGTGACACCGGGGCCGATGAGTTCGTCGACTTCCCGCTCGAAGGCGGCCTGCCGGCCGGGCAGCACCCGGCAGTCGACCACGGCTTCGGCGGTGGCCGGAATGACATTGGCCTTGTAACCGGCGTTCAGCATGGTCGGGTTGGCGGTATCGCGCAGCGTCGCCCCTACCAGTCGCGAGATCGGGCCGAGCTTGGCCACCGCACCCTCGAGGTCGGGCGAGTCGGGGTCGAACTCGTAGCCGGTCTCCTCACCGACCGCGATGAGAAACTGTTTGACGGAATCGGTCAGAACCAGCGGAAACTGATGGGTGCCCAATCGCGTCACGGCTCGGGCGATCGTGGTGACGGCGTTATCGTCGTGGACCATCGACCCGTGCCCGGCCCGGCCGCGGGCCGACAGCCGCATCCACAGCAGCCCCTTCTCGGCGGTCTCGATCAGATAGAGCCGACGCTCACCGCCATCACGTCGCGGCAGCGTGACCGAGAAGCCGCCCACTTCACCGATCGCCTCGCTGAT